>JBELAG010000014.1:0-36503 GCA_049509055.1 Solirubrobacteraceae bacterium
CGCGCGATGGCCGCCGCGCTCGCCGCCCAGGCGCGGGGGGAGGCCTGCACGCCGCTGCGCTCGGTCGTCGAGCTGGCGGGCGCGCCGGGGTTGATCGGGCTGATGCCCAGCTTCGCCTCCGGGGGCGGCGAGGGCGCGATGTTCGGGCTCAAGGCGCTGTGCCTGATCCCCGGCAACCCGTCGCGCGGGCTCGACACCCACCAGGGGACGGTGACCCTGTTCGATGGCGAGACGGGCATCCCGACGGCGATCCTCAGCGCCTCGGCGGTGACCGAGATCCGCACCGCCGCGGTGACGGCCGTCGCGACCCGGGCGCTGGCGAGACCGGACGCGCGCGTGCTGGCGATCCTCGGCGCCGGGGTCCAGGGTCGAGCCCACCTGCGGTCGCTGGCTGGCGTCCGCGACTGGGAGCAGGTGCGGGTCTATGCGCCCACCGCCGATCATGCCCGGATGCTGGCGGCGGACGGCGCCGGTCTGGCGGCGGCTGGCGCCGTTGTTGCGGCGAGTGCCCGCGCGGCGGTGGAGGGCGCCGACGTGATCGTCACCGCGACGAGCGCGCGGCGGCCGGTGCTCGAGCACGGCTGGCTGAGCCCGGGCGCCCACATCAACGCGGTCGGCGCGAGCATGCCGGCCGTGTGGGAGATCGAGCCGCGCACGGTCGCGGCCGCGGCCCTGTTCTGCGACAGCCGCGCGTCGCTCGCTCACGAGGCGGGCGAGTTCCGGCTCGCGCTGGCGCAGGGCGAGATCGCGGGCATCGAGCACGTCCGGGCCGAGCTCGGCGAAGTCGTGGCGCAGCTCGCTCCGGGCCGGCTCGATCCCGGCGAGCTGACGCTGTTTCGCTCCCTGGGGCTCGGCGTGGAGGATCTCGCCGCTGCCCGCCTCGCCGTGGCGCGTGCGCGGGAGATGGGGCTCGGCACCGAGGTGTCGCTGTGACCGGGGCGGCGCTGTGACCGGGGCGGCGCGGTGACCGGGGCGGCGCGGTGACCGGGGCGGCGCGGTGATCGACCTGGCGGAGATCGAGGCCGCCCGCGAGCGGATCGCCGACGTCGCGGTGCGTACGCCGCTGGTCCGACTGGCGGTCGACGGGATTCCGGCGGAGATCCACTGCAAGCTCGAGACGCTGCAGCCGATCAACTCGTTCAAGATCCGCGGCGCCGCCAACGCGATCCGCAGCGCGCCGCGGGCGGCGCGCGAGCGGGGCCTGGTCACCGCCAGCGCCGGCAACATGGCGCAGGGGGTCGCCTGGGTGGCCCGGGAGCTCGGCCTGCCGGCGACCATCGCGGTCCCCGAGCACGCGCCCCAGACCAAGCTCGACGCGATCGAGCGGCTCGGCGGACGCGTGCTGCGCCTGCCCTACGACGACTGGTGGCGGGCGATCGTCACCAGCCGCGTGGACGGCGTCGAGGGCCTGTTCGTGCACCCGGTGGCCGACGAGGCGGTGATGGCCGGCAACGGCACGATCGGGCTGGAGATCCTCGAGGACCTGCCCGACGTCGACGCGGTCGTGATCCCGGTTGGCGGCGGCGGGTTGGCCGTCGGCATCGCCAGCGCGATCACCGCGCGTCGCCCCGAGGTGCGGATCGTCACCGCCGAGCCCGCCACCGGCGCAGCGCTGTGCGCGGCGATCGCCGCCGGCGAGCCCGTCGACGCCGACTACGAGCCGTCGTTCGTCGACGGCTCCGGCAGCCGGGGGGTGCTGGAGCAGCTGTGGCCGCGGCTGTTCGAGGTGGTCGACCGGGCGGTCGCGGTCTCGATCGAGGATGCGGCCGACGCGGTGCGCGTGCTGGCGCTGCGCCTGCGGGTGATCGCCGAGGGCGCCGGCGCGCTGGCCACGGCGGCGGCGCTGGCGGGGGCGGGCGGCACGGGCCGGGTGGCGTGCATCGTCTCCGGTGGCAACATCGACCTGTCCACGCTGGCCGGGATCCTCGCCCCGCCCGACCCCGGCCCGCGATCGCAGACGGCAGACGGAGGCGAACGATGACCGACGGCGACAACGGCCCGATCCTGCCCGGCGCGGGAGCGAGCGACTACGAGCGCTACCTGCGCACCGACGAGCTGCTCGCGCTGCAGAAGCCGCCACAGGAGCGCCGCCATCGCGACGAGCTCGTGTTCCAGACCGTGCACCAGGCGTCGGAGCTGTGGCTCAAGCTGGCGGTCAGCGAGGTACACGAGACGACCCGGCAGATCGACGCCGGCGAGCTGGCGGAGGCCGCCCGCCTGATGACCCGTGCCGTGCTGTGCCTGGAGTACGTCACCGCACAGCTCGACATGCTCGACAAGCTCGACACCTGGGACTATCAGGAGGTCCGTGCCGCCCTCGGCCACGGCAGCGGCTTTGACTCGCCCGGCTTCCGCGCGCTGGCCCGCGCCACCCCGGCGCTCGGCGCGGCGTTCGAGCGGGCGCTGAGCCGGGCGGGCGTCGGGCTCACCGACATCTACCGCCGTCGCCGCGAGCACGAGTCGCTGCACCGCGTCGCGGAGGTGCTCACCGACTGGGACGAGCGGCTGCGGCTGTGGCGCTTTCGCCACTACAGCATCGTCGCCCGGGCGATCGGCGAGGAGAGCGTCGGCATCCAGGGCGTTCCCGTGCCGGTGCTCGGCAAGCTCATCACCCAGCGCCAGTTCCCGAGCCTGTGGGAGGCGCGCAGCCGGCTGGTGGAGATGTTCGACGCCGAGCAGGGGGCCTGACGCGTGCGGCGCCGGGCCGAGCAGTCCGCGTCTCAGCCGTGCGCGGACTGCAGCGCGGCGACCAGGCGGTCGACCTCCTCGGCGGTGTTGTAGTGGATGAAGCCGATCCGAACGGCCTCGTGCTCGTAGCCCAGGCGCCGGTAGAGGTCGAGCGAGTACCAGGAGTCGTGGGCCCAGACGCCGATCTGCCGGTCGGCGAGCCGGGCGGCGACATCGGCCGCCGGCACGCCGTCGACGTTGATCAGAAAGGTCGGCACCCGGCCCTCCATCGTCGGCAGACCGTAGACCGTGACCGTCTCGGGCAGGGCGGCCAGGAAGCGCTCGCCGAGGCCGCGCTCGTAGGGGACGATCGCCCCGAAGCCGCCGATCGAGTCCAGGTAGCCCAGGGTGGCGTTGAAGCCGGCCAGCAGCTCGTAGGGCATCGTGCCGGTGGCGAAGCGGCGCCCGAGCGGTTCCATCGACGCCGGCCGGGCCTTGTAGGGGCGCCACGATCGGGACACGGCGGCGCGGCCGTAGGCGATCCCGAGGTGGGGGCCGCAGAACTTGTAGGGCGAGCAGAGCACGACGTCGGCGCCGACCGCGCGCACATCGACCGGCTCGTGGGCGGCGTAGTGGACGGCGTCCACCCAGGCCAGCGCCCCGGCCTCGTGCGCCAGCCGGCAGACCGCGGCGGCGTCGACGATCGTCCCCACGGCGTTGGACGCCCACGCGAACGCCACCACGCGGGTGCGCTGCGACAGCTTGGCGCGCAGGTCGTCGAGATCGAGCGTCGTGTCGGGGTGCAGCTCGATCCGCTTGACCACGAGGTCGCGGTCGTGCGCGAGCTCCAGCCACGGCGCGACGCCGGCGTCGTGGTCGGCGCACGAGATCAGGATCTCGTCGCCGGCGGCGAACCCGCGACCGGCCGTGCGCGAGAGCGCGAAGTTGAGCGAGGTCATGTTCGTCCCGAACGTGATCTCCTCGGGAGAGCATCCCAGGAAGCGCGCCGCGCCCGCCTCGGCGCGCTCCAGGATCTCCCTGACCCGCAGGCTCGTCGCGTAGACCGCGCCGAGGTTGGCGCTGGCCTCGCGCAGCGCGCGGGCGATCGCCTCGCCGACCTCGTCGGGGACCTGCGTGCCCCCCGGCGCGTCGAAGAAGGCGAAGCCGCCGGTGAGCGAGGAGAAGCGGTCGCGCGCGTGGGCGAGGTCGCTGGTGGAGTCGAGCACGTCAGCCATCGTCAGCTCCTTGCTGGGCGGGAAAGGTTGCGCGGTCCAGGTGAGAATGGTTTGATCACCATACAAATTGAGACTCGAGGAGGAGGGACCCGCGCTTGAGCGTCAGTCGCAGTGCCCACGCAAGCTGGCAAGGCACCGTGCCCGAGGGTGGTGGGCGCATCGGGCTCGACAGCGGCGCCTATGAGGGCGCGTTCACGCTCCACGCCCGGGTGGAGGACTCCGAGCGCGCGACCAATCCCGAGGAGCTGATCGCGGCCGCGCAGGCCGGCTGCTTCACGATGTCGCTCGCCGATCTGCTGTCGAGCGCGGGCACACCCCCGCGCGACCTGCGCACGACCGCGCGGGTGCGCCTCGAACGGCGCGAGGAGGGCTTCCGCATCACCCGGATCACGGTGACCACGGTCGGCGACGTGCCGGGGATCGAGGCCGATGCGTTCGCCGCGCTGGCCCGCCAGGCGAAGGAGACCTGTCCGGTCTCGCTGGCGCTGGCGGGCACCGAGATCGTGCTGGAGGCGAGCCTGCAGTAGCTCCCGCGTGCAGGTGTGCGCCGGTGGCAGACGAATCCTCACAGCGCGGCGCTCGCGTCCGCACGCCCCACGATGCCGACATCCAATCCTTCCAGCGCGGTGACCGTCGTCCACACGGCCGACGTGCCGCCGCGCCCGGTGCCCAACGGCCTCCGAGTGGCGCCGATGCTCGGCGAGCAGACCGGGTTTGACCCGCTCGCGCAGGCGGTGCTGGAGTGCCCGCCCGGCACCCGCACGCAGCCGTTCGCCGTCGACGGCGTGCAGGAGACGATGTTCGTGCTCAGCGGTCGCGGCCGCGCGCACATCGGCGACGACATCCACGAGCTCGAGCCCGAGACCGCCCTCGCTCTCCCGCCCGGGACCGAGCTCGCGCTCGAGACCACGGGGACCGAGCCGCTGCGCATCGTCGCCGTCCGGATCCCCGATCCCGAGCCGGAAGCAGCGCCACGACACGGCCCGGCGCTGAGCCGGCTGGCCGAGCAGACCGCCGGGCAGGCCACCGCCCAGCGCGAGTTCCGGATCCTCGCCGACCCGGCCACCGGCCTGAGCTCGGCCACCCACTTCGTCGGATACATCCCGACCGCTCGCGCGCCCGACCACTATCACCACTACGACGAGGTCATCTACGTGCTCGACGGCGAGGGCGTGATGCACGCGGGCGCCGACGAGCGACCGCTGTCGGCGGGATCGTGCATCCAGCTGCCGGCCCGGACCGTCCACTGCCTGGAGAACACCGGCGCGGCGCCGATGCGGGTCGTTGCGGTGTTCCGGCCGGCTGGGTCTCCGGCCGAGGCGTATTACCCCGACGGAACGCCCGCTTACCAGGGCGACAACGAGGACCAACTCCAGAGGAGGAGTCAACAGCCATGAAGGTACGGACGATCCTGTCCGCGGCGGTGCTGATCGCACTGATCGCGGCGGGCTGCGGGAGCTCCAGCAGCTCCAGCAGCTCCAGCCAAGCGGCGGCCGCCTCGACCGGCACCAAAGCCGCGAAGAAGACCTGCTCGGCGTCGATCGCGATCGAGGGCCCGTTCACCGGTCCGGTCGCCCAGCTCGGCCTCGAGCAGCTGCACTTCGCCCAGCTCGCGGTGGCCGACGACAACAAGGCCAACGCCACCGACGTCACGCTGTCGCAGGATGACACCCAGCTGACGCCGTCGATCGCCACGACCAAGACCCAGGCGATCATCGCGTCCAGCGCGGTCGCGGCGATCGGGCCGGCGGGCAGCCAGGAGGTCGAGGCCGTCGGGCCGCTGTTCGGCCGGGCCGGCCTGGCGTTCATCTCCGGGTCGGCGACGCTGCCGGCGCTGGCCACCAGCGGCGCCAACCCGACGTTCTTCCGCGTGGTCCCCGACGACGACGTCCAGGGCCCCCAGGACGCCAACTACATCATCAACCACCTGCACCCCAAGGCGGTGCTGATCATCGACGACGACGAGGCCTACTCACAGGGCCTGGTCAAGGTGATGACGCCGATCCTCACCAAGGCGGGGGTCAAGGTCAACCATCAGACCTACAACGGCACCGACACCGGCGCGACGCTGGCCAGCGCGCTGCAGTCGCTGGTCACCTCGCAGCTGACCCCGGCCGAGACGGTCACCGTGCTGCCGTGGCAGACGGCGGCCAACGCCCAGCAGTTCGGCCTCGACGTCGAGCAGCAGCACAAGCACACGATCCTGTTCGGCACCGACGGCACCGACTCGCCGACGCAGTTCAAGATCGCGGGGACGTACGTGTCGAACTTCGGCCCCGACATCTCGACCTCGAGCAGTGCGCTGGACAAGTCGATCGTCTCCGGCGTGGCGCAGTACGGCCCCTACGGCGCGTTCGGCGTGCCGACCTACGCGGCCACCGACGTCGTCATGAAGGCGATCGCGGCGGTCTGCAAGGGCGGCGGGACGCCGAGCCGCTCCACCGTGCTCGCGGCGATCCGCAAGACCGACATCCCGGCCGCCGGCAACCCGCTCGGCGTCCCGATCGCGTTCAAGCCAAACGGCGACCTGGCGGGCAGCCCCGGCTACCTGTTCCATATCTCCAGCGCCGGGAAGTACGTCGCGATCCCGACCAAGTAGCGGCAGAGCAGATCGGACCGACCCGGCGGCGTCGCGCGCGGACACCCGCCCGCGGCGCCGCCGGTCCGATGCCGAGCACCCGCGATGCACGAATTCATCCAGACCCTGATCAACGGCCTCACCACCGGGTTCCTGTACGCGCTGATCGCGCTCGGCTACTCGATGGTCTACGGCGTGCTCAAGCTGCTGAACTTCGCCCACGGCGACCTCTACATGGTGGGGGCGTTCATCGGCTACTTCGTGATCCAGTGGTTCGGCGGGCCGGCCTCGCTGTCGATCCCGGTCCCGCTGCTGGTGGTGGTCATGTTCGTCCTGGCCGGCGCCGGCGCGGGCGTGCTCGGGGTGCTGATCGAGCGCTTCGCCTACCGCCCGCTGCGCGACGCGCCGCGGATCGCGCCGCTGATCACCGCGCTGGGCGTGTCGTTCATCCTGGAGAACTCGGTCCTGCTGCTGTTCGGCGGCTTCACCCGCAGCTATCAGACCAACGAGTTCATCTCCTTCAACAGCGGCATCAAGATCGGCTCCGTCGAGATCGACTCGGTGCAGATCACGATCTTCGTCGTCTCGATCCTGATGATGATCGGGCTGCGCATGCTGGTCGACCGCACGACGATGGGCAAGTCGATGCGCGCCGTCGCGTCCGACCGCGAGGCCGCCGAGATGCTCGGCATCGACGTCAACCGGACGATCGCCTTCACCTTCTTCATCGGCTCGGCGATGGCCGGCGTGGCCGGCGTCATGTCGGGGCTGGCGTTCAACCAGATCTCGAACACGATCGGCTTCCTGGCGGGACTCAAGGCGTTCACCGCGGCGGTCGTGGGCGGCATCGGCAGCATTCCCGGGGCGATGATCGGCGGCTTGTTCATCGGTCTCTGCGAGTCGTTCGCCGCCAGCTATGTCTCCAGCCAGTACACCGACCTGATCGTGTTCGGGCTCCTGATCGCCACCATGCTGATCCGCCCCACCGGGATCTTCGGCCGCCCCGCGCTGCAGAAGGTGTGATGCCCTGATGCCGATCGGAGTCGACGAATGGGTGGCCCAGCACGGTGACCGCCGTGACCAGGGCACCGGCTGGCGCCGGGCCGTCTCCTGGCTCGACGACCGCGTGGGCTGGTGGCCGCGCCTCGGCGCCGCGCTGCTGGTCGGGCTGATCTTCGGCCAGCTGTCGCTCAACGTCAACATCGAGACGGTCGCGGTCAACAGCCTGATCTACGCGATCCTGGCGCTCGGTCTCAACATCGCCGTCGGCTGGGCCGGCCTGCTCGATCTCGGCTATGTGGCGTTCTTCGGCTTCGGCGCGTACGGCTACGCGATCTTCTCCTCTCACGCGCTCGGAACCGGCGGCGTCGGGGGGGCGCCGCTGCCGTCGATCGAGTCCTTTCCGATCGTGCTGATCGCGGCCGGCGTGCTCGGCGCGCTGATCGGTCTGATGTCGCTGCGCGTCTCCGGCGACTACCTGGCGATCGTCACGCTGTTCGTCGGCCAGGCGTTCATGGAGCTCGTCAACAACGTCGACACCGGCACGCTGGGCGGGGTCAACGGCCTCTACGGGCTCGATCCGATCCACGGCTTCGGCGGCCAGATCACCACGCCGACGGGCTACTACGACTTCGCCCTGATCGCCGCCGTCGTCCTGATGGGGCTGCTGCACATGCTCGACGGCTCGCGCACCGGCCGGGCGTGGCGAGCGGTGCGCGAGGACGAGCTGGCGGCCGAGGCGATGACGATCCCGACCGGCAAGCTGAAGGTGATGGCGATCAGCTTCGGCGCAGTCGTCGGCGCGCTGGCCGGGGCGATCTTCGCCGCGCAGCAGGACAACGTGTTCCCCACCAACTTCACCCCCAACATCCTGATCCTGATCTACGCGTGCCTCGTGCTCGGCGGCGCCGGGTCGATCGCCGGGGCGGTGCTCGGCGGGATCGTCGTCACCGTCGGTGAGCAGATGGTCTCCAGCCCCACCGACGCGGGCTATCTGTTCTACGGGCTGATCCTGATCGCGCTCGTCGTGCGCGTCCGCCCGTGGCGGATGCTCGGCGCGGTGCTCGCCGGCGTGGCGGCGCTCGGCTTCGCGCTGCACGCGATCGTCGGCGCGATCTCGTCCTCGGCGGTGGCCGGGTCGCCGGGCAGCGCCGGCTGGATCGGATCGGCGGTGCACGACTGGGTGATCGTGCCGTCCACACCGGCCGGATACGGGAACGTCCTCTACATCGTGCTGATCTGCATGGTGTTCGCGGTGGTCCGCGTCCAGCCGCGCCATCGCCTGCTCGCGCTCGTTCCGACCCTGTACGTCGCGGCGTGCTGCTGGGAGTCGCGACTGGTCGTCAACCCGTCGATCACCGCGCAGATCCTCGTCGGCGCGATCCTGATCGCGATGATGGCGGCGCGGCCCCAGGGGCTGCTCGGCACGATGAGGGTGGAGGTGGTGTGAGCGCGCGCGCGGCGCAGGCCGGCGCCGGGCGGCTGCTGGAGCTCGACGGCCTGGGGATCCGGTTCGGCGGCCTGGCGGCGCTCACCGCCCTCGATCTCCACGTCGGCGACCGCGAGATCGTCAGCGTGATCGGGCCCAACGGCGCCGGCAAGACGACGGTGTTCAACGCGATCACCGGCGTCTATGCCCCGAGCGAGGGCGACATCCGCTTCGCCGGCCACAGCATCGCCGGCCAGGCCCCACACCGGATCACGCGGGTGGGGATCGCCCGCACGTTTCAGAGCCTGCGGCTGTTCCTGAACATGACCGTGCGCGAGAACGTGCTGGCCGCCACCTACGGCGCCACGAAGGCGAGCCCGGTGGAGTCGATGCTGCGCCTGCCGCGCGCCCGCCGCGAGCACCGGGAGGTGCAGGCGCTCGCCGAGGAGGTGCTGTCGTTCTTCGGCGAGCGGCTGGCGGGCTATCGCTGGGACCAGCCCGCCTACAGCCTGTCCTACGCTAACCGGCGCCGCCTGGAGATCGCGCGGGCGCTCGCCACCCGCCCCCGGCTGCTGCTGCTCGACGAGCCCGCCGCCGGGATGAACCCCAACGAGACCCATGAGGTCACCGAGCTGATCGCGCGGCTGCGCGACGAGCTGTCGCTGGCGATCCTCGTCATCGAGCACGACATGCACGTCGTGGAGGGCATCTCCGACCGCGTCGTGGCGCTCGATCACGGCGTCAAGGTCACCGAGGGCTCGTTCACCGCGGTCGCCACGCACGAGGCCGTCATCGAGGCCTACCTCGGCAAGGACCCCGGGGCGCTCGCGGACGCCTGATGACCGGAGCGCGCGACCGATGCTGCTGAGGCTCGACGACGTCACCACCTACTACGGCAAGATGCGGATCCTCGAGGGGCTGTCGATCGAGGTCGCCGCCGGCGAGCTCGTGTGCCTGCTCGGCGGCAACGCCTCTGGCAAGTCGACGACGCTGAAGACGATCCTCGGCCTGGTCCGTCCCCGCAGCGGCCGGGTGCTGCTCGACGACGCCGACGTGACCCGGCTCGACGTGCCGGGCCGGATCGCCCGCGGCATGGCGATCGTCCCCGAGAACCGGCGCCTGTTCGGCCAGATGACGGTGCGCGAGAACCTGGAGCTCGGCGCCGTGCTGCAGGACGGCGCGACGTTCATCGAGGACCTCGAGCGCGTCCACACGCTGTTCCCGCGGCTGCACGAGCGTCGCGATCAGCTGGCGGGCACGCTCTCGGGCGGCGAGCAGCAGATGGTCGCGATGGGCCGCGCGCTGATGTCGCGCCCGCGGCTGCTGCTGATGGACGAGCCGTCGATGGGGCTGTCGCCGGCGCTCGTCCAGCAGAACTTCCAGATCATCAAGGAGGTCCACGCGTCCGGCGTAGCGATCCTGATGGTCGAGCAGAACGCGACCATGGCGCTGTCGATCGCCGACCGCGGCTACGTGCTGGCCACCGGGTCACTCGTGCTGTCGGGCGCCGCCGGCGAGCTGTTGCGCAGCGAGGATCTCAAGCGGGCGTACCTCGGGCGCTGAGCGCGGGAAGGAAGCCGGTCACCCGGCGTCAGTGTTCGTGAACACGCCCCCGGCGCCCGCCGGGGCACGAACGAAAGGGACCCCGTGATGCGACTTCCCGCCGCCTTTTCCGCCCGGACAGCCGCTGCGCTGGCCGCTGCCGCCGTCGCCGCTGCGGCGCCGGCGAGCGCGTCCGCCCGGTCGGGCTTCCTCGGCCCGCTGCACCGGATCACCCCGGTCGCCAGCACCGTCCCCGCCGCCGGGGCCGCCGCCGGCGACGTCAACCCCTACGGCGTGGCCGTCGTCCCGCGGACGGTCGGTGACCTGACGCGGGGCGACGTCCTGGTCAGCAACTTCAACGACTCCCAGAACCTCCAGGGCACGGGCTCGAGCATCGTCGAGGTCTCCCCGTCGGGCGCCGCGACGGTGTTCGCGGTGGTGCCGGCGCCGACGTCGATCCCCGCGGTGGGCCTGACCACCGCGCTGGCCATCCTGCCCGACGGCGATGTCGTGGTGGGCAGCCTGCCGGCTCCGAACGGCGTCCTGCCGGCGGTCGGGCCGGGCGCGCTGACGATCCTGAACCCCGACGGCCAGGTCGTCGAGACGATCACCGCGCCCGACATCAACGGGCCATGGGACCTGACGGCCGTCGGTCACGGCGGCGGCGCGACGCTGTTCGTGACCAACGTGCTCAACGGGACCGTGGCGGCGAACGGACAGGTCGTCGACCAGGGGACCGTCGTCCGAATCACGCTCGCGGCCGGCGGCGGCTGGGCGCCGCGGGTGACCTCCAACCAGGTGATCGCGACCGGCTTCGCCGAGCACACCGACCCCAACGCGCTCGTCGTGGGTCCGACCGGCGTCGGCCTCGGCGCCGGCGACACGCTGTACGTCGCCGACTCCAACGGCAACCGGATCGCGGCGATCCCGCACGCGATGACCCGCATGAACGCGCTGGGCGCAGGCGGTCTCACCGTGTCGCAGGGCGGCGCGCTCAACGATCCGCTCGGGCTGACGATCGCGCCCGGCGGCGACATCATCAGCGCCAACGGCGACGACGGCAACATCGTCGAGACGAGCCCCTTCGGGCACACCGTCGCCGTCAAGACGCTCGTCGCCGACGGCGCCGGCGACCTGTTCGGGCTGGCGGTCGCGCCGGGCGGTGACGGCCTGTACTTCGTCAACGACGCGGGCAGCGGCCCGGCGGCCAACTCGCTCGATCTGCTGCGCTGATCGGCACAGCGCCGGCAGGCCCGGCGGCGACGGAGCGCCGCCGTAGGCTTGCCCGGTGCTCTCGCTGGTGCTCGTGGCGGCCTCGGTCGGCCTGGGCAACTTCGCGGCATCGATCGCGATCGGGCTGGCCGGGGTCGACCGCGCGCTGCGCGTGCGCGTGGCGATCGTGTTCGGGCTGTTCGAGGCGGGGATGCCGGTGGCCGGCCTGCTGCTGGGCCGGGAGGTGTCCGGCTCGCTCGGCGCCGTGCCGCGCCGCGCCGCGCTCCGCTCGTGCTCGCCGTGGTGCTGATCGGCGTCGTCAGCGTCGCGATGTCGCTCGCCGGCCTGGAGCTCGGCGGCCGGCTCGGCGAGGCGGTCCAGGAGCGTAGCGAGCTGCTCGGCGCGGCCGTCCTCGCCGGCGTCGGCGCGGCGATCCTCACCGGCCTGCTGTGACGCGATCGCCGAGGTGAAACGGGACGCTGGTCACGACGATGCCCCGGTGGCGGAGCAGGATCCGCCGCAGGCGCGCGGCGTGTCGGCTGTGCAGCACCTGCTCCCAGCGATGCGCGGTGACGATCTCGGCGACCACGACGGTGAGCGTGATCTCCGGGCGCTGGAGGTGCAGCGCCTCGATGTAGCTGGCGAGCGGGGCGAGCGTGGCCCGGTAGGGGGAGACGACCACCTCGAGCGGAAGGTGGTCGCCCCACGTCTGCCAGTACCGATGGAAGCGCTCGGCCTCCTCGTCGCTCGGGCTGACGTGGAGCGCGAGCACCGGCACCCCCAGCGACGCGGCGTAGGCGAGCGCGCGCACCGACGCCAGGTCCAGCGCCGAGATCGGCACGACCGCCAGGTGCCGGACCTCGGCGGGGGCGTCCTGCTCCTCCGGCGCGCGCGGGGCCACGTCGGCCGGCGCGCCGCGGGCGAGCGCGGGGTGGCCGGGCCGGGGGATGAGCGCGTCGGCGGAGCGTTGGTAATGGCGGTGCACGCGCAGGCAGGCGACGACGATCAGCGGGATCAGCAGCACCACCACCCACGCGCCGGCGGCGAACTTGGTGGCGGCGGCGATCAGCGCGACCGCCCCGGAGAGCACGGCGCCCACCAGGTTGATCGCCGCGGCGCGCCGCCAGCCGGGCTCGCGGTGGGCGCGCCAGTGCACCACCATCGCGCCCTGGGCGAGGGTGAACGCGACGAACACGCCGACCGCGAACAGCGGGATCAGCGGCTCGGTCTGCCCGTTGAAGGCCGCGTAGATGATCGCCGACGGGACCGCGAGGACGGCGATCCCGACGGTGAAGGCGAGCCGGTCGCCCATGTGCAGAAACGCCTTCGGGGCGTAACCGTCGCGCGCCATGAAGTACAGCAGCCGCGGGAACCCGTTGAGCGCCGAATTGGCTGCGATCAGCAGGACGAGCGTGGTGGCGATCTGCACGAACGCGTACAGCACGCCGTCGCCGACGCTGTCGTGCGCCAGCTGCGAGAGCACGGTCTGGGTGCCGGGGGCGAGCCCGTCGAGATGGGCGACGACGATCACCCCGGCGAACATCGCCACGAGCGCGATGATCATCACCGACAGGGTGCGCCGCGCGTTGTCGGCCTCGGGCGGTTCGAACACCGGCACCGCGTTGGAGATCACCTCGATCCCGGTCATCGCGGTCGCGCCCGAGGAGAACGCCCGCAGGACGAGCAGCACCCCGAGGGCCTCGGTGGCGTGACGCGCGGGCGGCGCGGCGGCCGGAAAGCCGTGGGCGGCCGACTTGACCAGGCCGACGACGACGATCATGGCGATCGCCGCGACGAACAGGTAGGTGGGAGCGGCGAACAGGGCGCCCGCCGCGCGCACCCCCCGCAGGTTGCCGAGCACGAGCACGACGATCACCACCAGTCCGATCGGCACCGTCGCCGCGCTCAGTGACGGCACCGCCGAGGTGGCCGCGGCCACGCCCGCGGCCACCGACACCGCCACCGTGAGGATGTAGTCGACGATCAGCCCCGCCCCGGCGAACAGGCCCCACCGCGGGCCGAGGCTGTGTCCGGCGACGATGTAGGAGCCGCCGCCGTGCGGGTAGGCGCGGATCACCTGGCGATAGCCGAGACCGACCGAGATCATCAGCACGACGAGCACGGCGGCGATCGGCAGCGACAGGCTCAGCCGCGCGCTGCCGGCGAGCACGAGGATCGCGAGCATCGCCTCGGGGCCGTAGGCGACCGACGACAGCGCGTCGGGCGACAGCACCGGCAGCGCGATCAGGTTGGGCATCCGCTCCTCGGCGATCGCCGTGCTGCGCAGCGGCGGCCCGGTCAGCACGCGCCGCGCCGCGGTCAGCCAGCGTTCGGGTTCGCGGTCCGGCTCGCCCGCGCGGAGCGTCGCCTCGAGATCGTCGGCGCCCGGGGCGGCGCTGCGGATCTGGACGAACCCACCCCGGCGCGAGGCCTCCGCGTCGATGTAGCGCAGGCCGGGGTCGACCGGCAGGCTCTCGCGGAGGGCCTCGCCGTCGCCGCTGACCCCGCCCCAGTGGCGGCCGACCTCGCTCAGCGCCGCGACGGCCCGCTCGTCGAGCGGGGGCAGCTCGGCGTCGGCGGTGACCGAGGCGTCGGGGGCGCTTTCCGACGTGGCTTCCGGCGCGGCCGGGGGGCGCTCGCGGTCCGTCCCGGCCTCCGGCTGCTGCTCGCTCACGTCAGATCGCTCCCCTGCCGAGGTGGGGTTCAGGTCGCGTGTCGCGCCGGCAGCTCGACGACGTCGAGCGCGAGCGGCTGGCAGACGAGCGCGGGCTTGTCGGCCCGCATCAGCCGGCGGCGCAGCATCGCAAACGCCGGCGCGCCGAGCAGGGCGGGCACGAGCAACTGGAACAGACGGTAGATGAGCACGGCCGCCGTGGCGCCGGTCAGGTTGGCGCCGTACAGCGCGAACGTGCCGATCAGCGCCCCCTCGGTCCCGCCGACCCCGCCCGGCAGCGGCACGAGGTTGCCGAGCTGGCCGATCAGATAGCCGAGCACGAGGACCCCGAACGCCGGCGTGTGGCCGACCGCGGCGAACGCCAGCCCGAGCGCCGCGATGTCGAACGCCATGTAGGAGAACGAGCCGGCGACGATCCCGAAGCTGTGGCCGCGCAGCAGCACGATCGCCTGCTCCAGGCCGTCGGCGAGCGTGCCCAGCGCCGCGCGCAGCGCGCGCCGCGCGCGGCCCGTGGGGGCGCTGCCCGCGGGGGTGCGGTCAGCCGCCGCGGACGCGCGCCGTTCGAGCGCGCGCAGCAGCCGCGGGCTGAGGATCACGCCGATCACGCCGAGCGCGGTGATCAGGGCGGGGACCAGCGTCAGCAGCGCCGACTGCGAGCCCGCCAGGATCCCGGCGAACATCGCCAGCCCGACCACCACGAGCGTGAGGAAGTTCGCGGCGCTGGTGACGACGAAGAAGGCGACCGTCCGCCGCGCGATGTGAGTTGCCGGCATCCCGGCCTGGCGCAGCGCCCACACGCCGAGCGCGAGGCCGCCGGCGCCGCCGGCCGGCAGCAGCGAGTTGGCCGCCTGCTCGGCCATCGCGATCTCATAGCTCAGCCCCCACGACATCTGCGCGCAGAACGTCGAGCGGAAGACGAGCACGTAGCCCAGGCAGGACCCGATCTCGGCCACGACGACCGCCGCGACCGATCCCGGTCCGGCGTGCGTCAGGCGCGATTTGACCTCGCCGAGCCCGGGGAGCGCGCCGATCGCGATCGCGACCACGGCGATCAGCGCCGCGATCTCCAGCACCCGCACCACCAGATGGCGCGGATGCAGATCGTCGGGCATCGGGCCGGGGCCCGGCGCCGGCGGTGCCGCGGCCCGATCGCTCAGGCGAACGGGCGCCATCGCGACGCACAACCCCGACCGGTTTGCACGCGCACTAGCCTACTTCGCGATTCCTCCAGCAAGCGGCGGCCCGCGCCGATCGTTAGATGGAGAGGGCCGCTCGCCTTTAGATTCTCCTAACCGACGATCGGCACCCTCGAAAGTATTCTGGTTGGGGGCCCCAGCCGCCCGCGCACACCGACGTCAGGCAGGACGATGACTGAACCCTCTCTTCGACGCCACGCTCGAACACGCTCGCTTGCGATCAAAGTCCCGGAGATCACCGCGATCTTCTGGATCCTGAAGCTGCTGACCACCGGCATGGGCGAGGCGATATCGGACTTCATGGGCCAGCACAGCGTCCCGATCGCCGCCGCCGTCGGGATCGTCGGCCTGGGGTTCGCGCTGTGGCTGCAGCTGCGCAGCCGCGAGTACCGCGCGCCGGTGTACTGGTTCGCGGTGATGATGGTCGCGGTGTTCGGCACGATGGCCGCCGACGGCGTCCACGACGGCGCCAACATCCCGTATGCGGTGACGACGCCGGTGTTCGCCGCGATCGTCGCCGCCACGTTCCTCCTCTGGCGCCGCAGCGAGGGGACGCTGTCGATCCACAGCATCAACAGCCGGCGCCGCGAGGTGTACTACTGGACCGCGGTGCTCGGCACGTTCGCGCTCGGCACGGCGGCCGGCGACCTCACCGCCTATTCGCTGAACCTCGGCTTCTGGGAGTCCGCGGCGCTGTTCGCGGTCGTGTTCGCGATTCCGGCCCTGGGATGGTGGCGCGGCGGGTTGCACCCGATCGCCGCGTTCTGGCTGGCCTACATCGCGACCCGGCCGCTCGGGGCGTCGTTCGCCGACGGCTTCAGCAAGCCGGCCAACGGCGGCCTGGGCCTCGGCGACGGAACGGTGAGCGCGATCGCGCTCGTCGTGTTCGTCGCGCTCGTCGCCTATGTCGCGATCACCAAGCGCGACGTGCAGCGGCCGGCCGCCGCGGGCGCCGCCGCGCATCCGCAGCTCGCCCACCACCCGCATCTTCCCCATCCCCCATTCGGTGCCACGACAGCACAACCTCAACCGGCCGAGAGCTGACGGCGCACCGTCAGCCCGGCGCGCGCCGCCGATCGGCGCGCGACACCGGTAGGCCTCCCTGCCGGCCCGGATCCGCAGGCAGGCAGACAAGCGCACGAATCGTCGACAGGAGCAGGGAACTGTGATCGAATCTCGCCACGCCAGAGCGTATGAGCCCCATCTCTCGACAGGGCGCCGGTCGCTTGCCCTGACCCGCGGTCAGGCGTTCGAAGCGCTGTTCTGCGCCTCGTCGACGCCGCCGGCGCGCGTGCTGGCGGCGATGCAGGTTCTGCTGCGCCTGCGCCCCGACGAGTTCATCGCGGTCGCACTGGACCGGCTGCGCGCCGAGCGCGGATCGCCGGAGTCGCTGGTGCTCGATCGGCTCGGAATGCCGGTGCGCGAGCGGCTCGTGGCGGGAGCGCGCGTCATCGAGCTGTACTGGCTTGACGCCGAGCGGACCCAGGGGCTGACGACCGGCGGACGCCTCGTGTACCGCTACCCTGGCGGGCGCCATCGCGACGGCAGCCGGCGGCGGGCGTCACAAGGCTACGTGCGCTGGGAGCTGGAGGCGAAGATCGCGACGCTGATCACGTGGCAGGCCCAGGGGCTGCTGCCGCCGAGCGCGAGCGCGACCGACGGACCCATGACATCGCGAGCGGTGCGCATCCATGAAGCGCTCGCGTCCGCGGACGACGATGCCTAACGACTGAGCACGCCCGGCCCGGCGCGGGCCGCGTAGCGGACCACTTCGTTCAGGAGACGCCGGCCGGCTGGCGGGCCAGCCGGATCTCGGCGTCGCGCAGGTCGAAGGCGACCCGGCGCAGCGGCTCTGAGAGCTCGGACAGCAAGGCGATCCGCGCGCGCTCCTCCGGTGACTGATAGGACTCGACGTCGCGGTCGGCGACGTACAGGGCGGTCGCCTCGGCGAGCGTCCGCGCGTCGGCAAAGCTGACCCGAACCACGGCCGCCGCCTCGCCGTGGGACTCGGTCTGATCGCTCAGCCCGTCCAGGGCACGCAGCTCGAGGACCATCGCGGTGTCCATCTCCGCGCCGGCGAACCGGACCCGGCGGTAGTAGACGAGCGCATCCTGCGTCGCGTCGGCCTGCGCCGCCGAGAGGTCGAACACCGCTTCGGGAGCACCGGTGGTCCGTGAGACCACCATCTCGAGCTCCGCAAGTGAATCGGGCTTAAGCATCACTTCGTTAACGGTAGCCATGTCGCTGCACTTGTCCGCAGGTTCCCGTGCCGACTGCGAATGAAACCCTGATCACCGGACGGCATCGCGTCGTCGTCAGCCGGTCTTGGCGTGATGCCCGAGCAGATGCCCGAGCACGACGCGCAGCGCCGAGGGCCGGCGCGACCGTCCACGGGACGGACGAACCTGGCGCAGCAGCTCGGAATCGTGCGCATCGGCGAGAAGGTTGTGCAGATAGGGGCTGGGAAACATGGTGCGCGCTCCTTGGCGTTGCCGTGGGGCCCAGATGACGGGCCGCACCCCCGTATTCGGCCGCGGCCGCCCCGGATTGAGCATCCGTCGGCCCGCCGCGCCGGGGGTTCGGTGTTGCGCTGCGGACCGGCGTGAGCGATGCTCACTGCTGCCGTGACTGCGAGCGCGCCGATGAGACCGGAGGCCGAGCGCGACCGCCCGCCGCGCGTGGTCACGATCTCCGCCTCCTATGGAGCCGGCGGCAGCGAGGTCGGCCCGCGGCTGGCGAAGCTGCTCGGCGTCCCGTTCGTCGACCGGGCGATCCCGCTCGCGGTCTCAGACCGGCTGGCCGTCCCGCTCGACGAGGTCGTCGCCCGCGAGGAGCCGCCGGCCGGAACGCTGAGCCGACTGATGGCGTATCTCGTCCCGGCGACGCTGGCGGCCTACGCCCACCCGGTGGCGGCGCAGATGACGCCCCACGATCCGGGGTTCCGCGAGACGACCGAGCAGGTCCTGCACGAATACGCCTGCGCCCGCGACGGCGCCGTGATCCTCGGCCGCGGCGCCGCGATCGTCCTGCGCGACGTCGCGCACGTCACGCACGTCCGCCTCGACGGTCCGCCGGAGCGGCGGGTCACGCAGGCGATGCGGCTCCAGGGCATCGACCGGGCCACCGCGCAGCGCCGGATCTCCACCGCCGACGTGTCCCGCGAAGCCTACGTCCGCGACTGGTACCACGTCGACCCCGGCGCTCCGGGCCTCTACCACCTCCTGATCGACTCAACCGCGATCGACCTCGACGCCTGCGTCGAGCTGATCGCCCGGACCGTCGCAGCCCGCGTCGCGCCGGCCGGCCCCCCGTCGGCGCTCTGAAACGGCCGGCGGTCAGGCCTGGATCCCGCCGCCGTCGATCACGATCGCCTGGCCCGTGATCGACGCCGCGCCCGGCGAGGCGAGGAAGACGATCGCGTCGGCGACCTCGTCGGGCTCCAGCAGCCGGCCCAGCGGCGAGCTCGCGGCCAGCGCGCGCAGCGCTTCGGCCTCGCTGCGGCCGGTGCGGGCGACGATGTTGGCGACCGACCGGGCGGTCATCTCGGTGCGCACGAACGTCGGGCAGAGCGCGTTGGCGCGGACCCCGGTGCCGGCCAGCTCGGCGGCGACCGCGCGGGTCAGGCCGACGACGGCGTGCTTGGACGCGGTGTAGGCGCTCGTGTAGGGCACGCCGATCCGTCCGGCGGTCGACGCCACCGTGACGATCACGCCGTCGCCGCGCTCGCGCATCCCTGGAACGACCGCGCGCGTGCAGAGAAACGGCCCGGTCGCGTTGACCGCCAGGTGTCGCGACCACGCCTCCAGCGTCGTGCGCGCCAGCGGCGCAGACTCGCCGATCCCGGCGTTGTTGACCAGCACGTCGACATCGCCGATCGCCGCGAACGCCCGGGCGACCGCGTCCTCGTCGGTGACGTCGCAGACCCGCGTCTCGACGCCGAGCGGGTGCAGCCGCGCGAGCGCCTCGCGGTCGCGGCCGAGCGCGATCACCCGTTCGCCGGCGGCGGCGAAGCGCTCGACGGTCGCGCGGCCGATCCCGGTCGCGCCGCCGGTCACGACGACCGCCCGCCTCACGCGGCCCCGGCCCCGGCCCCGGTCGCGGCGTCGGCTCGGACCTCAGCCCCGGCTCCGGCCTCGGCCTCGGCCTCGGCCTCGGCCTCGGCCTCGCGGAACATCGCCCGGGCGATGATCTCGCGCTGGATCTCCGAGGCGCCCTCGTAGATGCGCGGGGCGCGAACCTCGCGGTAGAGGTGCTCGAGCGGGTGGCCATGCTCGAGCGCGAGCGCCCCGTGGAACTGGACGGCGGCGTCGACCGCGCGCTGGGCGACCTCGGTCGCCAGCAGCTTGGACATCGCCGCCACGCTGGAGTCGGGCCGGCCGGCGTCGTGGGCCGCCGCGGCCCGATGCACGAGCAGGCGCGCGGCCTCGGTCTGGGCGTGCAGCTCGGCGAGCCGGTGGGCGACCGCCTGGTGATCGCGCAGCGGCTTGCCGAACGTCCGGCGGGTGAGCGCGTGCGCGGTGACGAGGTCGAGCGCGGCCCGCGCCATCCCGATCGCGAACGCGCCGACGCTCGGCCGGAACAGGTCCAGGGTGCGCATCGCGACGCGGAAGCCGGCGCCCGGCTCGCCGAGCACCTGCTCGCGCGCGACGGCGACGCCGTCGAAGGTCAGCGACCCGATCGCGTGCGGCGCGAGCAGGCGCCGCGGCGCGCCGCTGAGCCCGTCGGCATCGCCGGGCACGGCAAACGCGGTCAACCCCCCGGCGCCCGGCGCGCCCGCGGAGCCGGCGCCCGGCAGCCCGGCGTCGCGCGCGAACACCGTGTAGACGTCGGCCTCGGGAGCATTGGAGATCCACAGCTTCTCGCCGCTGAGCCGGTAGCCGCCGTCGCCGTCGGGCTCGGCGCGCAGCGTCAGCGCCGCCGGATCGGAGCCCGCCTCCGGCTCGGTCAGCGCGAACGCCGCCACCGCGGTCCCGGCGGCGACCCGCGGGATCCACTGTGCGCGCAGCGCCGCCGTCCCGGCCTGCACGATCGGATAGGCGCCGAGCCCCTGCAGCGCGAACGCCGTCTCGGCCTCGGTGCAGCCGCGCGCGAGCGCCTCGCGGATCAGGCACAGCTCGATCGCGGCGACGCCGTCGGCGGCGAACAGCCGCCCGAGCAGCCCGTGCTCGGCGAGCGCGCGCACCAGCGGGCGGTTCACGCCCCCGGAACCGCCCCCGACGGCGCCCACACCAGCGCCCACACCAGCGCCCACACCAGCGCCCACACCAGCGCCCACCAGCGGCGCGTACACGTCCACGGCCAGCTGCCGGACCCGCGCATACAGCTCCCGCTGATCGTCGCTGAGGTGGAGATCGAGCGCCGAGCTCATCCGGCGCCGGGGCGCGACAGCACGGCGACGCCCATCAGCTCGACCTTGGCCGCGGGGTCGTAGAGCTCGGTCACGCCGAACAGCCCCATCGCCGGATAGCGGCGCCCGAAATGGCGCCGCCACACCCGGCCCAGACCCGGCAGCGACTCCCGGTACTCGGCGACCGCGGTGACGAACACCTGCAGGGTGACGAGGTCGTCCGGTACGCCGCCGGCGGCGCGCAGCGCGGTCATCAGGTTCGTGGCGGCGACGTCGAACTGCTCGGTCATCGTCTCCCCGATGATCGCGCCCTGGCGATCGGACGCCGTCTGGCCGGCGAGGTAGACGGTGTCGCCGGCGCGCACCGCGTGGGAGAAGCCGACCGGCGGCGCCAGCTCGGGCGCGTTGATCAGCTCGCTCACCGGCCTCGCCACTCCGGTCCCCGGCCCTCGTTCCACGCGGCGTAGAACTCCTCGAAGTCGGCGCTCTGCATCAGCAGCGCCTGGGTGATCGCCTCCAGTTCGATCGCCGCGCCGAGGCTCATGTCGAGCTCGCGGCCGAGCAGCGACTTGGTGGTGGCGAACGCGAACGCCGGCCCTTCAGCCAGCCGCTGGGCGAGCGCCCCGGCGGTCTCGGCGAGCGCCTCGTCGGCGACGACCGACGTCGCCAGCCCGATCTCGGCGGCCCGCTCCGCGCTCACCCGGTCACCGAGCATCAGCAACTCGGTCGCGCGTCCGAGGCCGATCAGCCGCGGCATCAGGTAGGCCGTGCCCATGTCGGCCCCGGCCAGCCCGACGCGCGTGAACAGGAACGCGAACGACGCCGACTGCGCCATCACGCGGAAGTCGCAGGCCAGCGCGATCGCAGCGCCCGCCCCGGCCGCCACCCCGTTGATCGCGGCGATCACCGGCAGCGCGCACTCGCGCAGCGCCCGGACGACGCTGCCGGTCAGGCGGGTGAACTCCAGCAGTTCGGCGGCGTCCATCTCCTGCAGCGGCCCGATGATCTCCTCGACGTCGCCGCCCGAGCAGAACCCGTGGCCGCTCCCGGTGATCGTCAGCACCCGCACGTCGCCGCGCGCCGGCAGCTCGGCCAGCAGGTCACGCAGGTCGGCGTAGGCCTCGAAGGTGAGGGCGTTGAGCTTCTCCGGACGGTTGAGCCTGACCATCGCCGCGCCGCTGTCCACGGCGAACTCGAAGTTCCTCCACTCCTGCGTCAGGGGCGCGCTCGCGCGGAACGGGCTCATGCCGAAGCCGAAGATACTCGACTGCTGCAATCGCGCGTATCCCGTGAGGTATGCTGCCGCGCCGAGGCATTCTTGGCAGCCGACAGCGTGTACTGGAACCCGAAGGTCGAGACGCTCGCGCGCCCGCAGCTCGAGGCACTGCAGCTGGTCAAGCTCCGCCGCCAGGTCGCCTGGGCCGCGCAGCGCAGCCCCTGGTTTCGCCGTACGTTGGAGGGGTTCGATCCCGCCGACCTGCGCTCGCTCGAGGACCTGCGGCACCTGCCGATGCTCACCCGCGCGCAGTGGATGGGCTCGCAGTTCGAGCACCCTCCCTATGGCGAGCTGCCGACGATCGGCGGCGACGGGGCGATCCGCGTGCACACGACGTCGGGAACGACCGGGGCCGAGCCGCTGCGCGCGCTGGACTCCCGCAAGGACTGGGCGTGGATCGCCGAGATGTGGGCCTACGGCATCTGGGGGTGCGGCGTGCGTCCCGGCGACACCGCCTACATCGCGTTCGGCTACGGGTCGTTCATCGGCTTCTGGGGCCTGCACTACTCGATGGAGAAGATCGGCGTGCTCAACGTGCCCGGCGGCGCGCAGAGCACCGAGGCGCGGGTCCGCCAGATCATCGACTTCGGCGCGACCGTCGTCGCCTCGACGCCGACCTACGCGCTGCGCATGGCCCACGAGGCGCAGGTCCTCGGCATCGACCTGCGCTCCTCGGCGGTCTCGCGCGTGATCCTGTCCGGCGAGCCGGCCGGCTCGATCCCTCAGACCAAGGCGCTGATCGAGCAGCAGTGGGGCGCCAAGGCGTTCGACACCGCCGGCATGACCGAGATCGGGACGATCATGGTGTTCGAGTGCGAGCACCAGCCCGGCGGCACGCACATCATCGAGGACCACGTGCTCGAGGAGGTGATCGATCCCGACTCCGCCGAGCCGGTGCCCTACGGCGAGCGCGGCGAGCGGGTCGTGACCTCCTTCGGGCGCGGCGCGATCCCGCTGCTGCGCTATCGCACCGGCGATCTCGTCTGCAAGGTGCCGGCGGCGACGTGCACCTGCGGGCGCGTGTACGACATCTACGAGGGCGGGATCCTCGGTCGCGTCGACGACATGAAGATCATCCGCGGCACCAACGTCTACCCGCGGGCGATCGAGGCGATCGTGCGGGAGTCCTCCGAGGTCGACGAGTTCCAGACCGTGATCACCCGGGAGGGGATGCGCGACGAGATCACGCTGCGCGTCGAGCTCAAGGTCGACGCCGACGCGGGCTGTTGGGGCGAGCTCTCACAGACCCTGCACCGGCGCCTCGCGCTCGCTCACGAGGGGCTGAACTTCCGGATCGAGCGCGCCGCCACCGGCGAGCTGCCGCGCTTCGAGCTCAAGGCCAAGCGGACCGTCGACAAGCGCGACGCGCCGATCGGAGCGCCGTCGTGAGCGAGGATCTGCTCGGCGGCGAGTGCACCGCGTCGGAGCGGCGGCTGCTCGCCGTCTATCAGGAGCTCAAGGCGCTGTGCGCCGAGGACCTGCCGCCGATCGCCCACGCCAACACGCGCGCCGCGCTGGCGCTGATGCACAACGTCGTCAACGGGCTGGCGCTCGAGTACGAGCATCTGACCGACCTCGGCGTGTGACGATGCGGATCGCGGTCGCGGGAGGCGGGCCGGCCGGGCTGTACTTCTCGATCCTGATGCGCCGGGTCGCGCCCGGCTGCGAGATCACGGTGTTCGAGCGCAACCGGGCGTCGGACGCGTTCGGCTTCGGCGTCGTGTTCTCCGACGAGACGCTGACCGTGTTCGAGCACGCCGACCCGCCCAGCTACCGGGAGATCACCGACCGCTTCGCGCGCTGGAGCGACATCGACATCCACCACCGCGGGGCACGGACGCGCTCGGGCGGGCACGGCTTCTCGGCGCTCGGGCGCCGCGAGCTGCTCGGGATCCTGCAGCGTCGCGCCGTCGCGCTCGGCGTCGAGATCCGCTTCGAGACCGAGGCGCCGCCGCTGCCGGAGCTGGGGTGGGCCGACCTCGTCGTCGCCGCCGACGGCGCGTCGAGCCCGCTGCGCGCCGCCCGCGCCGACGACTTCGGGCCGACCCTTGACCCGCGGTTCTGCCGCTACATGTGGATGGGCACCGATCTCGTGTTCGACGCGTTCAAGTTCTTCATCGTCGAGACGCCCCACGGCGTGTTTCAGGCGCACGCCTATCCCTACGACGAGACGACGAGCACGTTCATCGTCGAGGTCGCCGAGGAGACGTGGCGCCGGGCCGGGCTCGACACGCTCGGCGGCCCGCACGCCGGGTCGTTGCCGCCCGGGGTCAGCGACGAGGCGAGCGTGTCGTTCTGCCGGGAGCTGTTCGCCGACGCGCTGCAGGGCCACGCGCTGGCGGCCAACAACTCCAAGTGGCTGCGTTTCACGACCGTCCGCAACCGCTGCTGGCGCTCGGGCAACGTCGTGCTGGCCGGCGATGCCGCGCACACCGCCCACTTCTCGATCGGCTCGGGCACGAAGCTGGCGATGGAGGACGCGGTCGCGCTCGCCTGGGCGTTCGCGGCCGGCGGCGTCGAGGACGTCCCCGGCGCGCTCGCCGCCTACGAGGCCGAGCGCCGCCCGATCGTGGAGAGCACCCAGCGCGCGGCGCAGGCGTCGCTGGAGTGGTTTGAGGGCATCGCCCGCTACGTCCGGCAGCCGCGGATGCAGTTCGCGTTCAACCTCCTGACCCGCAGCCGCCGCGTCACCTACGACAACCTGCGGCTGCGCGATCCCGGCTTCGTCGCCGACGTCGACGAGCGGTTCGCCGCCGGCGAGGGGTTCGACGGGGCGCGGCCGCCGATGTTCGCCCCGCTGACGCTGCGCGGCCTGCAGTTGCGCAACCGGGTCGTCGTCTCGCCGATGGACATGTACTCGGCGCAGGACGGCACCCCCTCGGACTTCCACCTCGTCCACCTCGGCGCCCGCTCGCTCGGCGGGGCGGCGCTGCTCTACACCGAGATGATCTGCGTGTCGGCGACCGGCCGGATCACGCCGGGCTGCGCCGGCATGTACCGCCCCGAGCACCTCGACGCGTGGCGGCGGATCGCCGACTTCGCCCACCGCCACGGCGGCTGCGCGATCGCCGCCCAGCTCGGTCACTCCGGGCGCAAGGGCTCGACGAAGCTGATGTGGGAGGGGATCGACGAGCCGCTTCAGGAGGGCAACTGGGAGCTGATCGCGCCCTCGCCGCTCGCCTACTCGCCGCGCAACCAGGTCCCCCGCGAGATGACCCGCGACGACATGGACCTCGTCCGCGATCAGTTCGTGTCGGCGACCCGGGCGGCGCTGGCGGCCGGCTTTGATCTGCTGGAGCTCCACTGCGCGCACGGCTACCTGCTGTCGAGCTTCCTGTCACCGATCACCAACCACCGCCGCGACGCTTACGGCGGCGGCCTGGAGGAACGGGCGCGCTATCCGCTGGAGGTGTTCGACGCCTGCCGCGCGGCGTGGCCGGCGCAGATGCCGATGAGCGTCCGGATCTCGGCCACCGACTGGGTGCAGGGCGGGTTTGCGCCCGACGACGCGGTCGCCTTCGCGCGGATGCTCGCCCAGCACGGCTGCGACCTTGTCGACGTGTCCTCGGGCCAGGTGTCGTCCGATGAGCGTCCCGCCTACGGACGCAGCTACCAGACCCCGTTCGCCGATCGGATCCGCAACGAGGCCGGCATCCCGACGATCGCCGTGGGGGCGATCGCCAGCTATGACGATGTCAACACGATCGTGCTCGCCGGCCGCGCCGACCTCTGCGCGCTCGCGCGCCCGCACCTGTACGACCCGCACTGGACATTGCACGCCGCCGCCGAGCAGGAGTACGCCGGTGACGGTGTGAGCTGGGTGCCTCAGTATCAGGCCGGCTCACGCAAGCCGCCGACCGGACGCGGGGACGAGGTCCGCAAGGAGCTGCAACGCGCCTTCGGCCCCGATCCCGGTCCCGTCGTTCTCACCGGCTGATGCGCCGCCGGCTGGCGCGCCTCAGCGCGCCAGGTCCTGCACGTCGATCCTGTGCAGCGTGCCGTCACGGAGGTGAAGGTGGCCGCGAGCGGCCGCCGTTCCCGGACGGTCGGGCGAGTCGACGTAGCGCATCTGTACCGATGCCGCGGTCCCGAACGTGTCGGTGACCGCGCCGGTCATCGGAGGGGAGATGAACGACGCCAGCAGGCCACCGAGGACCACGCCGCCGAACATCCCCAAACGCCAGCCGGCGCGCCGCAGGGCATCGTTGAACCCAACAAACGTGTGTGCTACCAACCTAATCACCACATCCCAGGTCGATACAACAGGTCATGCGGAGCAATCGCCCGGGGCGTGTCTACCTTGAATGGGGTACGGAGGGTCTACGGAGTTCTACGGACCCAGTCGGGCGCGCAGGCGCTCGAGCCCGTCGTACACATCGGTGAAGCGCGTCGTCAGCGGTGACAGGCCGAGCCGGATGACATCGGGCGTGCGGAAGTCGACGACCACTCCGTCCTCGATCAGCGCCCGCGACAGCCGGCGGGCGTCGGGATGCACGAGCGCGACGTGCGAGCCCCGCCGCGCCGCGTCTCGGGGCGAGCCGACCGCGCAGCCCAGCGGGGCCAGTCGCTCGTCGATCAGCGCGATCGCGTACGTGGTGAGCGCCGTCGATTTGCCCCGGATCGCCGCGATCCCGGCCTCGATCGACAGGTCGATCCCCACCGCGGCAGCGGTCAGCCCGAGCACCGGCGGCGTGCCCGACAGCACCTGGGCGATCCCCTCGCCGGGCACGTAGCCCTGCTCCATCTCAAACGGGTCCCGGCGGCCGAGCCAGCCCCAGATCGGCTGAGACAGGCGCTCCTGGTGCGCGCGGCGGACGTAGGCGTAGGCCGGCGCGCCGGGGCCGCCGTTGAGGTACTTATATGTGCACCCGACCGCGAGGTCGACGCCGTCGGCGTCGAGCGCGACCGGGATCGCCCCCGCGCTGTGGCTGAGATCCCACAGCGCGAGCGCCCCGGCCTCGTGCGCGAGCGTGGTGATCGCGCCGACGTCGAGGATGTAGGCCGACCGGTAACCGACGTGCGAGAAGCTGACCAGCGCGGTCTGCTCGCCGACGACGGCCCTCAGCTGATCGGGATCGGGCCCGGCATGGGGGTCGGCATCGACCCAGCGGATCGTCAGGTCGCGCTGCGCGGCCAGCGACTCGAGCACGAACCGGTCGGTGGGGAAGTTGTCGCGGTCGGTGACGATCTCGCTGCGTCCCCGCGCCGCGGCGAGCGCCGCCGAGGCGAGTTTGTAGAAGCACACCGTGGTCGAGTCGGCGATCGCCACCTGCCCGGCCGCCGCGCCCAGCAGGCCGGCCCCGAGCCGGTCCCCGACGGTTCGCGGCAGCTCCATCCACCCCTCGCTCCACCCGCGGATCAGCCGCTCGCCCCATTGGCGCACGACCGCGGCGAGCCGGTCGGGCGTCTCGCGCGGTAGGCGGCCCAGCGAGTTGCCGTCGAGGTAGATCAGGCCGTCGGGCGCGACCGCGAAGCGCTCGTGGAACGCGGCGAGCGGATCGGCGGCATCGAGCTGCGCCGCTTCGTCGCGGCCGGGCATCTCAGCGCTTGGGGATGAACGCGAACACCCGGCTGGGGCTGCCGGTCCCGCCGACGAGCCGCAGCGGCGCGACGACGAGCAGCGCGCCGGTGGCGGGCAGCCGATCGAGGTTGGCGAGCTGGGTGAGCCCGAGCCGGCCGGCGCCCAGCAGGAAGTTGTGCAGCGGGAACGGCGGGTCCATGCCGCCCGCGGAGCCCGCGTCGATGCCGACGGTCTCGGTGCCGAAGCCGGCGATCGCCCGCTCCGCGGACAGCCAGCGCGACGCCTCGACGTCGGGGCCCGGGGTCCGCGGTCCGCTCTCGCCGACGTTGAGAAACAGCTCCTGATCGTGCGCGCGCGATCCCCAGCCGCTGCGCAGCAGCACCCACGCGCCGTCCGGGATGCGGCCGTGTTCGGCCTCCCAGCCCTCCAGGTCGGCGACCGTCAGCAGGTAGTCGCCGCCGGCCGCCTCGGTCTGGGCGGTGCGATCGATCACGCATGCCGGGCCGACGAGCGTCTGCGGCGTGATCGAGCCGATGTCGGCGCCGTCCTTGCCGGTCACCCAGTGGATCGGGGCGTCGACATGGGTGCCGACGTGCTCGCCGATCGTCAGCGTGTACCACGCCCACGCCGGGCCGCGCTCGTCGTAGTGCGAGATCTCCTCCCGGGTCAGCCCGGGGGTGTTGGCGAACGGCGGCGGCAGCTGGATCACCGGCGTCGTCTCGGTCAGCGGCTGGGTGAGATCAACGATCTCCACCCCGTCCAGGAACGCGGACAGCGGGCTGCTCTGGGTCATGGACATGGCGTGGTGCTCTCCTCGGATGGTTCTTGATAGGCGGTCAGCAAGCTGACCGCGTGGTTGCCGTCGCCGTCGGCGCTGATCAGCCGGCGCGGAAGGCTTCCGACAGCCATTCTGCACAGACCGTCGGATTGACCTTGGCGTCGAGCACGAGCGGCCGCGGCGCCGGTTCCTCGAGCCACGTCTCGACGACGTCGAGGTCCTCGGCGCGGCGGACGGTGACCGCCTGCGCCCCGGCCGCCTGCGCGATCGCCGCCAGGTCGACGTCGGGAAACCGCACGCGGCGCACGTCGTGGCCGATCGGCGCGAAGTGGTGCACCTCGGCGCCATAGGCGCAGTCGTCGTAGATGACGACGAGCAGCTTGAGCGCCAGCCGGGCCGCGGTCTCGAGCTCGGGTAGCGCCATGAACGTCCCGCCGTCGCCGAGCGCCGCGACGGTGGGATGGTCGGGGCGGGCGATGGCGGCGCCGATCGCGGTGCCCAGGCCGAGCCCGACGGCCTGAAAGCCGTTGGGGAAGACCCAGTCGCGGGGGTCCTGCACGGTGAGGTACATCGACGGATAGCCGAGGAAGTGACCGGAGTCGACCGACACCGCCTTGTGCGCCGGCAGCCTGCGCTCCAGCTCGCGCGACAGCGTCCGGGGGTCGATCCATTCGTCGGTGCCGGCGTCCTCGTAAGGCTCGTCGGCCCAGCGCCGGCTCTGGATCTCGGCGGCGATCTCCGGCGTGCGCCAGCCCGCGGTTGCCTCGATGCGATGGCCGCGGGCCTGAAGCTCGTCGGCGAGCATCCGCGCGGCGGCGCCGCCATCGCCGAGCACGGCGTGGTCGGCGGGGTGGTGGGCGCCGATCGCCCGCGGGTCGACGTCGATCTGGACGATCGTCGCCTCGGGGTTGATCAGCGCGCCGGACCGCGTCGTCCAGTGGTTGGCCGATGCGCCGACGACGAGGTAGAGGTCGGCCTGGGGGAGCAGCCGTGCGGCGAACGGCGACGCGAACCCGCCGGCGATCCCCAGCGCGTACGGCTCGCCCGCGAACAGCCCGTTGGCCGGCGCCGAGGTCGCCAGCAGCGCGCCGATCAGCTCGCCAAGGCGCTTGAGCTCGGCGCCGGCGTCGGCGAGCACCGCGCCGCGACCGGCGAGGATCACCGGCCGCCGGGCGGCCTGGACGAGGTCGGCGAGCTGCTCGATGACGTGTCGCTCGGGCGCGGGCGGGGCGAGCGGCGGCCGGCGCGGCCGGGCGGGGCGGGTGGCCGCGGATGGCCGGGGCTGGATGTCGATCGGGAGCATCAGCACGACCGGCCGGCGCTCGAGCAGCGCCCGCTCGTACGCGCGCTGGGCGTCGTCGGCGGCGGTCGCGGCGCCGTGCACGCGCTCGGCGATCGCCCCGACGGACTCCACCAGGCCGTGCTGATCGATGCGGAAGTTGGAGGTGAGCGCCGCCGCCGGGGTCTCGCCCGCGAGCACCAGCACCGGGCTGCGGCTCTTGGCCGCCTCGGTCAGCCCGGTCATCGTGTTGGTCAGCCCGGGGCCCTGGTGCACGCTGCACACCCCGACGCGGCCGGTGACCCGGGCGTAGCCGTCGGCCATACAGATCGCGCCGCCCTCGTGACGCGCGGCGTGAAACCGGGCTCCACCGTCGCACACCGCGTTGGTGACGACCAGGTTGCCGCTGCCCAGCACCCCGAACACGTCGGTCACCCCGAGCCCCGCGATCGTCGCCCCGACCACGTCGGCGACCGACTGCTGCCGCTGCGCCTGCCCGGCGCTCGCCTCGGCGTGGACGTTCACAGGGCGGTGATCCTAACCGTTTGCCCCGGGTGCGGAACCGTCATACTGATCACAATGAGCCATGAACACGATCTCGGCGAGCCCGACCGTCCCTACGACGTCGACGAGCCGCTGGTGAGGCCAATCGGCGACGACGATGCGCCGGCCGTCTCAGAGCCGGAGGCGTCGGAGCCGGCCGTGGCTGAGCCGTCCGAGCCCGCTGACGCGGTTTCCGCGCCCTCGCCGCCCTCTGCGCCGTCCGCGCCGTCTGCGCCCTCTGCGCCCGTGGTCGCCGGCCCGGAGACCGCGCGGGGGCGTGCCCGCACCCCGAGCATGCTGCCCAACCGGCGCAACCGCTCGGCCGTCGAGAGCCTGTTCGTCCGCCTGATCGCCACCGCCGGCGTCGTCGGCGTCGGCGTCGCGATCGCCGCGATCATGGGCTCCAGCCACTCCAAGGGCTGGCTGGTCGGTCTCGTCGTCTCGATCGTCAGCGTCGTGCTGGCGGCGATCCTGTGGTCCTCGCGCCAGCTGTAGGCCGCTGTCTCAGACCGTGACCCGGATCACGGCCGCGGAGTGCGCCTTGAGCAGATAGGCCGGGCCGTCAGCGGCCGGGGCGGTCTGCGCCGTGTCGAGCTCGGGGGTCAGCGGGCGGCCGGCGATCTGCGCCGGAAAGGCGAAGTCGACGTCGTTGCCGGCGGCGTTGAACAGCAGGAGGAACGAGTCGCCGCTGATCGGGTTGCCCTGCGCGTCGGTCTCGTCGATCTCGTCACCGGCGAGCAGGACCCCGAAGGCGTGCGCCCACGGCGTGCTCCAGTCCTGATCGCTCATCTCCCGCCCGGAGGCGTCAAGCCAGGTGATGTCCTTGACGTCGCCGCGGATCGGCCGGCCCTGGAAGAAGTCGGTGCGGCGGAACACCGGTTCGGCGGCGCGCAGCGCGATCGCCTTGCGGGTGAACTCCAGGAACGCCTCGCCCTCGGCGTCGAGCGTCCAGTCAAACCAGGTGAGCGCGTTGTCCTGGCAGTAGGCGTTGTTGTTGCCCTGCTGGCTGCGTGACAGCTCGTCGCCGCCCTGGATCATCGGCACGCCCTGGCTGAGCAGTTGCGTCAACATCAGGTTGCGCTTCTGCTGGGCGCGCAGCGCGAGGATCCCCGGATCGGTCGTCGCCCCCTCGGCGCCGCAGTTCCAGCTGTCGTTGTCGTCGGTGCCGTCGCTGTTGTTCTGGAGGTTGGCCTCGTTGTGCTTTGAGTCGTAGCTGACGAGGTCGGCGAGCGTGAAGCCGTCATGGGCGGTGACGAAGTTGATGCTCGCGCCGGGACGCCGGCCGTCGGAGGCGTACAGGTCGCTGGATCCGGCGAGTCGCGTGGCGAGATCGCCGAGCACCTGCTGATCCCCGCGCCAGTAGCTGCGCACGGTGTCGCGGTAGCGCCCGTTCCACTCCGACCAGTCGACGGGGAAGTTGCCGACGTCATAGCCGCCCTGGCCGGTGTCCCACGGCTCGGCGATCAGCCGCACCGTCGACAGGGCCGGATCCTGCATGACGACGTCGAAGAACGGCGACTGGCGGTCATACGTGCGGTATTCGCGCCCGAGCTCCGCGGCCAGGTCGAACCGGAAGCCGTCGATCCGCATCTCCGACACCCAGTAGCGCAGGCTGTCGGTGACGAGCTGCAGCGTGCGCGGATGGCCGAGGTTGACCGAGTTGCCGGTGCCGGTGAAGTCATATGTGTACCGGGGGTCGTCGGCGAGGTGGTAATACGCCTGGTTGTCGATCCCGCGAAACGACAGCGTCGGCCCGAGCTGGCTGCCCTCGGGGGTGTGGTTGTAGACGACGTCGAGGAACACCTCGATCCCGGCCCCGTGCAGCGCATCGACCATGCCCTTGAACTCCGACACCACCCCCGCCGGATCGGTGGCGGCGGCGAGCCGCGGATCGGGCGCGAAGTAGCCGAGCGTGTTGTAGCCCCAGTAGTTGCTGAGACCCTCATCGACGAGGAACTCCTCGCTGACGCGATAGTGCACCGGCAGCAGCTCGACGGTGGTGACGCCCAGCGACGTCAGATGCGCGATCGCCGCCGGCGAGGCCAGCCCGGCGTACGTGCCCCGGATCGCCTCCGGCACGTCGGGGTGCAGCTTGGTCATGCCCTTGACATGCACCTCGTAGATCACGAGGTCGGCGAGCTCGCGCCACGGCACGGGGCCGTTGCGCCAGGCGTAGGCGGTGGTGTCGATCACCGCCGCCAGCGGCGCATGGGCGGCGCTGTCACGCGCGTCGAACGACAGGTCGGCGTTGGGATCGCCGATCGTGTAGCCGAACAGCGTCTCGTCGTAGCTGAGGTCGCGCCCCACCGCCCGGGCGTAGGGGTCGAACAGCAGCTTGTTGACGTTGCATCGTGTGCCGCTCTCGGGCTGGTAGGGCCCGTCGACCCGGATGCCGTACAGCTGGCCGGGGCGCAGGTCGGGGAAGTAGCCGTGCCAGATCTGGCCGCTGCTGTCGGGCAGCGCGAGCCGCTCGCTCTCCTCGGTCGCCTGTGGAGAGTCGAACAGGCACAGGTAGACGCTGGTGGCCGGCTCGGAGAACACGGCCACGTTGACGCCGTGGCCGTCCCAGGTCACTCCGAGCGGATACGGTTGCCCGTGCCAGATGCGTGGCGCCGCCACACCGGCAAACTATCGCGTCCGGGCGCTGTTGTGTGGTCGGTCGTGTGATTCGGCGTCGACGGCCCGGCCCGGGGCGCCGCCGGCCACTCCGCGTCGCGGCGCTGCGGTCAGCGGCGGGCGAGCGCGGGGTGCGCCGCGGCGCCCGACCACAGCGAGTCGACGATCCCGAACATCTCGCCCGACGTCTGGCCGATCGCCACGCAGCACGTCGCGCCGCCCGGCGGGGTGATCCCGATCTCCAGGTGCGGGGCGGATGAGAGGCCGACGTCGCCGCAGCCCACCTGCGCGATCGGCTCCCCGGCGCTGACCACCGCGCCGACCGGCACGAGCGCCGGCTCGGCGTGGCCGTAGTAGACGTAGCTGCCGGCCAACGCCCCGCTCGCGACCTTCAGGATCGGCGCGTCGGGACCGAACCCGTCGATCCCCTCCTGCACGATCGTCCCTGCGGTCACCGCCACCTCCACCGCCGCGGCGCCGCAGGCGTTGTCGACCGTGCCGATGTCGACGCCCTGATCCTGCGTCCAATCGGATGGGGGCAGCACCCGGCTGCGCGGCTCGATCGGGAACACCCAGCCCGCGGGCGCGGTGCCGGTCGTGCTGACCGGGGTCGGCTGCGGGGTCGCCTGCGTGCCCGAGGTCGTGCCACTCGCGGTGCCCGTCGTCGTGGTCGCGGTCGTGCCCGCATGGCCCGGGCGGCTGCTGACCCAGCTCTCGAGCGTCGCCAGCGTCCGGCGCCCGACGGTGCCGCTCGGCGGCGACAGCTTCGCTTCGAGCTGGAAGCGCCGCACCGCGCGCCGCGTGGCCGGCCCGAACATCCCGTCGGTCGCCGTCGGAATCCCGACCGCGTTGAGCATCCGCTGCAGCGTCCGGACATCGCCGCCCTGGTCGCCGGCCCGCAGCACCCGCCGGATCGGCGCCGACGCCAGCGCCGGGGCCGCGGTGGCCGCGAGGATGGCGAGCGCGACGGTCAGCGCCCGCAGCGCGGCGCCACCCCCACGCGGTGTGTCGGTGAACGGATCCGGGCTGGCGAATGCGGGCATGGGCGACCTCGTGGTGGCGTCTGTCGTCGTGCTCGGCGGCGAGAGCACTCTGGCTTGGGCCTGATGCCTGCGGGGTTAGCTGACGGGCTCGCGCCTGCTCTCGGCAGGCGCTTCTCACGGATCACCGCGAGACTCGCCCCAACAACGTGGGTTCCCCGCTCCCCGGATTGGCGGCCCGGGGACTCGGCGTACTGGCGCCGTACGGTATCGGCAATCGGGCCGCGGCGCTTCAATCCCGGGCCGCGGCGCTTAAATAGGTGCGAGGTGCGCGCGCGTGCGACGTAAATTCCGAGGCGACCGGCAGCCGATCAACGATCGCTCCTGGTCGGCCCACGCCAGCGCCGATCCCCGCGTGGCCGGAACCGGGCTCGTGCACTCCGGCGCGCTCCCCGCCGAGACCGGCCCGATGCGCGCCCCGGACCGGCTGTCGGTGTGGCCGGTGGAGGGCGGGCGGTACGGTATCGACGCCCACTATCACGGTCAGACCGGCCGCGATCGCGCCGACTGGCAACGCCGCCGGCTCGCCGAGAGCGGCCTGATCGCGAGCGTCCGCACCGACGAGCGGGGTGCCCTCGTGCGGCTCGGGCCCCTCGCCCACGGAGCGGTGTGGGTCGCGCTCGAGGCCTTCCTCGGCCGGCCGCTGCCCGAGACCGCCGCCGGTGAGTCGCCGAGTGCGGCTCCGTAGCCGCCGGATCGTCACCCCTCTCGGCGTGATCGCAGGCGAGGTGGAGGTCGCCGACGGCGCGATCGTGGCGGTCGTCGAGCGCGGCGTGACGCCCGGAGCGTGCGATCTCGGGGACCGGTGGCTGGTTCCGGGCTTCATCGACGGGCACCTCCACGGCGGCGCCGGCGCGCAGTGCAACAGCTCCGATCCCGACGAGATCGCCGCGGTCGCGCGTTTCCACGCCGCGCACGGGACGACGAGCATGCTGGCGACGATGGTCGCGGCGCCCGTCGGCGAGCTGGTGGGAGCGCTGCGGGCCGTCTCCCGGGCATCGTCGGTCGACGGCGGGGCGACCGTGCTCGGGGCTCATCTCGAGGGGCCCTTTCTCAACCCCCGGCGCCCCGGCGCGATGGACGCCGGGTCGTTCGTCGACTGCTCCGGCTCGGTCCTCGCCCGCCTGCTCGACGCCGGCGGGGTGAGGATGATGACGCTCGCGCCCGAGCTGCCGGGGGCTCTGCCGCTCATCGCCCAGCTCGCCGGGGCGGGCGTGATCGCCTCGCTCGGCCACAGCGAGGCGAGCGACGCCGTCGTCCGCCGAGCGGTCTCGGCGGGTGCGCGGTCGGTCACGCATCTGTTCAACGCGATGGGGCCACTGCATCATCGGGCGCCGGGCCTCGCCGGCGCCGCGCTCGACCTGTCGGCGTTGAGCTGCGAGTTGATCTGCGACGGCCTGCACGTCAGTGCCCCGGTGATGCGGATCGCGGTGCGGGCCGCCGGGACCGCCCGGATCCGGCTCGTGACCGATGCGATGGCCGGGGCGGGGATGCCGGACGGGGTCTATCCGCTGGGGTCGGCACGGGTGTCGGTGCGCGGCGGTCGTGCGGTCGTCGTTCGGAGGCCCGGGCCCTCCGCGGGGCCCTCCGCGCGCGGTTCGGGCGCGCAGGCGGCGGCGGAGGACTCGCTCGCCGACACGCTCGCCGGCAGCACGCTGACGATGGACGCCGCGGTCGCCGGCGCGGTGGCGATGCTCGGGCTGGGGGTCGGCGCCGGGGGAGGAGAGGGGTCGGCGGTGGCGAAAGCCGTGGCGATGGCCTCGACCAACCCGGCGGCGCTGCTCGGCGTCGGCGCCCGCAAGGGCGCGATCGCGGTCGGCATGGATGCCGACCTGGCGGTGCTCGATGAGGACCTCCGGGCGTACGCGACGGTGGCTCGTGGTCGCTGGATATATGGACCCTCAGGCTCGAGCCGACAGTATGAATAGAGGCCCAAATAATCGCATTTTGCGCTGATTTGAAATCCTCAAGCTCAGGTTGACGCTGAGATCTACGCCGATTTGTCTGCGGTTGCGGCGCCGTCGCGCACGTGCGCGTCGAAGAAGTCCAGGATCCGCCGCCACGAGTCCTCGGCCGACGGGTGGTGGTAGCTCAGCCCGACGAACTTCATCAGCGGCGCGATCGCCGGCCCTCCGTTGATCCGGTTCATGAAGCTGTGCCCGGCGTTCGGATATTCCTTGACGTCGTGCTCGACGCCGAGCGTCTCGAGGGCGCTCTCGAGCTTGGCCGCGCGGCCCCGCAGACCGCGATCTCGCCGTCCGTAGCTGGCGACGACCGGGCACGCGCCGGCGAGCCGCTTCATCGCATCGTCGGGCACCTCGCCGTAGTTGACCGACGCCGCCGCGAACTCATACCGCGGCGCGCACAGCAGCGCGAACCCTCCGCCCATGCAGAACCCGATGATCCCGATCCGCCCGGTGCAATCGGCCCGCCCGGCCAGCCACTCCCGCGCGCCCTCGATCGCCTCATACGCCTCGCCGGCGCCCGACCGCGACGCCTGGATCGTCGCCACGACGCACCGGATTCCCCGTCCCGAGTACAGATCCGGCGCGAACGCCAGATAGCCCTCGG
>JBELAG010000140.1:0-15316 GCA_049509055.1 Solirubrobacteraceae bacterium
TGGGCGTGGGCGGCGAAGATGTCGAGGATGACCGCCGTGCGGTCGATCACCGGGACGCCGAGCGCCGCCTCCAGGTTGCGCTCCTGGCGCGGCGACAGCTCGTCGTCGCAGGCCACCAGGTTGGCGTCGGCCTCGGCGATCTGCTCTTTGAGCTCGGCGAGCTTGCCGGTGCCCAGGTAGGAGTTGGGATGGGGCCGGTCGCGGCGCTGGACAACCTCGCCGACCGTGGCCACCCCCGCGGTGCGCAGCAGCTCGGCCAGCTCGGCGAGATGGTCGTCCTCGCCGGCGGGCACGGCCGCCACCATGAACGCGCGCTGGCGGGCGCGGCCGGCGGCGCGCTGAGCATCATCGGGCGACGGCGAGCTGCCGTTCGTGGTGGCGTTGCTGGGGACCAACTCTCCTGATGGTAGCCCCGTCGGGGGCGGGCGGTCTCGACGCCTACAGCCGGCTGAGGCGCTGCACGGCCTCCAGCAGCCGGTCGTCGGGCGTGGTCAGCGAGATCCGGAAGAAGCCCTCGCCGTTGGGGCCGTACGCGCCGCCGGGCGAGATCACGACCGCGGCCTGCTCGAGCACGTGCTCGCAATACGCCGCGGCGGAGGCGAAGCCCGCGGGCACCGGCGCCCAGATGTAGATCGTCCCCTTCGGCGGGGTCACGTCGACGCCGGCGGCGCCGAGCGCCTCGCAGACGAGGTCACGGCGGCGCTGATAGACCGCGCACATCGCCGCGACCTCCCGGTCGACCTCGGGCGCGAGCGCGGCCGCGCCCGCCAGCTGCACGGCCTCGAAGTTCCCCGAGTCGATGTTGGACTTCAGCCGCCAGTACTGGGCGATCGCCTCGGCGTTGCCGACGATCGCCGCGCACCGCCAGCCGGTCATGTTGTAGCCCTTCGACAGCGAGAAGACCTCGACGCCGACGTCCTTTGCCCCCGGCGTCTGCAGGAACGACGGCGCGACGTAGCCGTCGAACGTGGTCTCGCTGTAGGCGTTGTCATGGACGACGAGCAGATCGCGCCCGGAGGCCAGCTCGACGACCGATTGAAACAGCCCGGCGGGCACGACGGCGCCGGTCGGGTTGTTGGGGTAGTTGATGAACATCAAGCGGGCGCGATCGAGCGCCGCGGCGGGGATCGCCGCCAGGTCGGGGGCGAAGTCCAGCTCGGGCGCGAGGCGCATCAGCACCGGCTCGCCGCCGGCCATCAGCGGGCCACCGGTGTACACCGGATACCCGGGGTCGGACGCGAGCGCCACGTCGCCGGGGTCCAGGAAGGCGAGGTTGAGGTTGAAGATGCACTCCTTGGCGCCGATCGCGGCCATCACCTCGGTCTCGGGGTCGAGGGTGACCCCGAAGCGGCGGGCGTAGAACGCCGCCACCGCCTCGCGGAACTCGGCTCGGCCGCGGTTGCTGGGATACGTGTGGGTGCTCGGGTCGGCCACCGCGCGCTGTGCGGCGGCGACGATCGGGGCGTAGGTCGGGGTGTCGGGATCGCCGATGCCCAGGCTGATGACGTCGACGCCGGCGGCGCGCTTGGCGGCGATCTTGCGCTCCAGCTGGGCGAACAGGTAGGGCGGGATCTGGTCCAGCCGTTTACTGGGTCTCATGCAACTCCTTGACGAAGTCATCGGCGAGCGTGCCGGCGAACACCGGCACCGCCCAACCGCTGAGATTAACGTGGAGGTCCTCCCCCACCTCGACCTCGAGCTCGCCCCCGTCGAGCACGACCGTCACCGGGGAGTCGCCGCCGGCGAGCACGTGGGCGACCGCGGCGCCGGTCGCCCCGGTCCCGCTGGCCGACGTCTCGCCGACGCCGCGCTCGAAGATCCGCGCGCGGATCCGGTCGGCATCCAGCGGCGTGTACCACGAGACGTTGGTGCGGTTGGGAAACAGCTCGTGGCGCTCGATCGCCGGCCCGATCGCCGGCAGCTCCAGCGCCTGCAGCTCGGGCTGGCCGCCGACCCGGATCGCGCACTGCGGATTGCCGACCGCAACGTGCTGGAAGCTCCACTCGCGCCCGCCGGCGCGCAGGGCACCGCGGCCGTCCGGCGCGCCGAGGGGATAGTCGAGGCTGCGCAGCCGGACCCGTCCGATGTCCAGGCGGGCGGTGGTCGGCGAGGTGATCGTGGGGCGGACCTCGCCGGCGGCGGTCTGGATCGAGAACGTGTCGGAGCCTGCCCAGCCCCGGCGGCGGAGGTAGAGCACCGCCTCGCGGGCGCCGTTGCCCGACAGCTCGGCCTCGGAGCCATCGGGGTTGAAGATCCGCAGGCGGGCGACGAACCCCGGCTCGTCGGCCGCCGCCAGCAGCAGCACGCCGTCGGCGCCGACACCGGTGTGCGGCGCGCACAGCGAGCGCACCCGCGCGGGGGTGAGCGCGAACGGCAGCGCGTCGCGCTCGACGATCAGATAGTCGTTCCCGAGCGCATGCCATTTCTCGAAGTCCACGCGGCGGCAGTCTACGAGGACCCCCACGTGTACTCTGGCCTGGTCCATGGCCGTTAGGCGCCTTCGCACCTGGGCGGCGGCGCCGCTGCTCGCCCTGGCGATCGTGTCGGCGCTGTCGCTCGGGGCGCGATCGCTGCTCCTCGACGAGCCATGCCAGTCGCCGTGCACCCAGGCGGGCGACCACACGCTGATCTTCGACGAGGCGTACTACGTCAACGCCGCGCGGGTGATCGCGGGGATCCGGCCGCCCGCCGGCGACCACTACTCCGACGCCCCCCTCGGGACCGACCCCAACGCCGAGCATCCGCAGGGGGCCAAGCTGATCATGGCGGCGGCGATCGAGCTGTTCGGCGACGGTCCGTTCGCCTGGCGGATCGGGAGCCTGCTGATGGGCTCGCTCGCGATCCTCGGGATGTTTGCGCTCGTCCGCAGCGCCGGCGGCGGGCGCTGGTCGGCGGTCGGCGCGAGCGCCCTGATGGCGTGCGACAACCTGCTGCTCGTCCACGGCCGGATCGGCACGCTCGACGTCTACGTGGTGGCGATGATGATCTGGTCGGTCGCGGCCTACCTGTGGGGCCGCCCGCTGCTGGCCGGCGTGCTGCTCGGGATCGGCGCCTGCTTCAAGGAGATCGCGCCCTACGTCCTGTTCGTGCTCGTCCTGCTCGAGCTCGGGCGTCTGCTCGTCGCCCGCCGCGACCGCGCGGCCCCGCCGCAGTGGAAGCTGCGCTGGGCGGCGCTTCGGCTGTCGGTCACGGCGGTGTGCAGCGCCGCGGTGTTCGTCGGGCTGCTGGCGATCATGGACCAGATCGCCCCGCCCTACGCCGACTCCGAGGCCAAGCTGATCACCGGCGGCCCGTTTGCGGAGATCGCGCACATCATCAGCTACGCCTCCGGGCTCACCTCCCCCCACGGCCCGCAGGGGATCGCCTCCTACCCGTGGCAGTGGCTGCTCGATCTCAAGCCGATCATCTACCTGCGGATCAACCCCTCGCTGCCCGGCCAGGGCGTGGACGCGATCCATCCCGTGTCGGACTTCCTGGGCATGGTCAGCCCGCCGATCCTCGCGCTCGCGCTGCCCGCGATGGCGTTCGGCGTCTACCGCGTGCTGCGCCGCCGCCGGCCCCGCTCGGGCGTCGCGGTGTCGGTGTCCGAGCGCCAGCTGGCGATCGTCGGCGTCGCGTGGTTCCTGGGGACGTGGACGCCGTTTGAGCTGCAGAGCGTGCTCGACAGCCGCACGAGCTACCTCTACTACATGGTCGTCGTGATGCCGGGCATGTACGTGGCCGCCACCTACGCGGCGTCGATCGCCTGGCGCCGGCGCCGGCGCTGGTCATCGGCGCTCGTCGTGCTGTGGGCGATCTCGGTGCTGGTCGCGGTCGTGCTCATGTACCCGTTCGTCGCGGTGTTCTGAGGTTTTCCCCGGGACGTGGTGCGACTGATACACCGTATGCGCAGCCAGAATGCTCCGCCCCCTCAGTCGTCCTCGATGAGCACCGTGCGCGCCCACTCCGGCGGCGCCCACGCCCCGCCGGCCTCCGTAAGCAGGCCGACGATCACGCGGATTCCCGGCGGCGGGCGCTCCGGCCACGGCGTGTAGCCGTCGGTCAGCACGATCACCACCGTCGGCCGCGGTTGCAGCGCGGCGGCGGCCGCGATCCCCTCCCCCATGTCGGTGCCCCCGCCCCCGGCGAGGCTGACCTGGCGCGCGCGGCTGACCCGGCGCACGGCGTGCACCGCCGCGTCGACGGCCAGCACGCGGACCTGGCGCTCGCGCAGCCCGGCCCGGGTGAGCACCGCCTCGATCTCCGCCAGCGCCCGCGCCAGCAGCCGCTCGTGCATCGATCCCGAGGTGTCGCAGACGATCGCCACGTCGGGGATCGGCCGCTGCAGCGTGGGCAGCACGAGGTCGGGATTGAGATGGGCGCGGCGCGACGGACGCCGGTAGCTGTAGTCGACCCGGCCCGACACCGCCGCCACCGCGCTGCGGACCTCGGCGGCGAGCACCCTGCGCCAATCGGTCCGCGACGGCAGCACCGACTCGGCCCAGCGCACCCACCCCGCCGCGACGCTGCCCGGCTCGCGCGAATGGCCGCGCTGGATCTCGGCCGCCACCCCGAGGCGCAGCAGCTGCGCCTGGCGCGGATCGATCGCCCCCGCCCCGTCGCCTTCGCCCGGGCGCGGCCCGCCGTCGGCCCCCGAGCCGCAGTCCCAGCGTCGCGGCCCGTCATCGGCGTCCGCGTAGTAGCGCTCAGCGAGCCCGCCGGGTTCGCAGCGCAGCGCCGCGGGAAGGTCGGGAGCGACGCGGGGGACGAGGCCGTCGGCGCTGAGGTCGTCGTTGATCTCGGCGTCGGCGCAGCGGTTCCAGCGCCCGCGCTCGTTGTCCTGGGCGACGCCGAGCCGCTGCGCGCGCTCGGCGTGGTCGCGGATCACATGCCCGCTCAGGTGCACGAGCAGGCGCCCGAGCTGCTCGATGCTCAGATCGTCGACGACGGCGGGATCAGCGCGGATCCGCCAGGACCGGTCGATCGCGATCGTCGCGCCGTCGGGGTCGGCGAACACCGTCGAGGCGAAGATCGCCCCGGCGAGGTAGGGCATCCGCGCGCTCGCCCACAGCCGCGCCGCCGCCAGCTTGTGGGCGTCGAGCGCGCCTGCGCCGGTCGCGCCGGCGCTCATCCCATCAGGCCGGCGTCGCGCAGCAGCGGCGCGAACGCGGCGACCTCGGCGGGGATCGGCGCCCCGGCCGGCCGGCAGCGGGCGAGCGTGCGCGCGGCCGCGGCGGCGACGTCGGGCGCCGCCCCGGCGGCGCGGTGAAACGCGCGCCAGCCGCGCTCCCAGCGGTCGGGCGTCGGGTCGGTGGCGACCGCCGCGGCGACCGAGCTGAGCGCGGCGTAGGCGCGGTCGCCGCGCTCGGGCAGGACGAAGTGGTCGGGGTCGGCGAGCACCGCCTCGGGATCGGGCAGATCGGCCTCGGCCAGCCAGGTGAGGTACTCGATCCCGGGGCCGGGGCCGACGCAACCGCGGATCAGCAGCGAGGTCGCCAACTCGTCGATCCCGCCGGCCTCGGCGGCGGTCTGCAGCCGCGCCGCCATGTCCCAGGTGCGCGGGCTCGGCCACGCGCGGCCGGCGCCCGACGGGTCCTCGGGGACCGCGAGCGCCAGCATCGGGCGGACGGTGAGAAAGCCGGCGATCCAGCTGCGCATCACCGGCAGCCGCGCCGTCCAGCCGGGCGCGAGCTCGGGCAGCGTCGGGTTCGGCCAGCCGCCGGAGAAGCCGGCGGCGACCGCGCGTGCGTCGACCGGCCAGTCGAGGTGGCAGAAGCGGTTGGCCAGCGGCGGCGAGAGCTCCCAGCCGTCGGCGGCCTGCTCGGGCGGGTTGGCGGCCGCCACCACGGTGACGGCGTCGGGCAGCGTCAGGTCGCCGACCGTGCGCTCGAGCACGACCCGCAGCAGCGCCGCCTGCACCGCCGGCGGAGCGGTCGAGATCTCGTCGAAGAACACGAGCCCGCGGCCCTCGGCGGCGAGCGCGGTCGCCCACGCCGGCGGCGCGAACGTCACCCGCGGGCCGCCGGCGCCGTTGCCGCCGTGGTCGACGATCGGCAGCCCGGCGAAGTCCGAGGGCTCACGGATCGAGGCGATGACCGTCTCGCACGGCAGCCCGGCGACCTGCGCCATCGCGCGGATCACCGACGTCTTGCCGGTTCCCGGCGCTCCCCACAGCAGGACGGGAACGCGGGCCGCCACGGCGGCCCCGAGCGCTTCGGCGGCGGCCGCCTGGTCATCGATCACGCCGTCCAGTCTGCCGGATCTGTCAGGCTGCGCGCCGTGTCGCGGTTTGACGCCGAGCGCTACCTCCGATTGGCCGGCGAGCGGGCGCTGCTGCAGCCCGGGAGCGACCGGGGCCATCGGTGGTCCTCGCCGGTCGACGACGCCGCGCAGGCGCTGCTCGCGGTCGGAGCGATCAACGGGGCGAACGCGCAGCGCGTCATCGCCGACTACGGGCTGGCCCAGGCGATGCGCGACCGCAATCGGGCCCACGGCGCGGCGATGGGCCATCGAGGCAGGACGCCGGCGCGGGCGCGGCCGCTGCGATTTGACCGCGTCGTGCCGCTCGACACCGTGATCGAGGATGCCCAGGGGCGGCTGGAGATCCTCTACGCGGTGCTCGGCGAGCCCGAGAGCTGGCTGGGGGTCGTGCACCGCCCGGCCGGGCCGGGGCGGCGCCGGTCGCGCCGGGCCGCCGGGTTCATGTTCGTCGGCGGCGGCGGCTCCTGGCAGAACCGGGCACCGACGCTGACCGACGACCGCGGCACGAGCACGACGCTGGGCTTCAGCGGCCACGGCTCGGACACCGAGTGGACCGGGCGGCTGTCGACATCTGACCGGCTGTCGGCGACGACCCGCTGGCTGGAGCTCGACGGCCGCCGGATCGAGCTCGACTGCGCGCCGGTCGGCGCCGAGGTGTCGGTGGAGGAGGCGGAGGAGCCCGACCCGGCGCGCCGGTATCTGTGGCAGCTGGTGGCGCTCGCCCAGCCGCCGTTCGGCTCCCCGGAGTCGATCGACGCCGCCGTCGAGGCGATGATCGCCGCGCGAGCGCTCGACCCCGGGGATCCGTCGATCGCGCAGGCGCAGTCGGTGCGCGAGCATCTCCCCCGCCACCGGGGCCACGCGCCGGGCGCGGCGGGCCGCCGTGCCCTGCCCGAGCCGTGGCGGTCGCTGCTCGCCCGTTCGGGCAAGCAGGACGGGCCCGAGGGGACGCTCGTCGTCGGCGCGGTCACGCCGCTGTTCGACGAGCACCGCGTCGGTGTGCTGAGCGTCGCGTCCGAGGCCACCAGCTTCAGCGTCGAGGTCACCACCACCCCGGGCCTGACGCATCACCGCTTCGGCGGCGAGACCGACCGCCAGCTGGCGTGGTGGGCCCGCGACGACCGCGGCAACCACTATCTCGGCTCGCAGGGGAGCTGGAGCGGCGGCGGCGACTACGGCGGCGGCGAGCTCGGCTTCTGGCCTTCCCTGGACCCCCGGGCGCGGCGGCTGGAGATCTGCCCGACCGCGCTGTCGGCACGCGGGGTGGTCTCCTTCCCGCTCGACTGGAAGCCGGCGACGTGAGCGCCTGGTGGACTGGGGTTCCCGCCGCCGAGGTCGAGCTCGACTGCGGCGGCGCGCGCCACCGCGTCCGCTGGGACCGCGGCCGCCTGGCGGCGCTCGATCACCCCGAGCTCGAGGGCGAGCGGGCGCTCGCCGCGCTCGCCGGCGAGCCGCGCCCGTGCATCGAGCTGCTCGACGCCTGGCATCGCCACGCCGACGACGTCCGCGTGCTCGTGCTCGGCAGTCGCGGCGCGTCGGACCGCCTCGACATCGATCTCGACGCGTTGACCGGACATCGGCCGGTTCGCCGGCCGGGCGGGCCGGCCGTGCCGAGCCCGACGCCGTGGCGGCTCGGCCCCCGGGCCTCCCGGCGCCGGCATGCCGAGGTCGAGCTGAGCTGGCTGCTCAGCGTCGGCGGCGGGCTCGGTGACCGGCTGGCGGCGACGGTGGCGGCGGCGTGGGCCCGCCGGTTCCGCGCGGGGACCGCGCACGTCACCGGGCCACGGGCGCCGCGGGCCCAGCTCGAGGCGGCGCTGCACGGGCGCGTGCTGGCCGCGCTGCGAACGTGGCTGGGCGAGGCGGAGCTCGACGCCGGTGTGACGATGATCCCGGGTACCCAGCCGCCGTCGCTGGAGCGGGTCGGGGGCCGCGTCGAGGCGCGGCTGCCGTTCAGCTGGCTCGTCGACGTCTGGGCTCGAGGCCTGGCCACGGTGGCCGGCCGCTTCTGCCTGGCCGCCGAGACCGGCGACGGACGGACGTGGCGCCTGACGACGGTGGCCCCCGATCTCGGCGCGACCGGCGTGCTCATGCTCGTCCTGCCGGAAGTGTTATGAGACACCGAAACGGGGAAGGAGAGCTGATCGGCGGCTACTTCGGCCAGCTCCCGCTCGTCGCTCCGGCCCTGCGCAACCGCCTGGCCGACATCGTCGCCGGCGACCACGACGGCTGGTTCTCGACGACGCTGGGCGCCAAGGATCTCCGTCTCGCCCAGGAGCTCGCCCGCTCCCACGGCGTCGAGCTGCCCCTGGCGGCGGCGGTCAGGGACCGCTACGAGCAGGCGGCGGCGCAGGGCTTCGCCGATGCCGACCTCGCCGCGGTGGTGGAGCTCCTGCGCCCGCGGGCCTGACCGGCGCTCACCCCAGCCACAGGCCCAACGCCTGCTCGGCGACGTCCTGCGCCGCGCGCCCGGTGGTGTCGATCACCGTGACGCCGGCCAGCTTGCGCATCCAGGTCAGCTGGCGGCGCGCGTAGTTTCGCGTGCGGCGCTTCATCGCGTCGATGTCGCCGGCGAGCAGCTCCTCGAAGCCGAGCGCCTTGCGCGCCGTGTCCGAGGCGCCGGCGGCGCGGGCGCGGCGCACCTCGTCCTGCGCCCCGGCGGCGAGCATCGCGTCCACCCGCGCGTCGATGCGCCGGTAGAGCAGCTCGCGTTCCATCACGAGACCGAGCAGGAGCGTCGTCGCCCGCGTCGTCGCCGTCCACAGCTGCGACTGCTCGGGCGGCGGCTCCAGCTCGCCGCTGTCGAGCAGCTCGAGCGCGCGGACGATCCGCTGGCGGTCGGTCGGCTCGATCGCCGCCGCCGCCCACGGGGCCCGCCCGGCGAGGATCGCGTGCAGGGCGCCCGGCCCGCGCTGCGTCAGCTCGGCGATCCACCGCTCCCGGATCCCCTCGGCGGGCGCGGGGCGCAGGCTGAGCTCGGTGAGCGCGGCCCGCAGGTACAGCCCCGTCCCGCCGACGACGATCGGCCGCCGACCGGCGGCCAGCAACTCGTCGATCTCGGCGTGCGCGAGCTCGGCGTACTGGCCGGCGCTGAACGTCGCGTCGACCGGGAGGAACGACAGCAGCCGGTGCTCGAGGCGGCCGCGCTCGGCGGGTCCGGCGGCGCCGGTCAGCGTCTCGAGCCCGGCGTAGACCTGCAGCGCGTCGGCGGACACCGCCACCGGGCGCTCGCCGAGGGTCCGCAGGCGGTCGGCGAGGGCGATCGCCACGTCGGTCTTGCCCACGCCGGTCGGACCGAACAGCGCGATGACGTCGGGGCGCGGCACGGCGGCAGTATCGTGCAGCGATGACCGCCACCGCGCCACCGCGCGCATGATCTGCGCCACGGGCCTGTCGACCGTGTCCGACCCGCTCGCCGGCGCGGCCGAGGCCGCCGCCGAGGTGGCCGCCGGGCTCGGGGGCGCCGAGGCCGACCTCGTCGTCGTGTTCGCCAGCGGCGCCCACCTGGCGGCGCCGGAGCTGGCGCTGGAGGAGCTGACCGCGCGGCTCAGTCCCGGCGCGCTGATCGGGTGCGGCGCGGGCGGCGTCCTCGCCGGCGGGCGTGAGCTCGAGGCCGGGACGGCGATCGCGGTGTGGGCGACGGCGCTGGAGCACGGGTCGGCGCATCCGTTCCGCGCGCAGGTCACCGAGCTCGACGAGGGCGGGCTGCTGGAGGGCATCCCCGAGCTGTCCTCCGACGCGATCCTGATCATGCTGTCGGATCCCTTCTCGTTCCCGACCGACGGCGTCCTCGACGGCCTCGCCCGCGACGCGCCCGGTGTGCCGGTGCTCGGCGGCCTGGCCAGCGCCCGCACGCCGGAGGGCGGCACCGCTCTGTTCGAGGGCGAGGAGCTGTGCGATACCGGCGCGGTCGGGGTCTGCCTGCGCGGCGTGGAGATGATCCCGTGCGTCTCGCAGGGGGCGACGCCGATGGGCCGGGAGATGACGATCACCGCCGCCGATGGCAACGTGATCCAGGAGCTGGCCGGACGTCCCGCCGTGACGGCGATCGAGCAGGTGGTCGCCGAGCTCGGGGTCGAGGAGCGCGCGCTGGTGGCGTCGGGGCTGCTGATCGGGATCGTGATCGACGGCGGCAAGCCCGAGTACGAGCAGGGCGACTTCCTCGTGCGCGGCGTGCTCGGCGCCGATTCCCAGACCGGCGCGGTCGCGATCGGCGCCACCGTCTCCCCCGGCCAGGTCGTGCGCCTGCACGCCCGCGACGCCCGCTCGGCCGATCAGGACCTGCGCCGCGAGCTGCGGCTGCGCGCCCGGGCGATCGGCGGGCGCCCGCCGGCGGGGGCGCTGATGTTCTCCTGCAACGGTCGCGGACGGTCGATGTTCGGGGCCTGTGACCACGACGCGACGATGGTGCACGACGTGCTCGGCGGCGCGCCGGCGGCCGGGTTCTTCGCCGCCGGCGAGATCGGCCCCGTCGGCGGGCGCAGCTTCCTGCACTCGTTCACCGCGACCGTCGCGGTGTTCCCCGGCTGATGGCCGGCGCCGGCGCCCGCGGCCTGCTCGCCGCCATCGCCGCCCGCGGCCTGCCGGCCGCGGTCACCCGCCGCGGCGGCATGGCCGTCGGCGACGCCACCGTGCTGGTGACCGGGGCGACCGGTGGGATCGGCGCCGCGACCGCCCGCGCGCTGGCGCAACGCGGAGCGCGGCTGCTGCTCAGCGGCCGCCGAGCCGACGCGCTGGGGGCGCTGGCCGCCGACCTGCGCGCCGCCGACCTGCGCGCCGCCGACCTGCGCGCCGAGGTGCTCGTCGCCGATCTCTCCGACCGCGACGACGTGCGGCGACTGGCCGATCAGGCCCGGGCCGCCGGCGTCGACATCCTCGTCGCCAATGCGGCGCTGCCGGCGAGCGGGCTGCTGCTGGAGCTCACCCCCGAGCAGATCGACCGGATGCTCGACGTCAACCTCCGTGCGCCGATCGCGCTCGCCCGCGCGCTGGCCCCCGGCATGATCGCCCGCGGCCGCGGGCACATGGTGTTCGTCTCCTCGCTGTCGGGCAAGACGGCCGCTCCGGCGTCCTCGCTGTACTCGGCGACGAAGTTCGGCCTGCGCGGCTTCGCGCTCGGCCTGCGCGAGGACCTGCGTCGCGACGGCGTCGGCGTCTCGGTGATCGCTCCCGGCTTCATCCGCGATGCCGGCATGTTCGCCGACTCCGGCGTGACGCTGCCGGCGGGCGTCGGCACCCGGTCGCCCCAGGACGTCGCCGCCGCGGTGATCCATGCCATCGAGCGCGACCGCGCTGAGGTCGACGTCGCGCCGCTCGCCCTGCGCCTCGGGGCGGCGTTCGGCTCGGTGGCCCCGGGCGCGGCCGCGTCGGCCAGCCGGCTGCTGGGCTCAGACCGGATCGCCGCCGACCTCGCCGACCGCCAGCGCGAACTGCGCTGAGGCGCGCCGCTCCTCGGGCGCGCCGGCGCCGGGTCAGCGGCGCGGGTTGACCGCCTCGTGCTCGCCGGTCACTGAGGACAGCGCGGCGATGATCTCGTCGGCGAGCTTGGCGCCCTCGTCGGCGATCTCCGGCGTGGCCTGCACGCGCACGACGACATCGTCGCCGTCGACCTCCTCCAGCAGCACCGAGGCCCGCTGGCGGGTCACGATGCCGATCTCGTTGTCGAGGATCGCCTGGACCTGACTGGGGCGCACGCCGGAGTTGAGGTGCACGCGGACATCGATCGCGTCGGGCTCCTTGAGCGGGACGACCGCGGCGGCGAGGACGACGTTGTTGGGGATCATGATCTGGTCGGCGCCGCTGCGCAGCACCGTGTAGAGCAGACCGAGCGAGCTGACGATGCCCTCCACCTGCCCGCCGACCGCGCCGGCCTGGAAGCGCACCCGCTCTCCGACCCGGAACGGTCGAGCGCTGAGCAGCACGAGCCCGGCGAACATGTTGCCGAGCGTCTGCTGGGCGGCAAGGCCCACCACGACCGCGGTGAACGCTCCGCCCACCGCCAGCGTCTGGGGGTTCATCCCGGCGGTGTTGAGCGCCACCACCAGCGCGATCGCGATCGTCGCGAGCCGGATGACGAAGCCGACGGTGCCGGCGGTGGCCGGATCCATGCGACGCATGAACGTCGGCCCGGCCGCCTTGCCGATGTCCCGCGCCAGCGCCCAGCCGATCCCCACCAGCGCGAGCACCGCGACGATCTGCAGCCAGGTGTGATAGCTGACGGCGTTCTTGTGGCCGAGCAGGTCGACGCGGTTGTCGTAGGCGATCTTGACGCCGATCAGCAGCGGCACGAGCACGATCGCCTCGCGCTGGGCGCGCCGCACCTCGCGCTGGTTGACCTCGACGGTCAGCCCGGCCGCCTCCCACGCCTCGCTGCGCGTCTCGAACATCCGGTCGAGGTTGAGATCCCTGCGGGGTCTGAATTGCCTGGGCATCTGTTTCTCAGCTGTCGTTCTGCATGTCTGCTCGTTATCTACCACCGGTCACCGCGCGCGGTTTCACCTGGCTGCCGCCCTCAGAACAGCCGGCTCTGGGCCGGTTCACGTGCTGCCGGCGGGGGCTGAGCGGGACGCAGGAAGCCTCGTCCACGCTCCGCGGGCTCTGAGTCAGGACCGCGCAGCATCCCGGCCAGTCGCCTGCGCTCCCGCACCGACGCATAGGCGCCGTTGCGGTACAGGCCACGATAGCGTGGCAGCAGGTCGGGCCGGCGCGCCTTCAGCCAATCGAGGAACAGGCCGCGCACCTCCCCGCGCAGGTGCAACGCGATCCCGGTCACGTAGTCCGCTCCCGCCTCCGCCGCCAGCTCCAGGATCCTCGCCACCTGGGCCGGGTCGTCGTTGATCCCGGGCATCAGCGGCGCCACCAGCACTCCGGTCCGGATTCCCGCGCGGGTCAACTCGGCGACCGCCTCCAGCCGGGCCCGCGGATGGGGTGTGTGGGGCTCGGTCGCCCGCCACGCCTTCTCGTCGAGCGTCGGCACCGACAGCGCCGCGCTGAAGTCCGCCCGGACGGCCAGCTCGCGCATCAGCGCCAGATCGCGCAGCAGCAGCGGCGACTTGGTGAGCACCGACCCGGGGTTGCGCGCCTCGATCATCGCCTCCCAGATCCCCGGCAGCAGCCGGTAGCGCCCCTCCACCCACTGGTAGGGATCGGTGTTGGTGCCGAGCGCGATGTGCTCTCCCTTCCACGACGGCCGCGCGAGCTCGGCGCGCAGCCGCTCGGGCGCGTTGACCTTGACGACGATCTCGCGCTCGAAGTCCCGCCCGGCATCGAAGTCCAGATACGTGTGCGTCGGCCGCGCGAAGCAGTACACGCACGCGTGGCTGCAGCCCCGATAGGGGTTGATCGTCCAGCGAAACGGCATCCGCGACGCTTCCGGCACACGGTTGATGATCGACTTGGCCCGGACCTCGTAGAACCGCGTCGCGATCGCGTCCGGCGCCTCGAAATGCCGCACCACCGCCTCGTCGCGATAACCGGGCAGCTGGGCCCGCTCGTCTGCCTCGGTCGCCAATCCACTCCACCTCATACGAACGTATGTTCGCACACGCGCCGGACGGACCCTCGATCAGCACCGCAGCACCGACGCCTGCCCGATACGAGGTGGTCGGTACGGCGTTATGGCAACGCCCGAACGCCCAGCTGGTGGGCGCGGCGCTGGCTAAGGGTCCGCGACGAATTTAGTGGCGGAATCCGGCGAGTGGCTGGGCGTGGCTGGGGCCGCCCGCTCGCCCCGATCGTACTGGTGGTCCGTGAGGGCGAGCGGGTGGCTCCAGGCGCGTCCAGACGCCGTCGGAGCCGCAGCCGGCTGATGAGCCGGTCGCCGTGGCCAACGATCTGCTGGCGGCCGTCGGATCGCACTGCTGTCACCGTGGCGGACTGAGGATCGGCAAGCCACAGCTCGCGGACGCCCGCCGCCAGGTACACGTCCCGCTTGGCGCCGAGGTCGTTTGCGCGGGTGGCCGGCGAGAGCACTTCGACGACCAGGTCGGGGACGACGTCGAGCGCGCCCTGGACGAGCGCCGGCCGTCGTGCGGCCACCCACCACGCGATGTCGGGCGCAAGGTAGTTCTCGCCGACAAGGCGGACAAAGACATCCTGTAGCAGCAGACCCGCGTCGCCGGACGTCTCCTGCCAGCGGCGCACCGCGAAGAAGACCTCGCCTTGGGCGGATGCCGCCTGCCCACCGGACGGCGGCGTCACGACCGCCTCACCGGCGATGAGCTCGACCGCCGAGCGCCACCCGGCGGCCGCTTGCAGCGCCAGGTACTCTGCGCTCTCAAGACGGGGATGGGCAACCGTGGCCACCGCGACGATCCTACCCGCTTCGCTCGCAAGGTCCGCCGCGCCGCTGATCCACTCTTGGCAACGAGGATCCCCCGCGATCCAAGGAGCCACTACGCCAACCGTCACCTCGTGCTCTGACTGTTAGCAAAACCGTGAGGATCGGCACGTTTGGAGCATCGGTTTCGGCTTGTCGAACTGCTCGGGGCGCTGTCGCTGACGACGGCTCTGGGCGTTTGGGGAGACCCCTTGCCGTGATCGCGCTCATAGATCTCGTCAAGCGCCGCGATCGCACGGTCCGGCAGTCCGAGCCGCGTGCCGAGCGCAGCGCTGACCTCGCAGCTGCCGCCGGCCCGCTCGACGCCGTGAGCCGGAACCTCGATCGCGAAGCGGTCGACGAGCTGCTCGGCGCGCGCGGTCCCAGCCCCGCGCGCAAGCGCGCTCTCTGCGCCGAGAGCACGTCCGGGTCGACGACATCGAACACCTTGAGCTCGCGCTGAAGTTCTCAGCGAACACCGAGGCGTGCGCGGTGCACCCGAGCGAACGCAGGAGCGCGGCGAAGTACCCAGCGCGGCGGTCCGTTGAAGCCAGCTCGAGGATGTCCGCGAGCCGCGCCGCGACGCACGTCCGAAGCCCCTTCTCGAACGGGACCCCGGTCCAAGCGGTCCGGTCGAAGCAGTAGTCCGCGGAGGGGGTCCGGATGGCTCCCGTATTTCCTCCAAAACGACAACAATCTCGTGCTCTACCAGGGCTCCACTGCGATTTGGGACTGGAGTAGCGGCCGTATCGGCGGTGAGAG
>JBELAG010000141.1:0-13917 GCA_049509055.1 Solirubrobacteraceae bacterium
ATCGCGATCCACTCCACGCCGCAGACCTCGACGATCGGACACGCGGTCAGCCATGGGTGCATGCGGCTGACGCTCGCGCAGGGCCGCTGGCTGCTGGACCACATCCCGCTCGGGACGCCGGCCGTGATCAGCAGCGCGTGACCGCAGCCGCCACCGGCCGCGCGCTCACAGCTCACCGGTGTCCGGGGCGCACAGAACGAACACCTCCACCTGCAGGTCGCGCTCCAGGTCGTTGGCGCTCATGAACGACCACACGCGCCGGCCGAGGCTCTGCTCGACGGCGGTGACCATCGCCTCGCGCATCGCGTCCTGGAGCCCGAGACGCCCGGCGGCGACGAGGTCGGCCTTGTCGTGGTCGGTCAGCGTCTGCTCGGCGCGGGTGTAGCCGCCCTCCAGCAGGCACACGACGAGGTCGCCGTCGATCGTGGTGCGCGCGTTGGTCGGCCCCCGGCCGACGAACTCCTTGTGCAGCCGGGCCAGCGCGTTGGAGATCTCCAGCGACGGCGTGCTCGACGGTCCGCCATCAGGCATCGCGGAGGCCGGCGGACCGCCGGGGCCGTGAGCGGTCACGGGTCCCCGGTGACGAGCACACACATGCGCTCGTCCTACCCGCGGCGGCCCGGGCGCAACCGCGCGCTCGCCTACGCCCCGCCGTAGAGCGCGTCGAGCAGGCCGGCGTAGCGCTCGTTGATCACCGAGCGCTTGACCTTCAGCGTGGGCGTCAGCTCGCCGTCCTCGATCGTGAGGTCGCGGTCGAGGATCGCGAACCGCTTGATCTGCTCCACCTGGGCGTAGTTGGCGTTGGCCCGGTCGAGCTCGGCCTGGACGAGCGCCCTGGCCTCGTCGGTCGCCGCCAGCTGCGCCGGATCCTCGGGCAGCCCCTGCTCGGCCGCCCACGGGACGATCTCCTCGGGGTCGAGTGTGATCAGCGCCACCGGGTAGGGCCGGCGGTCGCCGTACATCACCGCCTGGGAGATGAAGCGCGACTGCTTGAGGTCGTTCTCGATGTTGGACGGTGTCAGGTTCTTGCCGCCGGCGGTGATGATGATGTCCTTCTTGCGGCCGGTGATCGAGAGATAGCCGTCGTCGTCGAGGCTGCCGATGTCGCCGGTGTGCAGCCAGCCGTCGACGAGCGTCTCGGCGGTCGCCTCGGGGTTGCGCCAGTACTCGTGGAACACGTTGGGCCCGCGCAGCAGGATCTCTCCGTCCTGCGGCGCGATCCGCACCTCGACGCCGGGCATCGCCCGCCCGACGGCGCCGAACTTGATGTGGTCGATCGTCGAGACGGTCCCGACGGCGGTCGTCTCGGTCATGCCCCAGCCCTCCAGCACGGGCACGCCGCAGGCGTAGAAGAACTCCAGGATCTCGCTGGCGATCGGCGCCGCGCCGGTGACCGCCTGGTTGATCTGCCCTCCGAACAGGCCGCGGACGCGGGAGTAGAGCCGCTCGTCGGCCCCCTGAAAGGCCGTCTCCAGCTCCGCGGGCACCTGCTCGCCGCGCTCGCGCCGGCGGCGCACCTCGACGCCGAGCGTGATCGCCTGGTCAAAGCGGGCGCGGTCCTCCTCGGTGCCCTGATCGCGCATCTTCAGCGCCGCCGCGTAGAGCTTCTCGAAGATCCGCGGAACCGACGGCATGTAGGTCGGCTTGGTCTCGATCAGCTCCTCGAGGATCTTCTTGGTGTCGCCGCCGTAGTAGACGATCGTCGTCCCCTGATCGAACGACGCCAGCTGCGCGGTGAGCGCGAACACGTGCGCGAGCGGGAGGTACAGGTAGGTCGTCTCGCCGGGTGAGATGAACTTCAGCTCCTCCACCATCTCGCACACCGACATCGCGTTGCGATGGCTGAGCACGACGCCCTTCGGCGGCCCGGTCGTGCCCGAGGTGTAGATGATCGTGTAGATGTCCTCGGGGGTCACCGCGGCCTGGCGCTCGGCGAGCGCCGCGCGGTCACCGTCGGCGCCGCGCCGGCGCAGCTCGTCGAGCGTCAGGTCACCGGCGCCGGGCTCGATCGCGATCACCGTCGTGAGGTCGGGCAGCGTCGCCCGGATCCCGTCGATCTTGGCGATCTGCCCGGCGTTCTCGCACACCAGCGCGCGCGTGCCGGAGTTACCCAGCACCCATTCGCACTCGCGCGCCGAGCTGGTGGGGTAGACGGGGACGACGACGCCGCCGGCGGCGGTGATGCCGTAGCTGGCCAGCGTCCACTCCAGCCGCGTGTCGGACAGGATCGCGACGCGGTCACCGGCGGCGATCCCGAGCGCCAGCAGGCCGAGCGCGACCTCCTCGATCGCCTCCACCTCCTCGGCATAGGTCAGCCGGCGCCATTCGCCGTCGACGCGGTAGCGAGCGGCGAGGCGGTCGCCGAAGCGCTGGGCTGCCGAGCTCGGCAGCGCAGCGACGGTCGCCGCGGTCGCGATGGGAATCTGCGTGGTCTCGGTCATCGGCTCTCCTCCGTCACCCGGTGTGATGTCGCTTACTCTCGCAGCCTGTACCGTATCGCTGGCAGGTAGAGTTGGGGCGCGCCGGAGGCTGTCTGACAACAGTTCGGCGAAGGGTGCAGACCAGCGAGGGTCGACAAGGAGAGGAACGCATGACTATCGTGATCGCAGCCTCGACCGGCTGGACGATCGGGATCGTGCTCGGAGTGGTCGTGGTGATCGTGGCCGCGGCGATCGTGATCACGATCGTGGCACTGGCGCGGCGGATCGCGGCCCAGGCGGCCACGGCGGTCGGCGGGGTCGACACGGTGCGCACGCAGACCGTCGCGCTCGAGGGCGTCGGCCAGATCAACGACTCCGGGGTGCGGATCCTGCACTCCGCGCGGGCGCTGCGCAAGGTGGCGGTCGGCAAATGACGCTCACCATCGCCGCGCTGTCGAACCATGGCGCCTGGGAGATCGCGCTGGTGATCGGCCTGGTCGCCGCGCTGGCCGTCGCCGGCCTGCTGCTCGTCCTGATCCGCGCCGTGACCGACATCGACCGCTCCGCCGGCGCGCTGCTGGAGGTCGCCGGCAAGGTGGCCGCCAACACCGCCAACATCCCGCAGCTGCAGGCGACGGCGCCGGTGCTCGGGCAGATCGTCGACGAGGCGGTCGTCCAGGACGGCTACATGAGCGCGCTGACCGACGGGTTCGGTGGCCGATGAGCGCCACCACCCTGACCGTCCTCAGCGTGATCCTGGCGGCGGTGATCGTCGCCGTCCTGGCGGGTGCCCTGATCACGATCCGGGCGCGCCTGCAGTCGACCGCGGCCACGCTGGCGACGCTCGCCGACGCGCTCGAGGGCGTCGAGGCCGAGCACCTGCGGCCGCTGGAGCCCGCGGTCAAGGCGATCAACGCGCAGTTCGACGTGATCATCGGCGCGTTTCCCGGGATCGCGGCCAAGGCCGCCGTGGTCGCCGAGAGGAGGCCCCGATGACCCTCGAATGGATCGGCGACGCCGTCCTCATCCTCGTCGTCCTGCCGGTGGTCGTGGTGCTGTTGCGCGGCGTCCTGGCGGCGGCGACCGCGATCGTCGGCAGCGTCGGGCGGATCGCCGCGGCGGCCCGCGCCGGCTCGGCCGACCTCAACGCCGCCGGGCTGCTGGTGACGACGCGCGAGCAGGTCAACACGACGATCGGGGTCGTCGCCGGCTACGGCGGCTCGCTCGACGTCATCCTCGACGACGCGGAAGGAGGCTGAGGCGATGCCGGCAGCCGGAGTCGTGATGATCATCGCGGTGGTGGCGATCGTGGCCGCGGTGGTCGTGTACCTGGTCTCGACGATCGTCGCGCTGCGCAGGATCACCGCCGGGCTCGACGAGGCGATCTCGGGCGTCGTCGGGATCATCTCCAAGAGCGCGCCGGTGGGGGAGATCGTCGAGGCGATCAACCACGATCTCGATGCGGGCGTGAGCCTGCTGGAGGGCCTGCTGGTCAAGAAGGCCGGGGTCGCCGACGCCGTCGGGCTGATCGACGGCCTCTACCCCGGGGCCGGCGCCGAGGGCCTGCGCGACGTCCCCGACAGCGCCACGATCACGCCGCCGCGGATCGCCGAGGTCTACACCCGGGGGACGCTGACGCTCGCCCGCCTCGGCCGCGAGGCGCCGATCGCCGCCGCCTCGCCCAACGGCCCGGCGCTGCGCAACCCCGCCTACGGGAGCCTGGCCGCCCGTGACCTGTATGACGACGTCCGCCACACCAAGCCCGACCGGCTTCCCCGCTCGCCGCTGATCGGCGCCGACTCGCCGGTGCAGTACGACCCCAACGAGGAGGTCGGCCGGCCGCGCAAGCGGATGCCGGCCGCCCAGAAGAGGAGCTGACCAGCGCGTGCAGACCCCTGCCCCCTTCGAGTACGAGCGCGCGACGAGCGTCGAGGGCGCGATCGCGACCCTGGCGCGCCTGGGATCCGAGGCCCGCGTGATCGCCGGCGGCCACAGCCTGCTGCCGATGATGAAGCTCCGCCTCGCCCAGCCCGAGCACCTCGTCGACATCAACGATCTCACCGAGCTCGACTACATCAGCGAGGTCGGCGACGAGATCCGGATCGGCGCGCTCACCCGCCACGTCACGCTGCAGCGCTCCGCGCTGCTGGCCCGCCACTTCCCGCTGTTCGCCGATGCCGAGGAGGTGATCGCCGACCCCGTCGTGCGCAACCGCGGGACGATCGGCGGGTCGCTCTGCCAGGCCGACGCGGCCGAGGACCTGAGCGCGGTGTGCGCCGCGGCCAAGGCACAGGTGGTGATCCGCGGCGCCGGCGGCGAGCGGGTCGTGGCGATGGAGAAGTTCCACCTCGGCCCGTACTGGACGGCGGTCGGCGACGGCGAGATCGTCACCGAGGTCCGGCTGCCGCTGCGCGCCGGTCACAGCGCCGGCAGCGCGCACGAGAAGGTCGAGCGGCGCGCCGGCGACTGGGCGATCGCCGCTGCGTCGGCCGCGGTGTGGATCCAGGGGTCCACGCTCGCCGACGTCGGGCTGGCGCTCAGCGCGGTCGGCCCGACGACCGTCCACGTGACGCGCGCCGAGGACCTGCTGCGCGGCGCGGCGCCCTCCGAGGAGCTGTTCGCGCAGGCCGCGCAGATCGCCTCCGAGGACTGCGCGCCGACCGCCGACGGCCGCGGGCCCGTCGACTACAAGCGCCACCTGGCCGGCGTGCTGGCGGGCCGAGCCCTGCGCCGGGCCACCGCGCGCGCCCTCAAGGAGGAGGTATGACCATGCAGGTGACGCTGGAGATCAACGGCCGGCCGGTCTCCCGGGAGATCGAGCCGCGCCTGCTGCTCGTGCACTTCATCCGTGACACGCCCGGGCTGACCGGCACCCACTGGGGGTGTGACACGTCCAACTGCGGGGCCTGCGTCGTGCTGATGGACGGCACACCGATCAAGTCGTGTACGACGCTGGCGGTGATGTGCGAGGGCCACGAGATCCGGACCGTCGAGTCGCTGGAGGTCGACGGGCGCCTCGATCCGGTCCAGCAGGGCTTCCACGAGCTGCACGCCCTGCACTGCGGCTTCTGCACGCCGGGGATGCTGATGACCAGCCGCGCGCTGCTCGACGAGAACCCGGACCCGACCGACCACGAGATCCGCACCGCGATCTCGGGCGCGATCTGCCGCTGCACCGGTTACAAGAACATCGTCGCCGCCGTGCGCTGGGCGGCCGAGCACGAAGCCGCGAGCCGGCAGGAGGTCTGACCCCATGGCCGTCACCGAGACCGACAACCTCCCCAGCCCGAGCCAGGAGCGGCCGATCGGCTTCGGGCGCCTCAAGCGCAAGGAGGACGCGCGCTTCATCCGCGGCCAGGGCACCTACCTCGACGACATCCGCCTCCCGGGGATGGTTCACGGGGCGATCCTGCGCAGCCCCTACGCCCATGCCCGGATCGTCTCGATCGACACCTCGGCGGCGCTGGCGCTGCCCGGCGTCGCCGCGGTCGTCACCGCCAAGGACCTCGAGACCCTGGGGCTGGCGTGGATGCCGACGATCTCCTACGACACCCAGGCGGTGCTGGCCGGCGACAAGGTCCGCTTCCAGGGCCAGGAGGTGGCGTTCGTGATCGCCACCGACGAGTACATCGCGCGTGACGCGCTGCCGCTGATCGAGGTCGAATACGAGCCGCTGCCGGCGGTCGTCGACGCCCGCACCGCGCTCGATCCCGACGCCCCGCTGATCCGCGACGACAAGGAGGGGCAGGTCGACAACCTGGCGAGCCCGACGTGGGAGGCCGGCGACGAGCAGGCCACCGATCGCGCGTTCGCCGAGGCCGACACGATCGTCAGCCGCGACATCATCTACCCGCGCTGCCATCCCGCGCCGCTGGAGACGTGCGGGATGATCGCCGACTTCAACCCGCAGACCGGCCAGCTCGACATCTACAACGGCAACCAGGCGCCCAACGTCCACCGCACGGTCTACGCCCACGTCGCCGGCCTCGCCGAGCACATGATCCGGATCCGCTGCAACGACATCGGCGGCGGCTTCGGCAACAAGGTCCCGATCTATCCGGGCTACGTGTGCGCGATCGCCGGCTCGATCGTCGCCGGGGTCCCGGTCAAATGGGTCGAGGACCGCTCGGAGAACCTGATGTCGACCGGCTTCGCCCGCGACTACATCATGAAGTCCGAGATCTGCGCCAAGAACGGGAAGATCACCGGCCTGCGCGTCGACGTGATCGCCGACCACGGCGCCTTTGACTCGACCGCGCAGCCGACCAAGTTCCCCGCCGGCTTCTTCCACATCTGCTGCGGCTCCTATGACCTGCAGGCCGCCCATGTCAAGGTCAAGGCGGTCTACACCAACAAGGCGCCGGGCGGCGTCGCCTACCGCTGCTCGTTCCGGATCACCGAGGCCGTGTACCTCGTGGAGCGGATGGTCAACGCGCTCGCGCTGGAGATGGGCGAGGACCAGATCGACCTGCGGATGCGCAGCTTCATCGCGCCCGACCAGTTCCCCTACGAGACGACGACCGGCTGGACGTATGACTCCGGTGACTACGCCGAGACGATGAAGGTGGCGATGGAGATCGCCGGCTACGAGGACCTGCTGCGCGAGCAGGCGCAGAAGCGCGCGCGCGGCGAGCTGATGGGGATCGGCGTGTCGTTCTTCACCGAGGGCGTCGGCGCCGGCCCGCGCAAGCACATGGACATCCTCGGGATGTCGATGAACGACGGCGCCGACCTGCGCGTGCACCCGTCCGGCAGGGCGATGGTATCGGTCAGCGCCCAGACCCAGGGCCAGGGCCACGAGACGACATTCGCCCAGATCGTCGCCGAGGAGCTGGGGATCCCGCCGGAGAACATCGAGGTCCGCCACGGCGACACCGATCGCACCCCCTACGGCCTCGGCACCTACGGCTCGCGCTCGACGCCGGTCAGCGGGGCCGCGGTCGCGGTCGTGTCGCGCAAGGTCCGCGACCGCGCCCGGTTGATCGCCGCCACGATGCTCGAGACCCGGCCCGAGGACCTCGCCTGGGAGAAGGGCCGCTGGTATGTCAAGGGCGATCCCGAGCAGGGCGCGATGATCGAGGAGATCGCCGCCTACGCCTACAGCGGCGACCCGATGCCCGAGGGCGTGGAGGGCGGGCTCGACGCCCAGGTCATCTATGACCCGCCGAACCTCACCTACCCCTACGGCGCCTACATCGCGGTCGTCGACATCGACCCCGACACCGCGCAGGTCACGGTCCGGCGGTTCATCGCCGTCGACGACTGCGGCGTGCGGATCAACCCGATGATCGTCGACGGCCAGATCCACGGCGGGTTGGCCGAGGGCGTCGGGATCGCGCTGATGGAGGTGATCACCTTCGATCAGGAGGGCAACTGCCTCAACTCGTCGTTCATGGACTACCTGATCCCGACCGCGCTCGAGTGCCCGGACTTCGAGCTCGGCCAGACGGTGACGCCGTGCCCGCATCATCCGATCGGCGCCAAGGGCGTCGGCGAGTCGCCCAACGTCGGCTCGCCGCCGGCGATCGTCAATGCGGTGATCGACGCCCTGCACCAGACCCACGGGGTCGACCACATCGACATGCCGTGCACCCCGGCGCGGGTGTGGGCGGCGATGCAGGGCCGCCCCGAGCCTCCGCAATGACCCAGGCGGCGGACGAGATCCGGCATCTCGTGCCCGATGTCGAGACGCTCGCCCGCCGGATGGCCTCGGTCGACTACCTCGTCGACGAGGGGCTGGCGACGTCGATCTTCCTCAGCCTCACGCTGCCCCAGCCGCTGCTGCTGGAGGGCGAGGCGGGCGTCGGCAAGACCGAGGCCGCCAAGTCGCTGGCCACGGTGCTCGACACGCCGCTTGTGCGCCTGCAGTGCTATGAGGGGATCGACGCCGCCGAGGCGCTGTATGAGTGGAACTATCCCCGCCAGCTGCTGGCCATCCGGCTCGCCGACGCGCGCGGCGACCAGCTGCGCGAGGAGGACCTGTTCGGCCCCGACTACCTGATCGCGCGCCCGCTGCTGCGCGCGCTGCAGCACCCCGGCCCGCGGCCCGCGGTGCTGCTGATCGACGAGATCGACCGCGCCGACGACGACTTCGAGGCGTTCCTGCTCGAGCTGCTGGCCGAGGCCGCGGTCACGATCCCCGAGCTGGGGACGATCCGCGCCACGCATCCGCCGGCGATCGTGCTCACCTCCAACCGCACCCGGGACCTGCACGACGCCGTCAAGCGCCGCTGCCTGTATCAATGGATCGACTACCCCAGCCGCGAGCGCGAGCTGGCGATCATCCGCCGCCGGGTGCCCGGCGCGTCGGCGACGCTCGCGGTCCAGGTGGCCGACGCGGTCTCGCGGATGCGCGACTCCGACGTGCAGAAGCCGCCGGGGATCGCCGAGGCGATCGACTGGCTGGCCGCGCTCGACGTGCTCGGACTGCCCGAGCTCGACGAGCCGGCCGCGGAGCGCACGCTCGGCTCGGTGCTGAAGTACCGCGAGGACCAGGAGCTCGTCCTCGCGCAGGGCGTCGGCGCGATCGTGGCGAGGTCACGGTGACGCGGCCGTTCACGGTGCGGACGGCGTGGCTGGACCTGCCGCCGCTCGTCGCCGGCTTCGGCCGGGCGCTGCACGACGCCGGGCTGCCGGTCGACGGCGAGCGCGCCGTCCGCTTCGCGCGGGCGCTGGAGATCGTCGCGCCGGTCGCGCGCCGGCGGCTGTACTGGACCGCGCGGGCGGTGTTCGTGTCAGACCCGGCGCAGGTGCGGGTCTTTGACCGTGTCTTTGCGGACGTGTTCGGCCCCGCGGCGGCCCCGGCCGCCGACCCACCGCTCGAGGAGGCGCTGGAGGCGGCGCCGGCCGACGACCGGGCGCCCGCGCAGCGCCCGCCGGCGACCGGCGATCAGCTGCAGCAGGCGGCGCCGGGCGGGCTGAGCGCGCCGTCGGGCTCGGATCGCGCCGGGTCGGCCGAGCTCGAGCTGCCGGTGGCGATGATCGCCTCCGACGGGGAGCTGATCCGCGCCAAGCGCTTCGACGCGCTCACCGCCGAGGAGCTCGCCCAGCTCCAGCGGCTGATGTCGGCGATCGTGCTGGCCACCCCGGAGCGGCGCACCCGCCGCGCCGAGCGCTGCCGCCGGGGCGCCACGATCGACGTGCGCCGGACGCTGCGCGCCAGCCTGCGCACCGGCGGGGACCCGATCCGCCTGGCCCGGCGCCGGCGCCGGGTGCAGCGGCGGCGGCTGGTCGTGCTGTGTGACATCTCCGGCTCGATGGAGCCCTATGCCCGCGCCTACCTGCAGTTCCTCACCTGCGCGGCGTCGAGCGGGCCGCGGGCGGAGGCGTTCGTGTTCGCCACCCGCCTGACGCGGCTGACCCGCGCGCTTCAGGCGCGGGCGCCCGAGCGGGCGATCGCCCAGGCCGCCGCCACCGCCCCGGACTGGTCCAGCGGCACGCGGATCGGCGATGCGCTGCGCGGCTTCAACGACCGCCACGGCCGCCGCGGGATGGCCCGCGGCGCGGTGATCGTGATCCTGTCCGACGGCTGGGAGCGCGGCGACCCGAGCCTGGTCGGACGCGAGATGGCGCGCCTGCACCGGCTCGCGCACCGGATCGTCTGGGTCAACCCGCGCGCGTCGGCGCGCGGCTTTGTTCCCCGCGCCGGCGGGATGGCCGCGGCGCTGCCCTACTGCGACGCCCTGCTGAGCGGCGACACCCTGTCGGCGCTGGAGGAGGTGGTGGCGGCGATCGGCGCGGTCGATGCGTCCTCGCCGGCGCTGCGCGCGCCGGCGCCCGCCGCCGCCGAGCCCGACGAGGAGCCGTGGGCGAGCGCCACCCCGGTGCCCGGCAGCTCGGTGGCGATGCCGAGCGGCTATGGCCCCAGCCGCGGGCGCACCTCGCCGGGATGGACCCTGCATTGATGACCGCGTCCGGAGATCGCGCGGGGACCTGCATCTATCCCGGGTGCGAGCGGCCGGTGGTCGGACCGCACGCGCTCGGCGGCCCGCCGTCGAGCTTCTGTGACTCAGAGGAGCACAACGCCCTCACCGCGCACCTGGAGCGCCGGCGCCTCGCCGGCGAGGGCGCGCCGTCAAGATCGAGCGAGAGGAGTGCAGACAGCGATGGCCAATGAGGCGTACCGGGCCGTGTTCCTGCGGGTTCACCCGACCGGCAAGATGGTGCTCAGCCTGACCACCGAGTCCGACGGCCGCGAGGGCGAGTACGCGCAGCTGGTCGCCGGCGAGCTCGGCGTCCCGGCGCTCGACGTCAAGGTCGTGTGCGCCGACACCGACCGCTTCGGCGTCGGCCACGGCTACAACACGGCGCCGTCGCCCGGCGCCCCCGCCGCGATCACCGGCGCCACCGCCAAGATCCTCGACAAGGCGCGGCTGCTGGCCGGGACCGCGCTCGACGCGGCGCCCGAGAGCCTGGCGTGGCACGCCGGCGCGTTCGTCGCCGACGGGGACCCGCCGCGGGCGCGGACGATCGCCGACCTGGCGATGTACGCGCACGGCACCGGCGCCCTGCCAACCGGCGTCGAGGGCGGGCTCGACGCGCAGACGGTGTACCGGGACGCATGAAATGGAGCCCGCCCGCCCGCGCGCCCGTCCGGCCGGCCCGCGCCGCGGCCGCTCAGCCCGCGGCCGGCACCCGGGCGTCGATCGAGATGTCGACCTCGTCGTTGACCTTGAGCGTGCCGAACAGCGCCGAGTAGGGCTTCACGCCATGGTCGGTGTGCTTGATCCGCGCGGTGCCGGTGATCTGTCCGTCGTCGCCGATCGCCAGCTCGAAGGCCACCGGGCGGGCCTTCCCCCACAGCTCCAGATCGCCGCTGACCGTCATCGTGCCGTCGCCCGCCGTGCGGACCGAGGTCGACGCGAACGTGATCGCGGTCCCCTTGAGCACCTCGTCGTTGATCGTCTCCGCGATGCTCTGCTTGTCGTGGTCGCTGAGCCTGTGCACGCTGCCGGTGCCCTCCAGCACGCGCAGCGACCGCGAGTCCGCGGTCAGCTTCAGCGTTGTCTGCCCGGGGTCGGCGGCGACGTCGATCGTCGCGCTCCACGCGCCGACCTCGATCAGCAGGTTGTGCCCGGCCTTGGCGGCGGCGCCGTGCTTGCCGGTGTGGATGGCCAGCTGTCCGTTCTCGGGACCCAGCGCGTATGTGCCCGGCTCAATCGACATGCGTATACCTCATCCTCTCATAGGCGTGACACCTCATCTGCGACATTCAAACGAAAAGGAGACACCACGTGGTTGAACTCGACCATCCGATCACCACCGCCAGGCCGGTGGACGAGAGCTGGAAGCTCGTTCTCGACCTCGAGCGCCTGATCCCCTGCGTGCAGGGCGGGACGGTGCTGGAGAAGACCGGCGACGAGAGCGTCAAGGCCGAGATCAAGGTGAAGATGGGGGCGATGTCGATGAAGTTCACCGGCACCGTGTCGGTCGAGGAGCAGGACCCCGACCACCACCGCGCCCTGCTCAAGGTCAAGGCCCGCGAGGCCGGCGGCACCGGCCACGCCAACGCCGACGTGACCTTCACGCTCGAGGAGGGCGGCGGCAACCTCCACACCGCGGCGCAGATCACCGGCAAGGCCGCCTCGATGGGGGAGGGCATGGTGTCCACCGTCCTGGACGCGCTGATCACGGACTTCGTCGCGCGCTTCGGCGAGGCGGCCTGATCGCCGAGGCCGACGGTGGCGAGCGTGCGGACGATGCGGGCGGTGGCGCCCGGGGAGGTGCCGGTCGACGGCGGCACCGCCGTGCAGGATCACGTCGACCGGCCGGTGTTTCGCGGCAACGGCCGCTTCGACTACGTCTGCGTGGCGTGCGGCAACCTGCTGGCCGCCGGGATGGACCCGGAGTACATGACGCGGCGGGTGCGCATCCGCTGCGGGCGCTGCGCGACCGTCAACATCGCGGCCGAGGTCGCCTTTGAGCCGGCCCGGCGGCCCGGGCGCACGCAATAGCATGATCACCACACACGAAGAGGACGGCGGTCGACGATGATCAGAGGTGAGCTGGCCGAGCGGGTGGCGTCGATGACGGCGCAGCGGCAGTCGTTCGTGCTGGCCACCGTCGTGCGGGCCCGCCGGCCGACCAGCGTGCGCCCGGGCGACGTCGCCGTCGTCACCGGCGACGGCACGATCGAGGGGTTCGTGGGCGGCGTCTGCGCCGAGTCCTCGGTGCGCCTGCACGCGCTGCGCACGATGGAGACCGGCGAGCCGCTGCTGCTGCGCCTGATCCCCGGCGACGACGGCGCCGCCGACCCCGGCGCCGTCGGTCCCGGCGACCAGCTCGAGGGCGCCGTGGTCGAGCACAACCCGTGCCTCAGCGGCGGCGCGCTGGAGATCTTCCTGGAGCCCCATCTGCCCGCGCCCCGGCTGCTCGTCCTCGGCGGCTCCCCGATCGCCCGCGCGCTGCACACCCTCGCCGCCGCCGGCGGCTATGACTGCCTGCGCACCGACGCCGGCGAGGATGTCGACATCACCGGCGCGGCCGCGGTCGTCGTCGCCTCCCACGGCAGCGCCGAGGAGGGCACGCTCGTCGACGCGCTCGCGGCGGGCGTGCCCTACGTCGCGCTCGTCGCCAGCCCCCGCCGCGGCGCCGCGGTCCGCGCCGGGCTCGACATCCCCGACGAGCTGCGCGCCCAGCTGCACACCCCCGCCGGGCTCGACATCGGCGCACGCACGCCGATCGAGATCGCCGTCTCGATCCTCGCCGAGCTCGTCGCCGTCCGCCATGCCGACCCCGTGCGCGAGCCCGCGGCGGCGGCCCGGCGCGAGGCCGAGGTGGTGGCGCCCGCCGCGGTGACCGTCGCCGTGGACCCGGTGTGCGGCATGCGCGTCGCGGTCGTCGCATCGACGCCGCGGCTGGAGGTCGACGGCGAGCGCGTGTTCTTCTGCGGCGACGGCTGCCGGCGCCACTACGCCACACAGCACACCGGCGCCCGCTGACCCGACGGCCGCCGCCGCGCCGCCGATCGGCGGCGCAACGTGAACTGCGGCTGAGGAAGCAGCCAGAGCGGCCGCGCGGTGCCTCCCCGGGTCCCCCCCGCGGCCGCTCTCGACCGGACCCGGGGTCCGAAAAAGGGGTTTGACGAACGTGTCTTGACACAAGCTCATCGGGTATGTAGGTTCAGCGCGGGGCCGCAACGCGCGGTCTGATCGCGAGTGGGCACGGAGCCCATGAGGAGGGGCAATGTCCGGCATGCTGCGCAGGTTTCGCCGATCGGGCGAGCCACCCCTCGCCGCGCGGCGTCTCCTGGCGCTGTTCGCGCTTCTCCTCGCCGTCGCCGTCGCTTCAGCACCGAGCGCTGTCGCCTCCACCGGCGCGTTCATCACAGCCTACGGCTGGGGCGTTGCCGATGGGATGAGCCGGCTCGAGACCTGCACCACCACCTGCGAGGCCGGGTTCCTGGGCGGTGGCGCCGGAGAGCTCTACCACCCCGTGGGCGTCGCCACCGATAGTTCGGGCGACGTCTACGTCGGCGATACCCTCAACCAGCGGATCG
>JBELAG010000142.1:0-13846 GCA_049509055.1 Solirubrobacteraceae bacterium
CGCAAGGACCACCATTCGCGCCGCGGCCTGCTGATGCTCGTCGGCCGCCGCCGCCGCTTTCTGAACTACCTGCAGCGCTCCGACCTCGAGCGCTACCGCACGGTGATCCGCGAGCTCGGCCTCCGTCGTTGATCGAGCCGGGCACGCCGGTTCCGCCGTTCACGCTCAGGCGCGGGAACGGCAGCGAGTTCACGGCAGCCGACCTGGCGGGCACGACGACGGTGCTGGTCTTCTACCCGTTCGCGTTCAGCCCGGTGTGCACCGATCAGTTCAACCTCTACGAGGAGGTGCTCGACGACCTGCGCGAGCACGGGGCGACAATGTACGGCGTGTCCTGCGACGCCACCTATTCGCAAACGGCGTTCACCGAGAAGCTGGGCGTGACGATCGAGCAGCTGTCGGACTTCGAGCCCAAGGGCGCCGTGTGCCGCGCGCTCGGCGTCTATCACGAGGGCGGGTTCCCGCAGCGGGCGTTGATCATCGTAGGCCCCGACGGAGTCGTGCAATGGAGCTATCAGGCTCCCTCGCCTGGCGACCTGCCCGGCGCCAACCTGATCTTCGACGCCCTCGCGGGCTGACCGGCGGGCCCGTCTGGCGGGTCACGGTCGCACCGGCGCTCGAGCCGCGACCGGCCCGGCCGGCGTGCGCGGCGGGTCGGCGGTGAGCGAGCTCGGCTCGGCGCCGGTTCCGCCGGTCGCCGACGACGACCACCGTCGCGGGCCGGCGGGCGCGCCGGTGATCGTCGAGTACGCGGACTTCCAATGCCCGTTCTGCGCGGTCATGCACGGTCGCCTGGCGACGGCCGAGGTCTCGCTCGTGTTCCGTCACTTCCCGGTGCGCTCCGGGCATCCGCGGGCCTGGCCGGCGGCCTGCGCGGCGGAGGCCGCCGCGGCGCAGGGCCGTTTCTGGGAGATGCACGATGCGCTGTTCTGCGACCCGGCCAGGCTCGAGGATCCGCATCTGTGGCGGCGGGCCGAGGAGCTCGGCCTCGACGTCGAGCGCTTCGACGCCCAGCGGCGCAGCGACGAGGTGATCGCCCGCGTCAAGCGCGACTTCCGGTCCGGGGTCAGGGCCGGCGTGGTGAGCACGCCGGCGATCTTCAGACTCGACGACGGCGGCGCGGCGACCCGGCTCGACGACGCGGCGGTCGAGGCGCTCGCCGGCCCGTGGCCGGCGCCGGCTACGCCCCGCCGGAGCGGCTGACCGGCAGCCGCGCGGCCGTAGCGCCGCCCGCGTGGCCGTGGCGCAGGAGGTCGAGCGGCGGCGGCTGCCCGCGCAGCGGGCGCTCGTGCCCGGGCGCCGAGATCGCCGCGCGGACGAGGTCAAGCTGGCGCAGGCCGAGCTCGGCGCCGAGATGGCGGAAGCTGTGGCTGGCCTCACAGGCTCCCTTGAGCAGGATCAGCACGTCGACGCCGCTGACGTCGGCTCGCACGGCGCCCGCCTGCTGGGCGCGGATGACGAGCGCGTCGAGCACCAGCAGCAGCTCGCCGTGGGCGCGCGCGATCTCCTCGTTGGCCATCCAGGTGTCGTCGAGCGCCTCGAACAGCGCGCGGTCGGACTCGGCGCGGGCGATCGCCAGGTCGATCAGCGAGAACAGCGCCTCGCCGGCGTCGGGCTCCTCCAGCAGGGCCCGCCCGTGCTCGATCGCCTCCTGCACGCGCTCGACGACGATCGCCGCGATCAGCGCCTCCTTGGACGGGAAGTTGCGAAACAGCGTGCCCCGGCCGACGCCGGCCGCCTGGGCGATCTCGGCGACGCCGACGTCCAGCCCCCGCTCGGAGAAGATCGCCGTCGCGGCGTCCAGCAGCCGTCGTCGATTGCGCTCGGCGTCGGCCCGCAGCAGCCGACGGGGGTTCCCCTCTTCCATCTCGACCGAATTGTCCACGTTTTCGCCCGCCGGCGCGCTCACGACGCGGGCACCGGTGACGCCGCGCCCGTGGCGATCGCGTGCTCGACCTCGCGGATGTGTCGGCGGCGCAGCGCGAAGGTGAGCAGGAGCACGCCGATCCCCAGCATGATCGCGGCCGCCAGGAAGGCCACGTGGTAGCCCGACACCCGGGCGGCGATCGCACCGGCGGCGGTCACGTGGTGTCCGGCGCTGCTCAGCAGGCTGCTCGTCTGGCTGGCCGCGACCGTCGAGAGGATCGCCAGCCCGAGCGAGCCGCCGACCTGCTGGGCGGTGTTGAACAGCCCCGAGGCCAGACCGGTGTCCTGCGCGGCGATGCCGCTCGTCCCCATCAGCGTGATCGGCACGAACGTCAGGCCCATGCCGAGGCTCATCGGGATCAGGCCGACCAGCAGGTTGCCGGCATAGCTGCCGTGGACCGGAAGCTGGGTGAGGACCAGCATGCCGAGCGCGGCGAGCGCGATCCCGGCGGTCGACACGTTGCGCACTCCGGCGCGCTTGATCAGCGGTTGGGCGACCCCGGCTCCGACCATGATCCCGAAGGTCACCGGCAGGAACGCCAGGCCGGCCTTCAGCGGGCTGTAGCCGAGGATCTCCTGGACGTAGAGGGAGGCGAAGAAGAACATCCCGAACATCCCGGACGCGACGAGCAGCAGCACGGTGTCGGCGACGGCGAGCGAGCGGACCCGGAAGATGCTCAGCCGCATCAGCGGCGCCTGGCTGCGGCTCTCGATCACCAGGAAGGCCGCGAGCAGCGCGACCGCGGCGGCGCCGAGCCCGAGCGTCCGCGCCGAGCCCCATCCGAACGACTGGGCCTTGACGATCGCGAACACCAGGACGACGAGGCCGCTGGTCACGGCGAACGCTCCGGCGAGGTCGAACGCCCGATGCGCGACGTCGGCGCGGGACTCCCGGATGTAGCGCAGCGCGAGCATGACGGTGATCACGCCGACCGGCACGTTGACGAAGAACACCCACCGCCACGACGCGAGCTGGGTGAGCACGCCGCCCATCAGCAGCCCGACCGCCGAGCCGCCGGCGGCGATCGCGCTCCACACGCCGAGCGCCTTGGTGCGGGCCGCGCCGTCGCTGAACGTGGTGGTGACGATCGACAGCGCCGCCGGCGAGACGAGCGCGCCACCGAGGCCCTGCAGCGCGCGCCCCGCGATCAGCGTCCCCGACGTCTGCGCGAGGCCGTTGAGCAGCGAGGCGAGCGTGAACAGGATCACGCCGGCGATGAACAGCCGCTTGCGGCCGATCAGATCGGCGGCGCGCCCGCCGAGCAGCAGGAAGCCGCCGAAGATCAGCGTGTAGCCGTTGACGATCCACTGCAGGTTGGCGGCGGAGAAGTGCAGGCCACGCTGCACCGAGGGCAGCGCGATGTTGACGACCGTCGCGTCGAGCACGACCATGAACTGGGCCAGGCAGGCGATCACGAGCACGAGCCACGGGTTGACGGCGCCGGCGGGGCCGGAGCGAGATGAGGTCGGGGCGGTGGTGCTCACGAGCGTTCTCCTGGGGAAGAAGGGGGTGCTCCAGCGCAGAACTGGACCGGGGGGTCCGGTTAGCGTAGCACTACCGGACCGCGTGGTCCGTTTTCATCTCGTGACCGCGGCGGCGCGGGTCCGCGACGATGACCCCGTCCGCCGTGGCGACGCGGGCGCCATCCGCTCCCGCCCGGCACCCGGCGACCCGCTAGCATCACCCGGGTTCGGAACGACGAGAGAAACGAAGCACTCCGCCGACCGAAGGGTGGAGAAGAAGGGATTTTATCTATATGTCTGACGCCGTCACGCGGGTGTCCGTCGAGATCGAAGGCAAAGAGATCTCGTTCGAGACCGGCAAACTGGCCAAACAGGCCTCCGGCGCCGTCGTCATCCGTACGGGTGACACGATGGTTCTCTGTACCGCGACGCGCGGAAACCTCCGCGACGTCGACTTCCTGCCCCTCACGGTCGACGTCGAGGAGCGGATGTACGCCGCCGGGAAGATCCCCGGCTCATTCTTCAAGCGCGAGGGCCGCGCGGGGGAGAAGGCGACGCTGACCGCGCGCCTGATCGACCGGCCGATCCGGCCGCTGTTCCCCAAGGGCTGGCGCTATGAGACCCAGCTCGTCGCCCTGCCGATGTCGGTCGACCACGTCAACCCCTACGACATCCTGGCGATGAACGGCGCCTCCGCGGCGCTGATGGTCTCCGATGTGCCCCTGCCGACCCCGGTGGGCGCGGTCCGCGTCGGCAAGATCGACGGCAACTTCGTCGTCAACCCCGACGAGGAGGCGCTGCTTGAGGGCACCGACCTCGACCTGATCGTGGCCGGCACCGAGGACGCGATCCTGATGGTCGAGGCGGGCGCCAACGAGATCCCCGAAGCGGAGATCCTCGACGCCCTCGACATCGCGCACGACAACATCAAGAAGCTGTGCGCCGCCCAGCGCGAGCTGGCCGAGAAGGCCGGCAAGCCCAAGGTCGAGGTCGACATCCCGCAGGTCCACGCCGAGCTCTACGAGCAGATCAAGGGCTCGCACGGCGCGGCGCTCGACGCGGCCACGCAGATCGAGGACAAGCTCGATCGCCAGAACGCGACCAAGGCCGTCGAGGAGCAGGTCATCACGCACTACTCCGGCCCCGCGGAGGCCGACTCCTACGCCGAGTACCGCGGCAACGCCCAGCGCGCGTTCGACAAGCTCGAGAAGACGCTCATCCGCCAGCGCATCGCGGTGCAGAAGAAGCGCCCCGACGGACGCACGTCGGAGCAGATCCGGCCGATCTCGATCGAGGTCGACATCGCGCCCCGCACGCACGGCTCGGCGCTGTTCACCCGCGGCCAGACGCAGGCGTTCAGCGTCGTCGCACTCGGCACCACGCGCGAGGAGATGCGGCTGGACACGCTCGGCCTGGAGACGGCCAAGCGCTACTTCCATCACTACAACTTCCCGCCGTTCTCGGTCGGTGAGGCGGGATTCATGCGCGGCCCCAAGCGCCGTGACATCGGCCACGGCGCGCTCGCCGAGCGGGCGCTCGTGCCGATGATCCCCTCCCAGGATGAGTTCCCCTACACGATTCGCGTCGTGTCGGACATCCTGGAGTCCAACGGCTCCTCGTCGATGGCCTCGGTGTGCGGCTCGACGCTGTCGCTGATGGCGGCCGGCGTCCCGGTCAAGGCGCCCGTCGCCGGGATCGCGATGGGGCTGATCAAGGAGGGCGACGACTACGTCATCCTCACCGACATCGCCGGCGTCGAGGACCACCTCGGCGACATGGACTTCAAGGTCGCCGGGACCAAGGACGGCATCACCGCGCTGCAGATGGACATCAAGATCACGGGCGTCACGTTCGAGATCATGCGCGACGCGCTGGCCCAGGCCAAGGTCGCGCGCGCGTTCATCCTCGGCGAGATGGCCGCCGTCATCGACCACCCGCGGGCCGAGCTGTCCAAGAACGCGCCGCGGATCTCGACGATCCAGATCGACCCCGAGAAGATCGGGCTGCTGATCGGCAAGGGCGGGGAGACGATCCGCTCGCTGCAGGAGGAGTTCGAGTCCCAGATCGACGTCAACGACGAGGGCCAGGTGCTGGTGTACTCGTCCGACGGCGAGCGCGGCGACGCGCTGGTCGACCGGATCCGCTCGATGACCAAGGAGGTCGAGGTCGGCGACGAGTTCACCGGCAAGGTCGTCAAGACGACGACGTTCGGCGCGTTCATCGAGCTCTCCAAGGGCACCGACGGCCTGCTGCACATCTCCAACGTGGCGCCCGGTCGCCGGATCGCCACCGTCGAGGAGGTGCTCAACAAGGGCGACGAGCTCGCCGTCAAGGTCGTCGAGGTCGACCGCGAGCGGGGCCGGATCGGCCTGCGGCTCGCCGAGGACCCCGAGATCCAGGGCAAGAGCAAAGAGGAGCTGGCGCAGATCGCCGCCGCCGAGAACGGCGCCAAGCGTGACCGCCCGCCGCGCGATCGCGACCGTGATCGCGGCCCGCGGGATCGCGACCGTGGTCCGCGTGATCGCGATCGGGGCCGGGTGCGCGACCGCGACCCGGATCGCCCGCGGTCGTAAGCCCGCGCACCCGTGGAGCAGCAGCATCGGCTGACGACGCTCGACTCAGGCGTCAGGATCGTGACGGAGGTGATGCCCTCCGTCCGATCCGTGTCGCTGGGCTTCTGGATCGGCACCGGCTCGCGCTATGAGTCCGACGCGCAGGCCGGCCTGTCGCACCTGCTCGAGCATCTCCTGTTCAAGGGCAGCGCCAAGTACCAGTCGCTGGAGATCGATCAGATCTTCGACGGCATGGGCGCCGAGCTCAACGCCGGCACCGGCAAGGAGACCACGTCGGTCTACGCGCGGGTGATCGACCAGCATCTCGCCGACGCCTTCGACGTGATGGCCGACATGGTGTTCCGCCCGGCGCTGCGCGACATCGAGTCCGAGCGGGAGGTGATCCTCGAGGAGATCGCGATGTACGAGGACGATCCCCAGGAGAAGGTGTTCGACATGCTCGGCGAGGCGGTGTTCGGCGACGATCCGCTGGGCCGCGCGATCATCGGCCGCGCCGATGTGATCTCCGGCACGCCGGCCGCTGCGATCGCCAGCTTCCACCACGCGCGCTACCGACCCGACAACGTCGTCATCGCAGCGTCGGGCGCGGTCGACCACGACGCGCTCGTCGCGCTGGCGCGCGAGCGGACCGGGACCGGATCGCCCCACGGCCACGGCCCGGCCGCCGGTTCGCGCAACGCGCACAGCGGATGGCACGGTCCGGCGGCGACGGGCGGCCCGCTGCCGGGCTCGCGCAACGGCGCTCACCGGCGCTTCGAGCGCAAGGACACCGAGCAGTACCACGTGTGCCTCGGCGCGCCGGGGCTGTCGCGACACGACGACAAGCGCTTCGCCCTGCGGGTGCTCGACACGATCTTCGGCGGCACATCGTCCTCGCGCCTGTTCCAGGAGGTGCGCGAGCGCCGTGGTCTGGCCTACGCGGTGTACTCGTTCACCAGCGCCTACCACGACACCGGACAGGTCGGGCTCTACGTCGGCACCCGCGCGGAGAACCTCGTGCAGGCGCTGTCGGTGGTCGGCACCGAGCTCACCCGCTGGCGCGCCGAGCCCGCCACCGCCGAGGAGCTCGGCCGGGCCAAGGAGAACCTCAAGGGCCGGGTCGTGCTCGCGCTCGAATCGACCGGCGCGCGGATGAACCGCCTCGGCTCAGAGACCCTGGCCGGCGCGCCGCTGATGGCGATCGACGAGGTGATCGAGCGGATCGACGAGGTGTCGCTGGAGGACCTCAGCGCGCTGACCGAGGAGCTGTGGGCGCCCGAGCGGTTGTCGGCGGCCGGCATCGGCCCCGACCAGCAGCGCTTCGAGGAGGCGTTGGCGGCGATCACCCCCGCGCTCGCGGAGACCGGGTAGTGGCCGACGTGCAGGACCCGATCCGGGTCGCGGTGGCCGGGGCCGCCGGCCGGATGGGGGAGACGGTGTGCCGGGCGGTGGAGGGCGCGCCCGACATGGAGCTGGTGGCGCGTGCCGATCCAGCGCTCGGGGTCGAGCTCGCCGATGCCCTGGCCGCCGGCCCGCAGGTGCTCGTCGACTTCACGATCCCCGCGACCGCGCCGGTGCACGCCCGGCAGGCGGTGGCGGCCGGCGTCCACGTCGTCGTCGGCACGACCGGCTTCGATCCGTCCGCGCTGGAGGATCTCCGCGGCGCGCGGGCCAACGTGTTCGTGGCGCCGAACTTCGCAATCGGCGCGGTGCTGATGATGCGCTTCGCCGTCGAGGCCGCCCGCCACATGGCGCGGGCCGAGATCATCGAGCTCCACCACGACGCCAAGCTCGACCGGCCGAGCGGCACGGCGGCGCGGACCGCCGCGCTGATGCGGGACGCCGCCGGCGGCGCGGGCCACGAGGTGCCCGTGCACTCGGTCCGCCTGCCCGGGCTCGTCGCCCACCAGGAGGTGATCCTCGGCGACATCGGCCAGACGCTGACGATCCGCCACGACTCGATCGACCGCGAGTCGTTCATGCCCGGCGTGCTGCTCGCGGTGCGCCGCGTGGCGACGCTTGCGAGCTCGCCGGTGGTCGGGCTCGAGCACCTGCTGTTCTGAGCGAGACCGCGCGACGCGCCGCGTCACGGTCCGGTCGTGCGGGGTCGGCGGCGGTGTGAGATCATCGCCGCGCACGGTCGAGCACCGCGCTCGTCCGCGATCGGAGGTCGGCGCGCGAGTGAACCGGTTGACGCACGAGCATGGCCCGGCGGCCGCTGAGTCGGCGGCTCGGTCGGCGCGGGCCGGCCGCCTCGCCGGCCCCGCGGGCCGACCGGCCGGTGCCGGGCTCGCGGCGGCAATGGGCAACCGCGCGTTCGCGCGTCTCGCCGCCGATGATCGGGTCCCCGGTGGTCGCCGCGCGGACCGCAGCGGGCGGGCGCTCGCTCGGTGCTCGTGTGGTCGGCCGGCCGGCGCGGGCGCCACGTGCGCCGAATGCGCTCACCGCTCAGACGGCTACGGCGATGAGGTCCAGGCGCTGCGGCGCAGCGTCGAGGCGCGCCGGCTCGTGGCCCGCCGGTCGGTCGACGAGGGACGGGTGCTGCGCCGCGACGCCGGCGCGGCGACCGGCAGCGTCGGACGCCCGGTGTACGTCTGCTGGTCACCGACCGAGGCGGTCCCGGTCGCCAATCACTCGTGGTTTCGGCTGGACGATCCCAACCCGGATCCGTCCCATGAGACGTTCAGCCTGTTCCCGGTCGCGTCCGGGCACCGTAAGACCGATGGGGCGACCTGCACCCAGGGCCAGACCTTCAACGGGGCCAATGACAGCGGCGGCATCGGGCGCAAGGGCAAGTGCAAGCTCGTCGCGATCTCGCCGTCGTGCGTCAGCCGCGAGTACTTCAGGTACCCGATCGGACAGTACTGTCCCGGCGGGCCGAACAGCAACACGTTCGTCGGGACGATCGTCAGCAACTGCGGCGGGGGAGACATCACCGATTCGTGGTCGGCCCGCGATCTGCTCGACGGAGACTGGGTGCCGGGGTTCACCGACGCCGCGCCCTCCGGCGGTACCTACGGGCCCAACCTCGCCGGCATCGGACCCGCCGGAATCGCGACGTGCGGCAAGGAGGACTGCACGGGCGGCAACGACACGATCGGGCCGTTCGCCGGCGCGACCGGCCCCGAGACCGGCGACCGCGCCGCCTGAGGCAGCGACGGCGCCCTCCGGCGGGCGCGCTCTCGCGGGGCGCGCTCTCGCGAGGCGCGCGGGATTGCGTAGGGCTCCTAATGAATCTCGCGCGACCATGAATTTCTCACCCGGCGCCGAGGACTAGATTCGGTCCCCGACAAGTGGCGTGCCTGCCGACCGGCCACCGGCTGGCCACGCGCCGGCAGGTGCGGGTCCGCGACCTCCTGGAGGAGCCGATCATCGCCGCGCCCTCCGTCGACACGGTCTGGCGCGACTACTGGATCCTGGTGCAGGAGCGCGGCGGACGCGCGCCGAACGTCGTCTATGAGGCGCCGACGTTCGAGGCCGAGCTCCAGGCGATCGCGGCGGGCCGTGGCATCCCGGATCGAAATCGCCGCCGAGGTCAAGAGCGCCGACGACGAGCGGCTCGGTCCCGATCCGGAGGGCTCCGCCGGTCCCGCGGCGGAGGTCGATCCGCCGTGACGCGTGCGCGAGTCGCTGATCCGGGCTAATCCAGCACGATCCAGAACGCGATCACCGCGTACTGGAGCGCGGCGGCGACGATCACCAGCGCGTGGAAGATCTCGTGATAGCCGAACACCGCCGGAACGGGGTCGGGCCGCTTGATCGCGTAGACGACGGCGCCCACGGTGTAGAACAGCCCGCCGAGGGCGAGCAGCAGCAGCCCGCCGGCGCCGATCGCGGTCGCGAGCTGCGGCACGGCCGCCACGACCACCCATCCGAGCACCACGTAGAGCAGCGCGACCAGCCACTTCGGCGCGTTGCTCCAGATCAGGTTGAAGGCCACGCCCGCCGCGGCGCCGGCCCACACGGCGATCAGGATCACCATCGCCAGCGCCCCGTGGAGCACCAGCAGCGCGAACGGGGTGTAGGTCCCCGCGATCAGGGTGAAGATCATCGAATGGTCGAGCTTGCGCATCCACCGGCGGGCCCTGAGCGTGCGCCAGTCGACGCGGTGATACACCGCGCTGACGCCGAACAGCCCGACGAGGCTGAGCGCGTACACGGTGACCGCGATCCGCGCCCGCGCGTCGCCGGCGGCGATCACCAGCAGCAGGCCGAGCGGCACCGAGCAGATGCACGCCCACTGGTGCAGCACGCCGCGCAGGCGTGGCTTGAGAAAGAAGGCAGAATCGGGCATCGCGGCCCTCCAGCGTACGGCCTGGCGCGCCCGGCGACGTCCGTAGCGCGCCGCGCATCGGCGTCGTAGCGACGGCGGCCGCGACCGCGACTGCGACGGCCACCGCGACGGCGACCGCGCGGCGCGGTGGTCTCGCGTGCGGCGGTCAGCCGGCCTGACGGGCGGCGGCGATCGCGGCGCGGGTCAGGCCCAAGTACCAGTCCGCGACGTCGTCGCGCTTGACGTCGGAGCGCTGCAGCCACCAGTTGGCCAGCGACTCGCCGGCCCCGACGATCGCGACCGCGACGCCCTCGGAGGCCGGCGCGCTCAGCCCGGTCCAGCCGGTGACGACGTCGCCCTCGAGCATCCGGCGGACCTCGGCGACGATCTGGCCGCGCAGCTGGGCGACCTGCTCGGCGAGCGGCCGGCGGTTGTTGATCTCGTGATAGAGGACCGTCCAGCCGTCGCGGTGCTCCTCGACGAACGCCAGGAACTCGCCGATCACCGCGCGCAGCCGGGCGACCGGCTCGCCGCCCTCAGCTCTGACGAGGCGCTGCACGAGCTCGCCGCCGGTGCGCTCGACGTAGGCGACGTACAGGCCCTCCTTGGAGCCGAAGTAGGCGTACAGCATCGGTTTGGACACCTCGGCGAGCATCGCGATCCGGTCCATCGACGCGCGCTCGTAGCCGCCCTCGGCGAACACGCGGCCGGCGACGCGCAGGATCGACTCCTCGCGCAGGAGGCGGGGCATGCCGCGGGTGCCCGCCCGTGGTTCAGCGGGGCCGCCCTGCCCGACTAGTGCACCGTCCTTCCGTGACAACTCACACAGAAAAGTACCGAACTGGATATTACTCTCCGGTAACCATGCCGGAGAGGGGTGCCCGACCGATCGTCCATCCGCTGCGACGCCGCGTGCTCGACGCCTGCGGCGCGCTCAGCTCGCCCCTGCGGGTCGACGATTACCTGGAGCTGTTCAACCCGCTGTGGTCGACCCGGGAGCTGCGCGGGCGGATCGAGTCGATCAAGCCCGAAACCGCCGACGCGGCGACCGTGCTGATCAGGCCCGGCCACCGCTGGGGCGGCCATCGCCCCGGCCAGTACCTGCGCATCGGGCTCGACATCGAGGGCGTGCGCCATTGGCGGGCGTACTCGCTGACCTCCGATCCGGCCCGGACCGACGGGCTGATCGCGATCACCGTCAAGCACGTCGAGGCCGGCACGGTCTCGCCGCGGCTGGTGCGCCACGTGCGGCCGGGGACGATCGTCACGCTGGGCGGCGTCGAGGGCGAGTTCCTGCTCCCCGCCGCCGGCGCCGAGCCACTGCTGCTGATCAGCGCCGGGAGCGGCGTCACCCCGATCATCAGCATGCTCCGCCACCTCGACGGCCACGCCGGCATCGGCGACGTCGTGCTGCTGCACTCCGCGCGGCGCGCCGCCGAGGTCATCTTCGGCGCCGAGCTGCGAGCGCTCGCCGACCGGCACCCGCGCTTCGCGCTGCACGAGCAGCTCACCGCCGAGCACGGCCGGATGGGCCCCGCCGACCTCGACGCGCTGTGCGCCGATTGGCGCGAGCGCCAGACCTACCTCTGCGGGCCCAGCGAGATGCTCGACGCGTTCGCCCGCTTCTATCAGGACGCGGGGCTGTCGCAGCGGCTGCACGCCGAGCGCTTCCAGCCGCGGCTCGGGCTCGCCGACGGCGAGGCCGGCAGCGGCGGCACGATCACCTTCGCCCGGTCCGGGCGCTAGGCGCGCTGCGACGGGCGCCGCCCGATCCTGGTGGCGGGCGAGGACGCCGGGCTCGAGCTGCCCTACGGCTGCCGCGAGGGGATCTGCCACACCTGCGTCGGCGAGCTGCGCGCCGGCCGGGTGCGTGACCTGCGCACCGGCCGCGTCCACGGCGACCCCGGCGAGGTCATCCGCACGTGCATCCACGCGCCCGAGGGACCGATCGAGATCGACCTGTAGGACCGAAGCGAGGAGACGACATGACCACCGCCACCCCTGGCCGCACCCGGCCCGCCCCGCCCGGCGACCCGGGGAATCCGCTGCACCGGCTGACGCCCGAGCAGCTCGACGCGATCGGCCGCGAGCTCGACGCGCTCCACGAGCGGGTCACCGCGCAGCTGGGGGAGCGCGACGCCGCCTACATCCGCTCGGTGATCGCGCTCCAGCGCCGGCTGGCGCTGGCCGGGCGGGCGACCCTGATCGCCTCTCGGTGGCGGCCCGCGTGGGTGGCCGGGGCGGCGACGCTCGGGCTCGCGAAGATCCTGGAGAACATGGAGATCGGCCACAACGTCCTGCACGGCCAGTGGGACTGGATGAACGACCCGGTGATCAACTCCCGCGCGTGGGACTGGGACAACGCGTCCACGGCGGAGGCGTGGCGCCATTCCCACAACTTCATCCACCACACCTACACCAACATCCTCGGCAAGGACCGCGACCTCGGCTACGAGATCATGCGGATCGACCCGGCCCAGGGATGGCACCCGGTCTACCTGCTGCAACCGGTCTACAACATCCTGCTGGCGCTGCTGTTCGAATGGGGGGTCGCCGTCCACGACCTGGACTTCACCGCGATCCGCGCCGGCGAGAAGGATGCGGCGCAGGTGGCGCGCGAGCTGCGCGGGATCGCGGGCAAGGCGCGGGCCCAGGTCACCAAGGACTACCTCGCCTGGCCGCTGATCAGCGCGGCCGCGACGGCGCTCGTCGAGGCGGTCGGCCCAGGCGCTCGGAGCCCCCGGCTGCGCGCCTCCGTGCGCCGGTCGTTCGTGCGCACGCTGACCGCCGATGCGCTCGCCAACGTGATCCGCAACGTGTGGGCGTACGCGATCATCTTCTGCGGCCACTTCCCCGACCAGACGTACACCTTCACGCAGGAGGAGACCGCGCAGGAGACCCGGGGCGGGTGGTACGTGCGCCAGATCGCGGGCGCGGCCAACATCGACGGCGGGCCGCTGTTTCACCTGATCAGCGGGAACCTCGGCTTCCAGGTCGAGCACCACCTGTTCCCCGACACCCCGAGCTCGCGCTACGCGGAGATCGCCCCGGAGGTGCGGGCGATCTGCGAGCGCTACGGCCTGCCGTACAACACCGGCCCGTTTCACCGTCAGCTCGGGATGGTGCAGCGCACGATCCTGCGACTCGCGCTGCCGGGCGGCAGGCCCCGGCCCAAGGGGGGATCGCGCCCCGAGGGCGTCACGGGGTGACCACCACCGCCACCTCCGATACGGTTGCAGTCGATGTCGATCGACGTGAGCGCCGTCAGCGGCCGCCAGGACCTGCGCGAGTTCGTCGGGCTCCCGTTCCGGCTGCACGCCGGGACGATCTGGATCCCGCCGCTCAAGCTCGAGCGCTACGCGTTCCTGACCCGTCCGCTGAACTCGTTCTTCACCCATGGCGAGGCCACCTATTTCCTGGCCCGCCGCGACGGGCGCGTCGTCGGGCGGGTCACCGCCCAGGTCGACTTCGACTTCAACCAGTACCACGGCTCGCGCTGGGGGATGTTCGGGTTCCTGGAGTTCGAGGACGACCAGGAGGTGCTGGAGGCGCTGCTGGCCGCCGCCGAATCGTGGTGCCGGGCGCACGGCTGCGACCGGATGGTCGGCCCGATGTGCTTTCAGATCAACGA
>JBELAG010000143.1:0-13821 GCA_049509055.1 Solirubrobacteraceae bacterium
GGCGTCTCCGGCGCGTCGGGCTCGATCCGGTCGGCCGGTTCGGTGAGCAGCAGCTCGGCCTCGTAGGCGATCCGGGATGTTCCGGCGGCGATCATGAACCGCTCGCAGCGGTTCTCGTAGTGATCGATGTAGCCGTGATGCTCGAAGTCGGTCGTCCAGCGCTCGCTGCGCATCTGCACGGCGGGATGCGGGCTCGGGGCGACCTGCAGGACCGCCGACACGGGCTGGGCGGCATGGAGCTCGAAGTGACATCCCACGGCCAGCGTCAGAGCCTCCCGCGGCGCGTGTTGGTCTCCTGCCGGCGGGATCGGTTCGATCATTCCCCGTGAGGATGACAGGTCGACCGGAGCGCCTCGCCGGGGGGCAGGCCGGGCGCCGGCCGCCACGGCGGGTCTGGAGCGCCGTGCGGCGCGGGCTCCGGGCGCCGAGCTACTGTCTGGCGGTGACGAGGATCCTCAGGCTCGCGCCGGTGATCGCGGCGATCGCGGCGGTGACGGCGCTGGCGGCCGGTTGCGGCCTGGCCACCGGTCCCGCGCTGAAGGGAACCGCGATCGCGCCCGGCGGGCGCTCGGCGATCGCGAGCTGGCTCACCAACGCGGAGCCCGCGGGCTGGGACGCGGCCGACAACCGGATCATCATCAACCGCCGCGGGAGCGACGGGCTCTGGGACGCCTATTCGATCCTGCCCAACGGGCACGACGAGCAGTGCATCAGCTGCCGTGAGCCGTCATTTCCCGGCGTGGGGGCCGCCACCAATCGCGGCGCCAGCGACGTCTCGCCCGACGGCAAGTACGTGCTGCTGGTCGTGGAGAAAGGGTCGCACCCGGGCTCGATCGGGTCGGCGGAGACCGATCCGGGCAAGGGCGTCTACAACGACCTGTGGCTGGCCTCGGTCGACGGAACGCGCGCGTGGCGGCTGACCGACCTTCCCACCTCGGCCAACGCCGCCGTGATCTGGCCCCGCTTCGACCGCACCGGATCGCAGATCGTCTGGGCGCAGATGTACCAGGGCGCCAACCTCAGCCACCCGCTCGGCCAGTGGGCGTTGAAGGTCGCCCAGCTGCGGTGGAGCCCGGATGCAACGCCCTACCTGGCCGAGGTGAGGACGTATGAGCCGCAGCGCGGGCTGTACTTCGAGCCCTACGGCTTCTCGCCCGGGGACCAGCGGATCCTGTTCGCCAGCGACATCGACGTCGCCGCCGGCTTCCTCTCCCCGAGCGCGTTCAACGCGCAGATCTGGACGATCGACGCCGCCGCGCTCGACGACCTGCAGCGCGTCAGCCCGCCGGACCGGTTGCACGGCGCGTTCTCGGACTACAACGAGTTCGCCTTCTACATCCCCGGCAGCGACCGGATCCTGATCTCCCGCACGACCGATTCCAGCGCCCATGGGATGGACTACTGGACGGTCAACGACAACGGCACCGACCCACGCCGGCTGACGTACATGAATCAGCCGGGCACCGCTCAGTACATGGGCTATTCGGTGGGCGGTGGCGTCGCCTTCGATCCCCGGGACCCGTCGCGCTTCGTCGCGGGCGTCTCGCACGACCTCGCCACCACGCACGTGCAGGCGATGTTCGTGACGATCCGCTGATCCGGCGGCGCCGGGTCGGTCAGGCCGCGCCGTCCCAGGTGAACGTCACGGTGGCGGCCGGCGCCAGCGTGTAGGACGCATAGTGGCCGTGCGAGGACTCCAGCGCGAACGCCACCGGCGCCGCGGAGTTGTTGTACGCCACGAGCACCTCGGCGCCGTTGGGGTCGCGGAACGCGACGTCGTCGAGGCCGGGGGAGGCGATGTTGGCGCCGGGGCCCCGGTAGGCGTACCTGACGAAGTTGCCGGACCCGATCCGCACCGCGCCGGGGGCGACGAACTTCGACACCTGTCCGAGCTGGTAGTAGGCGAGCGTGGGCGTGAAGGTGTGCGTCAGCGGGTTGACGGTCACCACGCCGCTGCACCGCGGACAGCCGTGGTTGGGCGCCTGCACGGGGCCGCCCCTGGGGTCGAGCGCGAGGTTCCACAGCCCCACCGCCGACGCCCAGTTGCGGATCGAGGAGATCAGCAGGTCCGAGACCGAGTACGGCGTGATCCCCGGAGAGCACTCCGAGACGATCTCGTCGAGGGTGGGATCCGCGTCGTGGAGCGTGCTGATCGAGCCCGGCGCGCCGTAGTAGCAATGGGTCGCGATCCCTTCCAGGTCGTGGGCGGCGGAGCTCGTGGCCAGCTGATCGGCGAACGGGGTGTTGGCCGAGGCCCAGCCGCCGTCGTAGCCGTAGATGCCGGTACCGAGACGAGCCGTGCGCAGCGCCGGGCTCAGGTAGTTGGTGACGAAGCCCTGCTCGGCCTGCTCGCTCAGGTCCATTCCGGGGTAGGTCGTCTCGCTTCCCGGCTCGTTGGCCGGGGTGATCGCGCTGACGTGCACCCCGGCGGCCGCGTAGGCCTGCAGGAACTTGACGAAGTACTGCGCGAGCGGCTCGTAATCCGAGGCTTTCAGCCGGCCGGCCTCGTCAAGGTTGTTGGGATTGTCATTGGATTTCATCCACGCCGGCGGGCTCCACAGGCTGCCGACCACGAACACATGCGGGTCGAGCTTGAGCGCGGCGTCGAGCATCGGCAGGATGTAGGCGCGGTCGTGGGCGATCGAGAAGTGGCTCAGCCCCGGATCGCTCTGCCCCGCCGGCAGGTCGTCGTAGGTGTAGGGCGTCGGTGAGACGGTGAAGTCCGACGCCCCGATCGGCACGCGCAGGAAGTTGAGATCGATGCCCGTCGGGCCGAACAGCGACGCCATCAGGGTCTGGCGCTCGGCGGGCGTCAGCTCGTCGTCGATCAGCCACGCCGACGTGTCGGTCATCGCGCCGCCCATGCCCTTGATCGTCTGGTAGCGCACGCCGTCGTCGACATGGACGATCGGCACACCGGCCGGCGCCGTGGAGCTGAACGTGAGCTGCGGCTGCGCCGAGAGCGCCTGGGACATGTCCGACGTGGTCAGCGTGACGCCGACCGCGAGGCTGACCGGCGCGGGCGGCGCCGCGGCGGGCGGCGCCGCGGCGGGCTTCGTCGCCGCCGAGGCGGACGCGGTGACCGCGCCGGTGACCGGCACGGCGACGGCCAGCATCGCCAGCACGGCGATCATCGGTGGGCGAAGGTGGGCGAGCATCGATCGGGAACGGCCGATGGCCTCATCATCGGCCGCCGGTCCCGGAAGTGTTACCAGCGAGGCGGCGCGAGTGCGGCAACCGGGCGCCCATCCGCGTCGGATCGGGGCTTTCACCGACGCCATCGGGCCACATCCGTCCCGATCTCCGTGGTTGGCGCAGCGCATCGTGCGGGGAAGCGCTGACGACCCGGCGGGCCGAAGGACCGACCATGAGAGGTGTCAACTCCTGACTCATCGAAGCAACGGAGGAACCTCATGTCCCGCAAGGTTTTCGACAAGCTGACCAGCGTCGGCGGAGCAGCGGCGGTGGTCGTGCTGCTGATCGCCGGCGGGCTGCTCACCTGGGGTCACAGCTTTGTGAACTCCAACGTGCACAACCAGCTTGCCATGCAGCAGATCTACTTCCCGCCCAAGGCGGTCTGGGCTCACGCCAAGCCCGGCACCGAGATCACCCCGGCAATGATCCCCTACCTCGAGAAGTACTCCGGCCAGGAGCTTCTCACCGGTCAGCAGGCCGAGGCCTGGGCCGACCATTTCATCGCGATTCACCTGTCTGAGATGCCCTACCACGGCGTCTACTCGAAGATCAGCGCGGCGGCGATCGCCAACCCGACCAACACCAGCCTGAAGACCCTCGAGCAGACCTCCTTCCAGGGGACCACGCTGCGCGGCCTGCTGCTGGAGGCCTTCGCCTTCTGGAAGATCGGTCAGGTCATGATGTGGGGCGCGATCGCCTCGTTCGTGATGGCCGCCTTCCTGGCGATCCTCGTCGGACTCGGCGTGCGCCATGCCGCCGCGACCGAGGACGAGAAGGTGATGTTCGCGCCGAAGGTGACGCCCGCCACCTCCTGACCCCTCCCGGGGGCCGGGACTCCCGGTGCCTGAGATGAGCAACCGCCCGCGCCGGCTCACCGCCGGCGCGAGCGTCGCTCGTCGGTGGGCGGCCTCAGCTCTCGCCCGGCGACCGGCTCACCGACCCCAGCGCCCGCAGGAACGCGCCGCGGTCCTCGCCCAGCGACGCGAAGAACGCGGCGTCGGCGTCCTCGACGTCGGCCAGCGCCCGGGTGACGGTCGCGCGCCCGCCGGCGGTCAGGGCCAGGCGCCGCGCCCGCGCGTCGCTGCGGTCGGTCGTGCGCAGCACGAGCGCGCGATCCTCGAGCTTGCGGATCACCTGGCTGGTCATCATCGCGTCGGTTCCGGCGTGCTCGGCGAGCAGCGCCTGCGTCGGCGGCTCGCCGTGGTCCTCCAGCCACCACAGCGAGGCGAGCAGGACGAACTGGACATGGGTGAGATCGTGGGGCGCGAGCGCCGCCCGCATCGCCCGCTGCCAGGCCAGCGTGACGCGCCAGAGCAGGAACCCCGGACTCTGCTCCGGCGCGCCGAACCGCGACTCGGGGCGCTCGGCGGCTATGAGTCGCGCTCGCCGGCGAGCGCGAGCAGCGACGCCATCGTCGCCGGGACGTCGGCGGTGATCATCGGCCCGATCTGCTGCGCCTGTTCCGGCGGTCCGTCGATCTCCACCGCGTAGGTGACGCGCAGCCGGCCGGAGGCCAGCGGCGCCAGCGCGTGCGACACGCGGACGACGAGCTCGCCGACCGGGGTCTCGTCGACGAACTCGCGCAGCGGCTCCACCGTGGTGAGCCGGTAGTGCAACGGGTCCTGTCCGGTGAACGTCATCGTGCCGGTGACGCCGGCCGCGAACGGCCCGTCACGCGTGACGTGCTCGGCCTGGGCGTCCCACAGCGGCCAGGTGTCGACGTCCTCATACAGCGCCCAGATGGCCTGCGCCGCCACGTCGGTGTCGACGGTGTGCGAGTAGGTGTAGGAGACAGCGGGGGAATTGGTCATGCGAGCAACATTACTATGCACGCATATCAATTGTCAAGCGCGCTTACCTTTTCCATTCCTGCCCGCCCGGAAGGGATCGGCGGCGGCGCCGTCCGGGGCCTGGGCCTCGAGCGTGGCGCGGGCGTCTCGCAGCGCCCGGCGGTCCTGCGGCGACACCGTCGGATAGCGCGGATCGAGACCGACGAGCGCGTCGACGATCACCGCGCCCACCGCGATCCGCGCGAACCATTTGTGGTCGGCGGGGATCACGTGCCACGGCGCCCATGGGGTGCTTGTGTGAGTCAGCATCTGGGAGAAGGCATGCTGGTAGTCGTCCCAGTACCCGCGCTCGGCCACATCGGCCGCCGACAGCTTCCAGTTCGTCTCGGCGAGGTCGATCCGCTTGAGGAAGCGGGCCCGCTGCTCCTCGCGCGACAGGTTGAGGAACAGCTTGACGATCGTGATCCCGTTGTCGGCGAGGTGGCGCTCCCAGTCGTTGATCTGGTGGTAGCGCCGTTGCCAGACGTCCCCGCCTCGCGCCGCCTCGGGCAACCGCTGGCGCTCGAGCAGTTCGGGGTGCACGCGGACGACCAGCACCTCCTCGTAGTGCGAGCGGTTGAAGATCCCGATCTGACCGCGCGCCGGCAGGCAGCGCCCATAGCGCCAGAGGAAGTCGTGACTGAGCTCCTCCGCCGAGGGCACCTTGAAGCTGTGGACCGAGACGCCCTGCGGGTTGACGCCGCTCATCACGTGACGGATCGTGCCGTCCTTGCCGGCCGCGTCGATGCCCTGCAGGACGATCAGCACCCCGTTGACGTCCTGGGCCGCGAGGCGGTCCTGGTACTCGGCCAGCAGCGCGACGCTCAGCGCCAGGTGCTCGGCGCCGTCCCGCTTGCGCAGCCAGCCGGCCTTGGACGCCGGGTCGAAATCCCGGGCGAGCACGACCTTGCGCCCGGGCTCCACGGCGAGCGAGTCGATCATCGCGCTCAACTGCCGGGCTCTGGTGTCCGCCATCGCTGTTCCTCCGATCGGGTCTCGACGTCGCCGGGGCTCGCCGCGACTCTACGCCCCCGCCTGCGCAGCGGGGTGGCCGCCGCCGAGCGCGGCGACCGCCTCGTCGACCGAGCCGAACAGGTGATCGGGGCCGATCCGCGCCAACAGCCCGCTGCGTTGGAGGTTGTCGCGCAGGTGCGACCCGGCGCGGGCGATCGCGAACACGACGCGGTCGCGCTCCAGCCCCTCCAGCGCCTGGCCCAGCGACCGCGACCCGGTGAAGTCCAGATCGGCCATGCCGAGCGCGTCGAGCACGACCAGCCGGGTCTCGCCGACCGCGCGGCGCCGGGCGGCGTCGAGCTCTGAGCGGAAGCGGACGGAGTTGGCGTACCACAGCGGAGTGGCGAACAGGACGACGAGCACCCCCGGCAGCTGGACGGGACGCTCGGGGGCGGCCAGCGGCGCCCAGCTCGTCGAGCCGGGAATCCGCCCGAGCACGTGCATCTGGGGCCGCGCGCTGAGCCGCGTGCGGTCGAGGATGGCGAGGCCGACCGCGACGCCGATGCCCTGCTCGACGCCGATCAGCGCCACCGCCAGCAGGGTGACGAGCGCGAGGCCGAGCTCGAACCGGTCAAAGCGCCCGATCGCCGACAGCTCCCCGACGTGGAAGATCCGCCCGGCGACGAACACCAGGACGCCGGCGAGCGCGGCCAGCGGGACGTCGCGCAGCAGGCCGGCCGCGGGCACGAGCGCCACGATCGCCGCGGCCGCCAGCAGGCCGGTGACCTGCGTCCGGCCCCCCGCGGCCGCAACCGCCGCGGTGCGCGGCGGGCTGGCGTCGACCGGGAAGGCGCCGGCGAGCCCGGCCACGACGTTGCCGGCGCCGACGCCGAGCAGATCGCGTCCGACGTCGACGCGGTAGCCGCCCTCGTCGGCGAACGCGCGCGCGGTGGCGGCCGACTGGGTGATGACGACGAGCGCGACGACGCCGGCCAGCGGCGCCAGCTGGCCGAGCCGCTTCGTCGACAGCCCCGTCAGCCCGAGCTGGGGCGCTCCGTGGGCGATCGGCCCCAGCACGGCGACGCCGTGGGCGCGCAGGTGCAGCACGGCCACCGCCGCCGTCGCGGCGACCAGTCCGACGAGCGGGCCCGGGAGTCGGCGCTGGACGCGGGGCGCGGCGACGACGACCGCCAGCACCCCGGCGCCGACGGCGAGCGCCGCGCCGTTGATCGCGCCGAGATGGGCGACCATGCTCCGCACGCGGTCGACGGTCGAGCCGCCCGCCGCGTGCAGGCCGAGCAGATCCGGCAGCTGGTGCACGACGATGATCACCGCCACCCCGGCGAGGAAACCGGTGATGATCGGCGCCGACAGCAGCTCGGCGATCCACCCCAGCCGCAGCAGCCACACGAGGGCGACGATCGCCCCCACCTCGACCGACAGGATTCCGACCAGTGCGGGATAGGACCCCGAGCCGGCCGGGGCGAAGTGCGCGACGCCGACGGCGAACAACGGCGCGATCGTCGAGTCCGCGCCGACCGACACCTGCGGGCTGGAGCCCAGCAGCGCGAACATCACCGTGCCGGCCACGAACGCGTAGAAGCCGGTGATCGGCGGCATCCCGGCCAGCCGGGAGGTCGCCAGCTGCTCGGGCACGGCGATCACCAGCAGGGTCAGCGCCGCGAGCCCGTCGGCGGACGCCCACGCGCGCCGGTAGCCGCGCAGCGAGCCGAGCAGGACAGGCGCGCGACGTCCCCGAGGACGGTGATCTGCGGCGCCTGGGATCCCCGGCATGGCGCGGATCATCGCCCATCGGCGACCACCGCCGGCCGCCGCAGGCCGGCGCCCAGGGTTGACCGGGCCCGCCCCGGGAGCCGATACTTGGCCGACGGGGGCTGCGGCCGCCGCAGCGGCCGCCGGCGCGCCGGCAAGGAGCGACAGATGCCAAAGCACACCCACGACGCGGTCGACGCTCAGCCGGGCGGCGATCAGGCGCACGGCGCCCGTGACCGGGCCAAGCTCTCGGAGCGCTATTACCTCCAGGAGCTGATGACGCTCCAGGAGGAGCTGGTCAAGCTCCAGTACTGGGTCAAGGACCGCGGGCTGAAGGTGGCGATCATCTTCGAGGGCCGGGATGCCGCCGGCAAGGGCGGGGTGATCAAGCGGATCGTCGAACGCACCAACCCGCGGATCATCCGCGTCGTCGCGCTGGGGATCCCGACCGAGCGCGAACGCGGCCAGTGGTACTTCCAGCGCTGGGTCGCGCAGCTGCCCGCCGCCGGCGAGATCGTCCTGCTGGATCGCAGCTGGTACACGCGAGCGCTCACCGAGCACGTGATGGGCTTCTGCGGCGAGGACGAGTACCAGGAGTTCCTGCGGTCCTGCCCGCAGTTCGAGCGGATGCTGATCCGCTCGGGGATCGGCGTGATCAAGTACTGGTTCTCGGTCTCCGACGACGAACAGGAGCGCCGCTTCCAGGCCCGCGCCGCCGACCCCAAGCGCCGCTGGAAGCTCAGCCCGATCGACATCGCGTCGCGCGATCGGTGGGTCGACTACTCGCGCGCCAAGGACGCGATGTTCGAGTACACCGACACCAAGGACTGCCCGTGGTACGTCGTCGACGCCGATCAGAAGAAGCGCGCGCGGCTGAACTGCATCAGCCACATCCTCGAGCGGATCGCCTATGAGGACGTGCTCCCGCCGCCGATCACGCTCCCGCCCCGCGCCGGCCGCGGCGGCTACATCCGCCCGCCGCTGGAGTCCCAGACGTTCGTCCCCGCGCGCTACTGACCCGCGGCTCCCGGGGGTGACCGGGGCCGCCCGCGCCCCGCGCGAGCGGCGACGTAATCCAGAGCACCTTGCAACTGAGAACACCTGAGACTACGGTCCGGGCATGGGTACTTCTCCGCGCCGATCCTTCGCGGGGAGCGGTCGCCTGCGGCCATGAGGCGCCCATCGATCCGCGCCTTCTGGGCGTCGCTGACCCCGGGGCAGCGGCGCACGGCGGCGATGATGGCGGTCGTCGTGGCCGGCCTGCACGTGCTCGGCTTCGCGCTGCTGATCGTCCTCGTCGCCCCCCACCACTACCGCGTGGGCAGTGGCGGGGCGTTCTCGATCGGGCTCGGCCTGACCGCCTACACGCTCGGGATACGCCACGCCTTCGACGCCGACCACGGTCTCACCGGCTCGTTCTGGGCATGGCTGGAGAACGTGAACATCAACGTGCTGGGGTTCGTGATCGTCGGGCTGTTCGCGCTCACCTGGGGGGTCGCGCTGGCGGTGTGGCGGTGGGGGCGGATCGAGGAGCGCTGGACGCCACGCGTCGAGGAGCCGGGGACGCTGCGGTGACGGTCTCGCCGGACGTCCCGCAGCTCGCCGTCGGCGACCCCGAACAGGCGATCGATGCGCTGCGCGCCTCGGGGCTGCGCCTCTCGACCGCGCGCCGGTTGATCATCGACGCCCTGTTCGCCGCCGCCGGACCGGTCTCGGCCCCGGACCTCGCGCGGATCCTGTCGCTCGAGGAGTCCTCGGTGTACCGCAACCTCGAGGTGCTCGAGCGCCACGGCCTCACCCGTCACGTACACCTCGGTCACGGACCGGGCCTGTACGCGCTCGTGGGCCGCGACGACGGCGACTATCTGTACTGCGAGCGTTGCGGGAAGGTGACGGTCCTCGCCGGGCAGGAGCTGGCGCCGGTGCGCGAGCACATCGCCAGCAGCTTCGGGTTGACCCCCCGCTTCTCGCATTTCGCGATCGTCGGCCGCTGCGGAGGGTGTGGCTGATCGGCCGGCGCGCCGGGCCGACCGGACCCGTCCGGACGCCCGGACGGGTCGGAGGTCGCCACGGCGGCGTCGGTGGCGACACCGGCCGGCGGCGGCTACTTGGCGGCCGGCTGAGGGACGATCCGGATGTAGGGCCGGGGCGACTCCCAGCCGTCGGGATAGATCTCCCTGGCCTGCTCGTCGGACACCGAGCCGGCGATGATCACCTTGTCGCCCTGGTGCCAGTTGACCGGGGTGGCGACCTTGTGCTGGGCGGTGAGCTGCAGCGAGTCGATCACCCGCAGCACCTCGTCGAAATTGCGGCCGGTCGTCATCGGGTAGACGAGGATCAGCTTGATCTTCTTGTCCGGGCCGATCACGAACACGTTGCGCACGGTCTGGTTGTCGGCCGGAGTGCGCGCGTGCGGGTCCCCGCTGACCTCCTCGGAGAGCATGCCGTAGAGCTTGGAGACCGTGAAGTCCTTGTCGCCGATCAGCGGATAGTTGATCGCCGTGCCCTGGGTTTCCTCGATGTCCTTGGCCCACGCGGCGTGATCCTCGAGCGGGTCGACCGACAGACCGATGATCTTGACGTTGCGCCGGTCGAACTCGGGCTTGATCTTGGCCATGTAGCCCAGCTCGGTGGTGCAGACCGGCGTGAAGTTCTTGGGGTGCGAGAACAGCACCGCCCACGAGTCGCCGATCCATTCGTGGAAGTGGATCGGGCCCTCGGTCGTCTCAGCCTCGAAATCCGGAGCGGTCGCTCCGATCTGCAGCGTCATGCTGAATCCTCTCGATTGTCAACTATTGCCGTTGCCATTGTGCCGAATACGGGTCGCAGGGCGCGCCGAGGTTGCACGGAGCGAACCTGCGTGCTGAGCGGTGCAGAGCGGCATCGGTGGCGCCTCCGATGATAGGAATCCCGATCCGAAATGTGGCTAAAGGTCCAAGCGTCGTGCCAGGCAGTCGGCGAAACGCCCCGGCGCCTCGGGATCGGCGTCCAGGAACAGCTGAGGCTCGATCAGCTCGGCCTCCATGACGATCGGCCCCGACCGGCCGGCCACGAGATCGATGCGGGCGTACGACGTCGCCGTCGGCGCCGCGGCGACGGCGGCCGCGGCGACCGCCAGCTCCTCGCTGGTCGGCCGGTGCGCCGCGACGTCGCCGCCGTGGTAGAGCTGGACGCGGTAATCCCCGGGCGCCGGTCGTTTGCACACGGCGTGGCTGAAGCGGCCATCGAAGGCGACCAGCGAGACCTCGCCGCGCTGCGCGACCGCCGGTTGATAGGGCTGGACGAGGGCATCGCCGGCGCTCAGCAGGCGCTCCAGGTGCTCGGCGCAGCTCGCGCGCTCGCGATCCAGGCGGGCGCGCAGCGCGCCCACGGCGCCGGCACTCACCGCGGGCTTGATGACGACCTCGTGATCGCCCGCGAGCGCGGCGTCGCGCTCGGCGGCCGGCGCCGCCGAGCGGACGAGGACGGTGGGGACGATCGGGACGCCGGCCCGCTCCAGATCGAGCAGGTAGGACTTGTGGGCGTTCCAGGCCAGCGTCCGGACCGGGTTGACCAGCCGCGTCGCCGTGGCCACCGCGTGCGCCCAGCCCAGGAACGCGTCGACCTCGAGAAAGTAGCCCCACGGCGTGCGGCAGACCACCAGCGCCGCCGACGCCCAGTCCCACTCGCGGTCCCACGGCCGGATGGCCGCCTCGATCCCGCGCTGGGCGAGGGCTGTCATCAGCAGCCCCGACTCGCGGTCGGGGACCGGCATCTGGGTGGCGGTGACGAGGATGAGGTCGGCCATCGATTCCGGCACCCTATCGGGGGTCGGGGGTGGCGCCAGGCGATTCGGCGCCGGTCTCGCCGGGTAGGGACGGCGAAATTCTGCACAAGCCGGATGCTGTGCCACGACAGACGCGCCACGACGGCAGGATCGGCCACCGACCGCCCGGGCTCGCGTTCGCCCGCCGGCTCCTGCTCGCCGGCGTCGGCGTGCTGCTCGCGCTCGGGTTGCCGGCGCCCGCCCGCGCGCAGAGCTGGCCGTCGGCGGGTCGCACGCCCGCCGACAGCCGCGACCAGCCCGAACTCGCGATCAACCCGCTCACCGCCCACGGCCTCGCTCCCAAATGGGTCTTCACCACCCGCGGCGACGTCTCGGCCACCCCCACGGTCGCCGGCGGCGTCGTCTACGTTCCCGACTGGGGCGGCTATCTCAGCGCCGTCAACGCCTCGCTGGCCGATGGACGTGCTGCCGTCGGCGGCGCGTGGACCGCCCTGGATCCGCTCACCGGCGCGATCGAGTGCTGGGAACCACCGAAAAGCGGTGCTAGACTAGTGCTTGCCAGCAAGCAACTATTCCGCCCAGGAGGACAGTGGCCAGTTCACCCCCGATGCTCGACGCCGACACCACCGTCCGTCTGCGTGTGGCGATCGGCCGGTTGTCGCGCCAGCTGCGCACCGCCGCGGCCGGCGCCGCCGCGGGGTTGACCCCGACGAAGATCTCCGTCCTGCTGGCGGTCGTGCGCGACGGCCCGGTGCGCCTGTCTGACCTCGCCGGCAGCGAGAGCCTGAACCCGACGATGCTCTCACGGGTGATCGCCAATCTGGTCGACGCCGGCTACGTGACACGCACGAGCGACGACGGTGACCGGCGTGCGGCATGGGTCAGCGCCACCGCGTCCGGCCGGCAGCTGGCCGAGCTGATGCGGCGCGAGCGCACCGGCGCGCTCAGCGAGGCGCTGGCGGCGCTGCCCGCAGCCCAGCTGGCGTTGCTCGAGCAGGCGCTGCCCGCGCTCGAGGGGCTCGCCGAGCAGCTCAAGGAGCGGCGCCGATGACCCGCGTGGTGAGCGCCGGTCGCGTCACCTTCGCCGCCCTCGCGGTCCCCAACTACCGCCGGTACTACAGCGGCCAGGCGATCTCCCTGATCGGCACGTGGATGCAGATGACCGCGCAGTCGTGGCTGGTGTACACGCTGACGCACTCCAGCACGGCGCTCGGCGTGGTGATCGCGATCCAGACGCTGCCGGTGCTCGTGCTCGGGCCCTACGGCGGGGTGATCGCCGACCGCGTCGACAAGCGGCGGCTGATGATCGCCCTGCAGAGCGCGATGGGGATCCAGGCCCTCGTGCTCGGGCTGCTGACCGTCACCGGCAATGTCCGCGTCTGGGAGATCGGGCTGCTGGCCGCCCTGCTCGGCCTCAACAACGCCTTCGAGAATCCCGCCCGCCAGTCGTTCATGATGGAGCTCGTCGGGCCCGACCATCTGCGCAATGCGGTCAGCCTCAACTCGGTGCTCGTCAACGTCGCGCGCTCGATCGGCCCCGCCGTGGCCGGCGTCCTGATCGCCGGCGTCGGTGACGGCGTCTGCTTCCTGGTCAACGCCGCCAGCTTCGTCGCGGTGGTGTTCTCGCTGACCACCATGGACCGCCGTGAGCTCTCGCCGTCGCAGCCGACGCCGCGGGCCCGGGGCCAGCTCCGGGAGGGACTGCGCTACGTGCGCTCGGCGCCCGAGCTCGCGGTGCCGCTGGTGATGATGGGGATCGCCGGCTGCCTCACCTACGAGTTCCAGGTGTCGCTGCCGGTGATGGCCGACCGGGGGCTGGGGGTCGGCCCGACGGGCTTCGGCTTCATGACCGCCGCGATGGGCGTGGGCGCGGTGTTCGGCGGGCTGTTCGTCGCCGGCCGTGGCAAGACGGGGCTGCGTCCGCTGGTGCTGGCCGCGTTCGGCTTCGGCGTCGCCCTGTCGATGGCGACGCTGGCCCCCGGACTCGCCCTCGAGCTGATCGCGCTCGCGCTCGCCGGCGCCGGCAGCATCGCCTTCATGTCGACCGGGAACTCGACGCTCCAGCTCAACGCCGCGCCGGAGATGCGCGGGCGGGTGATGTCGCTGTGGTTCGTCGCCTTCCAGGGCTCGACGCCGATCGGCGGACCGGTGATCGGCGCCACGATGGCGGCGCTCGGGCCGCGCGCCGGACTCGGACTCGGCGCCGGCACCGTGCTGCTCGTCGGCCTGCTCGGCCTCGCGGCGATGCGCCGGCTGGCCGCACCGGGCGCGCCGCGCTCGGCCGTGGCCCGCGCCTGATCGGCC
>JBELAG010000144.1:0-13801 GCA_049509055.1 Solirubrobacteraceae bacterium
GCGGTCGCGGCTGGGATCGCTCGTCCCGCCCGACGCCGACGAGGAGCTCGCGATCCGGCTGAGCGAGATCGGCGAGCGCACGCTGACCAACCCGCGGATCACCGCCGAGGTGAGCGCCGAAGCCTGGTGGCAGCGCTCCGAGATCCCGGCCGCCAACGGACACGGCAACGCGCGCTCGGTGGCGGCGATCCAATCGGTCATCGCCTGCCGCGGCGCGGTGGGCGGGACGCGGATCATCTCCGAGCGGGGGGTCGACGCGATCTTCGAGCAGCAGTCCGAGGGCCGCGACCTCGTGCTCGGCCTGCCGATGCGCTTCGGGATGGGCTTCGCGCTGGCCAGCGTGTCGATGCCGACCGGGCCGCGCTGCTGCAGCTGGGGAGGCTACGGCGGCTCGGTGGTGTTCAACGACCTCGACGCGCGCGTCACCGTCGCCTACGTGATGAACCGGATGCGGGCCGGCCTGCTCGGCGACGGCCGCGGCGCCGGGTACATCCTCGCCGCCGCGCACGCGCTGGCGTGACCGGGCCCCGCGGCGGTCAGCCCGACGACAGCGTGAGCAGCGTCGCGCTCGCCGCGGGAACGGTCACCACGTAGCTGCCTGCGGCCGGCGCCAGCGTCGTCAGCGCCGATGCCCCGGCCAGCTCGCCGGTCGACGTCTCGGCGCCGAACGTCTGGCCCCCGAGGGTGATGCCGCGGGTGGCCGAGACCGAGGGCGCCAGCAGCTGCTCGACGCTCGCCGAGCCGCTCGCCGCCGGGATCCGCAGTGCCACCACGGCGGGGCCCGACAGCAGCTTGTTGATCACCACGACCCGGATGTGGCCGTCGGTCCCGCTGGTGGCCCACACCTTCACGCCCGCGGGTGGGGTGCTCGACAGCGCCAGCAGCCGGGACCCGGGCGGCGCGGCCTGGGCGAACATCATCATCCCGTAGAACTCGGGATGGACCTTCATCTGCCACTGCCCGTTGGTGATGCTCGGTCCGAGGATCTCGTTGATCGTGTCGGGGACGGTGTGGATGTTGACCCCGCTCACCCCGAGCTTGGCCATCTCGAACAGCGTGTCGAGCACCCACAGCGCCGACGCGAACGTGTTGCTGACCCCGCGGAAGCCGCCGCACGAGACGCCGTTCATCTCGTCGATCCGCATCGGGACGCCATGCGCGGTGGCGGCGGCGAGATACGGTGCGACGGTCGCGGCCAGCCCCTGCGAGGAGGTATCCGACAGCAGCTGGCTGATCGTGACGAGCTCTGACCCGGTGCAGTGCTTGAGCGGGTAGGCGTGGACCGTGGCCAGGCGCACGCGCGGCTCGGCTTTGAGGAACGCGCCCAACTGGGCCAGCCACACCGGCGCTCCGCTGCTGGGCCCGGCCAGTGCGACGGCGGGCAGCGCGTGGCTGAAGCTCGTGTAGTCGCCGATCAGATCGGCGGGGTCAAACCCGGGCGCGCGCCCGGGAACCTGCGCGCCGCTCTTTGACTTGTACCAGCCGAAGCTCGCGTACAGCTCGGGCTCGTTGCCGAGCTCCAGCGCGTCCAGCGACGCCGCCCCGATCCGGCTGGTGAACGCGTCGGCCTCGGCCGCGGCCACGCGTGGGCTGCCCGCCTCGAGGTTGAGACCGAGGATCAGGCGGGCGCGCAGCGCCGTGGACAGCGCGCGAAGGACGCTCAGGTAGGCGGGGGTCAGGCTGTACTTCACTCCCGGAGGCTGGGCCATGTGCGCGACCGGCCACCAGGTCCAATCGCTGCTGTCGCCGCCGATCCGGAGCACCGGACTCTGGTCGGGCGAGATGTCGCGCAGCAGCTGCTCGAACACGGGGTCGACGGCGGCGGGGTTCTGCCCGGCATACGCCGCGAGGCCGCGGTACTCCATCGACAGGCCGACGAACCCGGCCGGAACCGGCCGCGCTGCGGTCGCCGCGCCGATCGTGACCGCGGCGGAGGTCGTCGCCGGCGGCGCGCCCGCTGCCGACCCGCAGGCGGCGATCACGATCACCGCGAGGGCCGCCAGAGCGGCGGCACGGATCAATGCTCTCTTTTTCACGCGCCCATTGTGGCGGGTCGGCCGCCCGCGCGTTGCACGGGCACCGGCCATCCCGCAATCGCCCACCGACACCGCCCCAACTGCGCGATCGGGCACCCGCGCCGTGCTTGAATCATGCGCCATGAGCGAGAACCTGAGCGCCGAGACCATCCGGATCACCGGCGACCACGGTGACGAGATCGAGGCCTACCTGTCCCGGCCCGCCGGCGACCAGGCCCGCGGTGGCGTCGTCGTGATCCACCACCTGCCCGGCTATGACCGGTCCACGAAGGAGATCGTCCGTCGCTTCGCCGAGCTCGGCTACGACGCGATCTGCCCCAACCTCTACTGGCGCGAGGCGCCCGGCGCGGCGCCCGACGATGCCGCCGCGACCGTTCGCGCGCAGGGCGGCATCTCCGACGAGCGGCTGGTCGGCGACGTCGGCGGTGCCGCCGCCCACCTGCGCAGCCTGCCCACCTCCAACGGCAAGGCCGGCGTGATCGGCTACTGCTCCGGCGGGCGCCAGTCGGTCCTGGCCGCCTGCAACCTGGACCTCGACGCGGCGGTCGACTGCTACGGCGCGTTCGTGACCGGGACGCCTCCCGAGGGCTTCCCCCTGAAGGTGACCAACCTCGTCGATCAGCTCCCCAACCTGCGCGCGCCGCTGCTCGGGCTGTTCGGCAACGAGGACTCGCATCCGAGCCCCGAGCAGGTCGACGAGCTCGATCGGATCCTCACCGCCCACGACAAGCCCCACGAGTTTCACCGCTATGACGACGCCGGGCATGCCTTCTTCTCGCCCGACCGGCCGTCCTACCGCGTCGCCGCCGCCAACGACGGCTGGGAGCGGATCACGGCGTTCTACTCGACCTATCTCGGAGGCTGAGCGATGTGCACCTACGCGACCGTGAAGACCACGCTGGCGGGCAGCGCCAAGGGACCGGACAGCAAGTGGTTCCACGTCACCGACGGCACCGTCTACTTCGATCATCCCGTCCACGCGATGGCCGAGCACACGCTCAACATCGACTTCGCCGACCCGTCGCGCGGCCCGTCGGCCCGGGTCGCGGTGGAGCTGACCGCCCAGTCGGCCCGCGAGCTCGTCGCGGCGATCGAGGCCGCGCTCGCCTCGGCGCCCGCCGAGATGACCGCCTGAGCTGACCGAGCCCGGTCGCGCGCTGTGCCCGGGCGGCTCGGCGGCCGCTGACGCCGCGCGATCCGCCAAGCTAGCGCCCAGCATGCCGCCGCCGCTTCCCTTCGACCCCATCGACGAGGCGGGGCGGCAGTGGCGCGAGCACTGGGACGGGTCGCCGGTCGACGCGATGATGGCGGTGACCTCGGTGATGCGCGCCCAGCAGATCCTGCTGAGCCGGCTCAACCAGACCCTGGAGCCGTTCGGCCTCACCTTCGCGCGCTACGAGGCGCTGATGCTGCTGCGCTTCGCCCGGGCCGGCTCGCTGCCGATGGGCAAGATGGGGGCGCGCCTGCAGGTCCATCCGGCCAGCGTCACCAACCTGATCGACGGGCTCGAGCGGGCCGGGTACGTCGAGCGCGCGCCGCACCCCAACGACCGGCGCACGACGCTGGCGACGATCACCCCGGGCGGCGTCGAGGTCGCCGGCGCCGCCACCGAGGCGCTGCACGCGGTGCGCTTCGGCACCGGTCCACTCGACGACGCGCAGCTGGCCGCGGTGACCGGCGTCCTGCGCGAGGTCCGGCGCGGGGCGCGCGACTTCGAATGAGCGCCTACAGGCCGGCCAGCGCGGCGTTGAACGTCGCCGACGGTCGCATCGCCTCGCGGACCTTGGCGGGGTCGGGCAGGAAGTAGCCGCCGATCTCCACCGGCGAGCCCTGGACGGCGGCGAGCTCGGCGACGATCGCCTCCTCGTCGGCCTCCAGGCGCGCCGCCAGCGGCGCGAACCGCGCCGCGATCTCGGCGTCCTCGCTCTGGCCGGCCAGCTCGCGGGCCCAGTACAGCGCCAGGTAGAAGTGGCTGCCGCGGTTGTCGAGCTCCCCCGCCCGCCGCGACGGTGACCGGTTGTTCTCCAGCACCGCGCCGGTGGCCCGGTCCAGCGCCTCGCCCAGCAGCCGGGCGCGCGGATTGACGGTCCGCTCGGCCAGCAGCTCGAGCGCCGGGGTGAGTGCCAGGAACTCGCCGAGTGAGTCCCAGCGCAGATGGTTCTCCTTGACGAACTGCTGGACGTGCTTGGGCGCCGAGCCGCCGGCGCCGGTCTCGAACATCCCGCCACCCCGCATCAGCGGCACGATCGAGAGCATCTTCGCGCTCGTGCCGAGCTCGAGGATCGGGAACAGGTCGGTGAGGTAGTCACGCAGCACGTTGCCGGTGACCGAGATCGTGTCCTCGCCGCGCCGCGCCCGCTCCAGCGTGTAGCGGGTCGCCGCGGCGACGTCGAGGATCTCGATCGTCAGCCCGTCGGTGTCGAGCTCCTCGAGCATCGGGCGGACCTTGCGCAGCAGCTGAGCGTCGTGGGGCCGGGCCTCGTCAAGCCAGAACACCGCCGGCACGCCGGTGGCGCGCGCGCGGGACACCGCGAGGGCGACCCAGTCGCGGATCGGCGCGTCCTTGGCCTGGCACATCCGCCAGATGTCGCCGGCGTCGACCTCGTGTTCGAGCAGCGTCGTGCCGTCCTGATCGACGACGCGGACGCTGCCGGCCGCGGCGATCTCGAACGTCTTGTCGTGCGAGCCGTACTCCTCGGCCGCCTGGGCCATCAGCCCGACGTTGGGCGTCGTGCCCATCGTCGCGGGATCGAACGCGCCGTGTCGGCGGCAGTGATCGACGGTCTCGGCGTAGAGCGGCGCATAGGAGTGGTCGGGGATCACGAACTTGGTGTCCTGCAGCTCGCCGGCGGCGTTCCACATCTGCCCCGAGGTCCGGATCGCGGCCGGCATCGAGGCATCGATGATCACGTCGCTGGGCACGTGCAGGTTGGTGATCCCGCGGTCGGAGTCGACCATCGCCAGGCCGGGCCCCTCCGCGTAGGCGGCGTCGATCGCCGCCCGGATCGCCGACTGCTCGCCCGCGGGCAACCCGTCCAGGGCGGTGAGCAGCGCCGCCAACCCGTCGTTGGCGTTGACGCCGGCCTGCGCCAGCGTCGCCGCGTGACCGTCGAACACCGCCGGGAAGTAGGCGCGCACGGCGTGCCCGAACATGATCGGGTCAGACACCTTCATCATCGTCGCCTTGAGGTGGACCGAGAACAGCACTCCGCGCTCCTTGGCGTCGGCGATCTCGGCGGCGAGGAACGCCTGCAGGGCCGAGCGTCGCATCACCGCGGCGTCGAGCACCTCGTCGGTGAGCACCGGGGTCCGCGCCTTGAGCACGGTCACCTCGCCGCCGGAGCCGACGTGCTCGATCCGCACCTCGCCGTCGCGGGCAACCGTGACCGAGCGCTCCGTCGCGCGGAAGTCGCCGTCCTCCATCGTCGAGACGTGTGACCGCGACTCGCCGGACCACGCGCCCATCGAATGGGGGTGCGAGCGCGCGTAGGCCTTCACCGACGCGGGCGCGCGGCGATCGGAGTTGCCCTCGCGCAGCACCGGGTTGACCGCGCTGCCCTTGACCCGGTCATAGCGCTCGCGCACGTCGCGCTGCTCGTCGTCGGCGGGATCGCTCGGGTAGTCGGGGATCGCGTAGCCCTGACGCTGGAGCTCCTCGACCGCGGCCCGCAGCTGGGGGATCGAGGCGCTGATGTTCGGCAGCTTGATGATGTTGGCGTCCGGCGTCGTCGCGAGCTCGCCGAGCTCGGCCAGCGCGTCGTCCACCCGCTGGGCGTCGGGCAGACGGTCGGGGAACTGCGCCAGGATCCGCGCGGCGAGCGAGATGTCGCGCAGCTGCACCTCGACGCCCGCGACGCCCGCGAACGCCTCGAGGATCGGCAGCAGCGAGTGCGTCGCCAGCGCCGGCGCCTCGTCGGTCTGGGTGTAGATGATCGTCATCGTCATGAGGCCCCGCACCCTAGTGGTTCTGCCCGCACGTCGTGCGGCACCGAGGGCGATGGGGGATCGCGCCGCGGCCTCGGTCCAGCCGACACTGACCGCCATCCGGGGCGCGTACGATGCGACACATCGAACGGCGGATCGTCTATGTGTCGCGTCTCACCCGGCTGCCGCTGCTCGGCGCCGACGGCGCCGACGTGGGCCGGATCGTCGACGGGGTCGTCGACCTCGGCTCCAAGCCGCCGCGGGTCAACGGGTTCGTGCTCGCCTGGCAGCGCCGGCGGGTGTTCGTCGGCATCGGGCGGATCGGTGAGATCGGCAGCGACGGCGCGCGCATGCGCCGCGGCTCGGTCAACCTGCGCCAGTTCGAGCTGCGCGAGGGCGAGCGGCTGCTGGTCGGCGAGCTGATCGGCCGGCGGGTGCGGGGCGAGCGGGTCGTCGACATCGGCCTGTCGCCGGCGCCCGAGCATCAGGGTGGCTGGGAGGTGACCACGCTGGCGCTCGCCGGGCGGCGCCTGCCCGGCCTGCGGCGCGCGCCGGAGGTGATCGACTGGAGCGAGGCCGGCGACCTGTTCGCCTCCGACCGCCCGGTCGACCGCCAGGCCGCCGAGCTCGGCGGCCTGCATCCCGCCGAGATGGCGGGCGCGCTGCGACGCCTGCCGCTCAGCCGGCGCCGCGTGCTGGCCGCCGAGCTCGAGGACGACCGCTTCGCCGACCTGCTGGAGGAGCTCTCCGAGGACGACCAGGTCAGGCTGGTGGAGGGTCTGGACGCCGCCCGCCTCGCCCGGGTCCTGGACGAGATGGAGGCCGACGACGCGGCCGACCTGCTCGGCGAGTTCTCCGCCACGCGCCAGGCGGAGCTGCTGCGCGCGATGGACCCCGACGAAGCCGAGCCGGTCCGCCGGCTGCTCAGCTACGAGCCCGACACCGCCGGCGGGCTGATGACGCCCGAGCCGGTGATCCTGGCGCCGACCGCGAGCGTCGCCGAGGCGCTCGCGCGCGTACGTGATCCCGGACTCTCGGTGCCGCTGGCCGCGCAGGTGTTCGTCTGCCGCCCGCCGCTGGAGACGCCGACCGGCCGCTACGTCGGCAGCGTCGGGTTTCAGCGGCTCCTGCGCGAAGCGCCGAGCAAGGCGTTGAGCCGCTGCGTCGAAGAGGACGTCGAGCCGGTCGCCGTCGACGCCAGTGACCGCGAGGTCGCCGCTCAGCTGGCGGCCTACGACGGCGTCTCGCTGCCGGTCATCGACACGGCCGGGCGACTCGTCGGCGCGGTCACGGTCGACGACGTGCTCGACCGCGCCCTGCCCCGCAACTGGCGGATCGCGCTGTCGAAGAGCTGATGGCCCGCCGCGACGATCTCAGCGCCCCCCGCGGCACTCCCGGCGGGCCGGTCTATGACCCGGACGCGTTCGGCCGTCTCGCCGAGCGCCTCGCACGGTTCCTCGGCACCGGCCGCTACCTGGCCGCACAGTCGCTGGTCGTGGTGGTGTGGATCCTGCTCAACGTCGCCGCCGTGTCGCTGCGGTGGGACCCGTACCCGTTCATCCTGCTCAACCTCTTGTTCTCCACGCAGGCCGCATACGCGGCCCCGCTCATCCTGCTCGCCCAGAACCGGCAGGCCGACCGCGACCGCGAGGAGATCGAGCGCGACCGTGAGGTCAACGCCCGATCGCTGGCCGAGACCGAGTTCCTGGCGCGGGAGATCGCCGCGGTCCGCCTCGCCGTCGAGCGCAAGGCCGACCGCGAGGACATCCTCGAGCCGATCGAACGCCTCACCCAGTCGATCGAGCGGCTGTACGCGCCGGGGCGCGACTGACCTGCGCGGCAGCGTCGGCGGTGCTCGACGCGCCGTTGCCCGAGTCGCCCTCGTGCGCGATGCCCTGGCCGACGCGTGATCCCAGCTCGGTGTCGACCCGGGCCCAGTAGTCGACGACGCGTCGCTGGACCTCGGCGGACACGGCGTTGGTGGCATGGCCGACGATGTTGGAGACCAGCCGGTCGCGGGCGGCGTCGTCGAGCACCGTGCGCCAGAGGGTGCCGGGCTGCACGAAGTCGTCATCCTCGCGGTGGGCGAGATAGGCGGTGCGGATCATCGCGCCGCCCTCGACCCCCCACACGGTCTCGGCGAAGCTCGGATCCGCCGCCGGACCGCCGAAGCCGTTGGGGGCGTAGACGGGCTGCCGGCCGTTGTGGCGATAGCGCATCGCGCCGTCCTTGTTGTAGCTGGCGATCGACGCCGTGGGCGCGTTGATCGGCAGCTGGAGGTAGTTGGTGCCGATCCGGTAGCGATGGGTGTCCGGGTAGCTGAACAAGCGGCCGAGCAGCATCCGGTCCGGGCTCGGGCCGATCCCGCGCACGAGGTTGGAGGGCTCGAATGCGGCCTGCTCGACCTCGGCGAAGTAGTTCTCGGGGTTGCGGTCGAGCACCATCCGCCCCACCGGGATCAGCGGATAGTCGGAGTGCGGCCACACCTTCGTCAGGTCAAACGGATTGAAGCGGTAGTCGGGCGCGTCGGCGAAGGGCATGATCTGCATGTGGAGATTCCACTGCGGCGCGTCGCCGGAGGCGATCGCGTCCGACAGGTCACGGATGTGGAAGTCGGGCTCCTCGGCGACCATCGCCTTGGCCTGCGCATCGGTGAAGCACTCGACGCCCTGATCGGTCTTGAAGTGGTACTTGACCCAGAACTTCTCGCCGCCGTCGTTCTCCCACAGGTAGGTGTGGCTGCCGTAGCCGTTCATATGGCGCCACGTCCGCGGCGTCCCGCGGTCGCCCATCAGCCACGCCACCTGATGCGCGGACTCGGGCGACAGGGTCCAGAAGTCCCACTGCATGTCGTTGGAGCGCAGGTTGGTGTCGGGCAGCCGCTTCTGGGAGTGGATGAAGTCCTGGAACTTCGACGGATCGCGGACGAAGAAGACCGGCGTGTTGTTGCCGACCATGTCGTAGTTGCCCTCGTCGGTGTAGAGCTTCAGCGCGAACCCGCGCGGGTCGCGCACGGTGTCGGCGCTGCCCGACTCGCCGGCCACCGTCGAGAAGCGCGCGAACATCGGCGTGCGCCGGCCCGGCTGGAGGAAGTCGGCCTTGCAGTACTGCGTGATGTCATCGGTGACCTCGAAGAAGCCGTGTGCCCCACCACCCTTGGCGTGCACGACCCGCTCGGGGACGCGCTCGCGGTTGAACTGGGCCATCTTCTGGATCAGGTAGTGGTCCTGGAGCAGGATCGGGCCGTCGGCGCCGATCGTCAGCGAGTACTCATCGCTGGCGGCGGGGATGCCGGCGTCGGTGGTCGTGCGGGGTGGACGGCTCGTGCTCATGGCGGGGCGGGCTCCTTTCGTAGCGACAGCGCGGGCAAGCGGATCGCGACCTGAGGTCGCGCATCGCCTGAGGTCGAGCTACCCCCGCCGTCCCCGCCACAACCCGTCGGTGAGAAGACCCTCAGGCGTCGTGCCGCCAGGCCGTCGCGGCCGGTTTCGCATGGGCGGATATGGTTAGCCTCGTGCTCGGCCTACCCGACGGAGTCACCGCCTGCCTGTTCGATCTCGACGGCGTGCTGACGCAGACCGCCAAGGTCCACGCGGCGGCGTGGAAGCAGACGTTCGACGAGTACCTGCGCCGGCGCGCCGACGAGCGCGGCGAGCCGTTCCGCGCGTTCGAGGCCGCCGACTACGACCGCTACGTCGATGGGATGCCCCGGTACGACGGCGTCCGCACGTTCCTGCGGTCCCGTGGGATCGAGCTGCCCGAGGGCGACCGCGGCGACCCGCCCGACCGCGAGACGGTGTGCGGGATCGGCAACCGCAAGAACGAGCTCGTGCTCACGCTGATCCGCACCAACGGGGTCGAGGCCTACCCGGGCTCGGTGGCGTACGTCAAGGCCGCGCGCGAGGCGGGGCTGCGCCGCGCGGTCGTCTCCTCCAGCGCCAACTGCAAGGACGTGCTGGTCGCGGCGGGGATCGAGGATCTGTTCGAGGCGCGGATCGACGGCGTCGTCGCCGACGAGCGTCACCTCAAGGGCAAGCCGGCGCCCGACACGTTCCTGGCCGGAGCCCGGGCGCTGGGCGTGTCGCCCGCACAGGCGGCGGTCTTCGAGGACGCGCTGGCCGGCGTGGAGGCCGGGCGCGCGGGGGATTTCGGCTACGTCGTCGGGGTCGATCGCGCCGGGCAGGCGGATGCGCTGCGCGCCCACGGCGCCAGCGTCGTCGTCGACGACCTCGGCGAGTTGCTGCAGCGCGCGTGATCGAGCATCCGGCCTACCCGGTCGAGCCGTGGACGATCCGCGAGGCCGAGCTGCGCCTCGCCAACCTCGCCCAGTCGGAGTCCGTGTTCGCGCTCGCCAACGGGCACATCGGGCTGCGCGGCAACCTCGACGAGGGCGAGCCCTACGGGATTCCCGGGACCTACCTCGGCGGCTTCTACGAGGTCCGGCCGCTGCCCTACGCCGAGGCCGGCTACGGCTATCCGGAGGACGGCCAGAGCGTCGTCAACGTCACCAACGGCAAGATCATCCGCCTGCTCGTCGAGGACGAGCCGTTCGACGTCCGCTACGGCAGTCTGCGCCGCCACGAGCGCGTGCTCGATCTCCGCGCCGGCGTCCTGCGGCGCACCGCGGAGTGGGTCTCGCCGACCGGTCGCCAGGTCAGCATCAGCTCGACGCGGCTGGTGTCGTTCAGCCAGCGCGCGGTGGCGGCGATCGAGTACATCGTGGAGCCGATCGACGGCGAGTTCCCGGTCGTGGTGCAGTCCCAGCTGGTGGCCAACGAACCCCACCCCACGCGCACCGGCGACCCGCGCGCGGCCGCCGCGCTCGACTCGCCGCTGGTGTCGGAGGAGTCCGACAGCCGTGGGCTGCGGGCGATCCTCGTCCACCACGCCAAGCTCAGCGGGCTGAAGGTGGCCGCCTCCATGGATCACCTGGTGGAGGGGCCCGACGGGACCGCGACCGTGACCGAGTCGTTCCCCGACCTCGGACGCGTGATGGTGACCGCCGATCTCGCGCCCGGCAGGCCGCTGCGGATCGTCAAGCTGCTCGCCTATGGATGGTCGGGCGAGCGCTCGACGCACGCGCTGCGCGACCAGGTGGCCGCCGCCGGGGCGGGAGCGGTGCACGCCGGCTGGAAGGGTCTGCTGGCGCAACAGCGCGAGTACCTCGACGAGTTCTGGGACCGCTCCGACGTCGAGATCGAGGGCGACGCCGAGCTGCAGCAGGCGGTGCGCTTCGCGCTCTTCCACACGCTGCAGGCCGGCGCCCGCGGCGAGCAGCGCGCGATCGCCGCCAAGGGCCTGACCGGCCCCGGCTACGACGGCCACACCTTCTGGGACACCGAGATGTACGTGCTCCCGGTGCTCACCTACACCGCGCCCCATGCCGCCGCCGACGCGCTGCGCTGGCGCGCGCAGACGATCGACCTGGCCCGCGAGCGCGCGAAGACGCTCGGCCTCAAGGGGGCGGCGTTCCCGTGGCGCACGATCGGCGGCGAGGAGTGCTCCAGCTACTGGCCGGCCGGCACCGCCGCCTTCCACATCAACGCCGGCATCGCCGACGCCGTCGTCCGCTATCAGGCGGCGGCGATCGATCCGGAGTTCGAGAAGACGACCGGTGTCGTGCTGCTCGTCGAGACGGCGCGGCTGTGGCGGTCGCTCGGCCACCACGACGCCGGCGGGCGCTTCCGGATCGACGGCGTCACCGGGCCCGACGAGTACAGCGCGGTCGCCGACAACAACGTCTACACCAACCTGATGGCCCAGCGCAACCTGCGCGCGGCCGCCGACGCCATCGAGCTGCATCCCGAATGCGGGGATGCGCTCGGCGTCGACGACGAGGAGGCCGCGAGCTGGCGCGCCGCCGCCGACAAGATCCTCATCCCCTACGACGAGACCCTGCGGGTCCACCCCCAGTCGGAGGGTTTCACCGACCACCAGGTGTGGGATTTCGACGCCACCGGCCCCGAGCGCTATCCGCTGCTGCTGAACTTCCCCTACTTCGACCTGTACCGCAAGCAGGTCGTCAAGCAGGCCGATCTCGTCCTGGCGCTGTACCTGTGCGGCGACTCCTTCACCAAGGAGGAGAAGCTGCGCGACTTCGAGTACTACGAGCGGCTCACCGTTCGCGACTCCTCGCTGTCGGCGTGCACGCAGGCGGTGATCGCCGCCGAGGTCGGCCACCTCGACCTCGCCTACGACTACTTCGCCGAGGCGGCGCTGATGGACCTCGACGATCTCGAGCACAACACCGGCGACGGGATCCACATCGCATCGGTGGCGGGAACCTGGATCGCGGCGGTCGGCGGCTTCGGGGGGATGCGCGATCACGGCGGACGGCTGAGCTTCCGCCCGCGGCTGCCCGCCGCGCTGACCCGCATGAAGTTCCGGCTGATGTTCCGTAACCGCACGCTGCGCGTCGAGGTCAACCATCGCCACGCCCGCTATGTCCTGCTGCACGGTGACCCGCTCGGGATCGAGCACCACGGCGAGCGCTTCGACCTCAGGCCGGGACACCCGCTGGACCTCGAGATCCCGCCGATCATGCCACGCGAGCCGCTGCGCCAGCCCGCGGGCCGGGCGCCCGTCCAGCGCCGGCCGCGACGGTGAGGACGCGGCTACGCCACCAGGTGGACGATCGCCGCGACGCCGACGACGACGATCACCGCGCGCAGGATCTGGGGCGGCAGCCGGCGCCCGACGCGGGCGCCGAGCACGCCCCCGAGCAGCGAGCCGCCGGCGATCAGCCCGGCGGGCGCCCACGCGACGTCGGCGACGAGCACGAAGATGATCCCGGAGACGAGGTTGACGAGGCCGGCGAGCACGACCTTGAGCGCGTTGAGGCGCTGCAGCTCGTCGTCGATCGATAGGCTGAGGATCGCCAGCAGCATGATCCCCTGGGCCGCGCCGAAGTAGCCGCCGTAGATGCCGCCGACCAGCACACCGCTGCTGGCCAGCGGCCCGGCGAGGTGGCGCCCGCCGGTGCGGCGGCCGGCCAGCAGCGCCGAGATGCGGGGCTGCGCGATGATCAGCACGAGCGCGAGCGCGATGAACACCGGCACGATCGCGGTGAACGCCGACGCCGGCAGGCTGAGCAGCAGGACCGCGCCGATGATCCCGCCGGTCACCGACGCGACCGCCAGCCGCGCCAGCCGGCGCCCCTGCCCCGACAGCTCGCGCCGGTAGCCCAGCGCGCCGCTCGCCGAGCCGGGCACGAGCCCGACCGTGTTGGACACGTTGGCGACGACCGGGGCGTAGCCGAAGGCCAGCAGCACCGGGAATGTGAACAGCGTGCCGCTGCCGACGACGGTGTTGATCGTCCCCGCCACGACGCCGGCGGCGAAGATCGCGACGGCGTGCAGCGGGCTCACGGCGCGGGCTGCTCCCCGGCCGGCTCAGGACCCCGAGCGCAACGGCGCGAGCGCCGCTTGCACGCGGATCAGCTCGTCGAGCATGCCGGCGGCCGCGGCGACCATCACGTCGTTGGCGGTGACGGCGCCGTCGGCGTCGAGGAACTGCGTGACGAACGGGATGTTCACCGACGGGGTCACGGCCACCAACGACAGGGCGCCGACCACCTGCTTGAGCTGCTGGACGGCTCGCGTCCCGGCCGCCACCCCGCCGTAGGACACGAACCCGACGGGCTTGTGGCGCCATTCCTGGTTGAGATAGTCGATCGCGTTCTTCAGCGGCGCGGGATAGCCGTAGTTGTACTCGGCGGTGACCATCACGACGGCGTCGGCCGCGTCGACGGTCGCGCTCCAGGCGCGGGTGTGGTCCTTGGTGTAACGGTGCAGCCGCGGGTGCGCGGGCTCGTCGAGCATCGGAAGATCGAGCTGCGCGAG
>JBELAG010000145.1:0-13669 GCA_049509055.1 Solirubrobacteraceae bacterium
CGTCGCGGTCTGGACAAGGTCACGATCTCCACGTCGTTCGCGTTCGCCGTCGTGCTGTGCGTCGGGGTCCTCCCGGCCTGCGCGGTGTACGCCGCGGCGCTGGTGATCGCCGACCTGTGGAGCCGCACGGCCCCGATCAAGATCGTCTTCAACGCCGCTCAATACGTCCTCTCGCTCGCCGGCGCCGGCGCCCTGCTGATCGACACGATCGGCTCGCTCCCGGTCGCGGTGCACGCCGGCGACGTGCCGGCGATCCTGCTCGCCGTGGCGGCGTGCTTTGCCATCAACCACGTCCTGGCGGGCGTCGGCGCGGCGTTCCTGGCCCGCGTGCCGGTGCTTCCGTCACTCGCCGGCGACGTGGCCTTCCACGCGATGACGGCGGGTTGTCTGCTGGCGTTCGCGCCCGGGGTGGTCGCCTCGGCGGACGCGAGCCTGGCGCTCATCCCGGTGGCGTTCGTGCCCGTGCTCGCCATCTACTTCGGCGGCCGCCAGGCCGGGATCAACGCCCACCGGGCGTTCCACGACCGGCTCACCGACCTGCCCAATCGCTGGCTGCTGACCGAGACCGTGACCAGCGCCCTGGATGCGGCCGAGCGCGGCCAGTCGGGCGTGGCGGTGATGATCGTCGATCTCGACGACTTCAAGTCGATCAACGACACGCTCGGCCATGAGTTCGGCGACCGGGTGCTGCAGCTGGTCGCCCCGCGGCTCGCCGCGGCGGTCGGGCGCGACGGCCTGCTGGCGCGCCTCGGGGGAGACGAATTCGCGGTCGTCCTACCCGGCGTCCATCACGAGGCGGACGCGCTGCAGTGCGGCGAGCGACTGCTGGAGGCGCTGCAGCGGCCATGCGAGGTCGATTCGCTGATCCTGCACGTCGGCGGAAGCGTCGGGATCGCGTGCTTCCCACAGCACGGGCGGACCGTCCACGAGCTGCTCAAGCACGCCGACATCGCGCTGTACTGCGCGAAGTCCGAGCGCTCGACGTGCGTGCTCTACACCCACGACCAGGACGAGCACAGCATCGACAAGCTGGCGCTCGCCGCCCAGCTGCGCCGCGGGATCGATCGCGACGAGCTCGTCGTGCACTATCAACCCAAGGTCGCGCTCGACGACAGCGGCACGTTGGCGGTCGAAGCGCTCGTGCGCTGGAACCATCCGCAGCTGGGATGCATCGGGCCCGACGGCTTCATCCCGCTCGCCGAGCAGACCGGCCTGATCAAGGGCCTGACCGAGCGCGTGCTCGAAGCTGCCCTGGCGGAGTGCAAGGTGTGGCAGGCCGGCGGTCTCGACGTCCGGTTCTCGGTCAACATCTCGACCAGGACGCTGCTCGACCACGATCTGCCGGTGATCATCGGAGGTCTGCTGGATCGCTTCGAGCTGCACGCGAGCTCGCTGCAGCTGGAGATCACCGAGAGCCGCTTCGTCGCCGACCTCGGACGGGCCCAGACGGTGCTGCACGAGCTGCGCGCGATGGGCATGACGATCGCCATCGACGACTTCGGAACCGGCTTTTCGTCGCTCGCCCAGCTGCAACAGCTCCCGGTCGACGAGATCAAGATCGATCGCTCGTTCGTCACGCGGATGGAGACCGAGCCCGACGACGCCGTGCTCGTGCGGTCGATCATCGACCTCGGCCGCAACCTCGGCCTGCGGGTCACCGCCGAGGGCGTGGAGACATCGGGCGTGCAGCACACGCTGCGCGACCTCGGCTGCGACTTCGCGCAGGGCTTCCACGTCAGCCGCCCGGTGCCGGGCGACGAATGCCGGCGGCTGCTCCTCGACATCCAGCGTCAGTTCGGGTCAGAGCCGGCCCGGCTCGTGCCCCTCGGCGGCGCACGGCAGGTTCCGGACGGGCCCGAGATCCCGCTCGCCCGCACCGCCTCGCGCTGAGGCCAGGACAGCCGCCGGCCGTCGCGGCCGCCCGGCTCGTCGCGCGAGGACGTTCAGCGACGGATCAGCGTCGCCCTGAGCCGCCCGCCGTTCAGGGCCGCGGCGAACCGCGGCCGGCGAGCGCCGGTCGTCGAGATCAGCCATTCGGTCGGGCGCCCCGGCGGCGAGCTGATCACCATCTGCGCGATCTCGCCGGCGCCGACCTGGAAGCGGTGGTCCAGTTCGGAGATCAGCGCCCCGACGACGCCGGGATGGATCGCCGCGATCGGGATCGGTCGCTCAGCGATCGCCGCCCCGACGTCGACTGCGGCGCCGGCGGGACCGAGGTACACGGTCTGCGCCCACGTGCCGCGCCGGATCGCGATCGCGGTCAGCGACGTCCGGGTGACCGTGAACGCGGTGAGGCCGGCGCCGGGGACCAGCCGGGCGATCCGAGCCAGCCCGGAGCGGAGCGCCGCCGAGCGTAGGAAGGACACCGTCGCGCCCGGTCGGCGCGGCGTGGCGCGCCGAGAGCCTCCGACGGGCTGGACGGGCTGCGGGGCGACCAGCTGGACGACCGAGAGCCCGCCGCCGCTGCTGTGACCCGAGCCGACCATGGCGAGCAGCGGGGCGACCAGGGCGCCGATGATCAGCATGGCCACGACCAGCTTGAGGATCGCGCGGACCCTCGCGACAGCGCGTCCGACACCGGGCCGGCTGCCCCGGCGCGCCGGCGGCCCGGGCGTCGCCGGCGTCGCGCTCCAGCCGCTCTCCCCGAGCCCTGGGATCGATGTCGTCGGTTCGCTGCGATAGTCGGCGCCGGTGCGCAGCGCCGCGAACGGGTCCTCGTCGGCGTGGCGTGCGCGCAGCGTGCGCCGCCATCGCCGCGTCCGCCCCGGATCAACCAGCGGTGACATTCCGGTCTCCCGAGATTCGCCCGGCGCGCCGGTTTCGCCGGCGCGCGTTCCGGGGCCGAAGTCTACGTCCACCGGCCCGATCGACGTCGGTCGGCGCCGGTCGCAGGCCGGTCAGCAGGATGACCGCGGTCGACCGCGCGCGAGACTTGCCGGCCGCCGGCGGTTTATCGACGAGAATCGCCGTGCTCCGCCGCTGTGGTCTGCTCCTGCTGCTGCTCTCACTCGCCGTCTGTGCGTGGCCGGTCGCCGCGCGCGCGGTCGAGTTCGGGGCGGAGGTCGACGGAGACTTCAACTACCTCGTGCGCGGCCAGTGGACGCTGGGGATGGTCGAGACGTCGCTGGCCGGCCTCCGCGCGATCGGCGGCACCGTCGGGCGATCGGGAGCCGACTGGGCGGCCGCCGAGCCGGTTGCGCCCGTCGGCGGTCACGCCATCTATGACTGGCACTTCGACGATCTCGTCGTCGCGTCGATGGCCGCCGCCGGCCTGCGATGGGAGCCGATGCTCGATTACACGCCCATCTGGGCGCAGCAGCACGTCAGGCCGATCCGCTCGCCGACGGGCATCATCTCGCCGCTGCCTCCGGCCAGCGACGCCGTCTACGCCGCATACGTGACCGCGTTCGCGCGACGTTACGGCGAGGGCGGGAGCTTCTGGCGGGCCCATCCGACGCTCCCGCGCGAGCCGGTGACGACGTTCGAGATCTGGAACGAGCCCGACTGCCGCTGGACGTGGGGGCCCGACGTCGACCTTCAGGACTACGCCCGCCTGTACGGCGCCGCCTACCGCGCGATCACGCGCGTGGACTCGCACGCGATCGTCATCACCGGCGGCCTCGCGTTCACCCGCTCGTCGCTGCCGCGCCTGCTCAGGGCCCTCCGGGGACAGCCCGTCGACGGCATCGGTCTGCACCCCTACGGTCCCGACGCCCAGGCGACGATCGCGCTTGTGCGCTGGGCGGCGGCGCAAATGGACGCCTACGGTCGCGGCTCGGTCCCGCTGATCGTCAACGAGTACGGCTGGGACGCGCAGCCCGACACGTGGCAATCGGTGCCCGGCCCGACGGTGCCGGGCGACGTCGAGCGCTCGGTGGTCGGGCTGGCGGCGATCCGCCAGGTCGGCGCGGTGATCCCGTTCGAGTGGTCGGACCCCGGCTGGGGGCTGACCGGCGGCGCGTACGCCGCGGGGATCAGCCAGGCCGATCAGGTCAGGCTGCGAGCTCGGAGACTTCGCCGCGCCCTGACGTCTCGCAGCCGCTGAGAACGGTGCCGTCGACGATGTGCATCGCGGCCTCGATCAGCTCCCCGGATCGGGCGCGGTGGCGGATCACCGGGTACTCGGGCTCCTCGGGGTCCACGCCGACCACCGCGCCGGAGCCTCCGCCCGGCAGCATGATCGTGTAGCCGACGGGATAGGGCATCGCCACGCGCTTGAAGTGCTCCACGACCGTCGCGTCGAACTGCGTGCCTGCGCCCTCGAGGATGCTGCTGACGCCGACGTGAGGCGGCCGGCCGGCCTTGTAGGGACGGTCGGCGGTGATCGCGTCGAACACGTCGGCGACCGCCGCGATCCGCGCGAATGGATGGATCTCCTCGCCCTGGCGCCCGCGCGCGTAGCCCTGGCCGTCCCAGCGCTCGTGGTGGTCGCGCACGATCGCGATCGTCACCGGCGACACCCGGTCGGTGGAGAGCATCGATGCCCCCGCCTGCGGGTGCGCCTTGATCAGCTCCCACTCGTCGGGGCTGAGCGCGCCGGCCTTGTTGAGCACCGACTCGGGAACCGCGATCTTGCCGATGTCGTGGATCAGCAGGCCCATCGCCAGCATCGTCATGCGCTCGGCCTTGCGGTCGAACCGGCGCTGTCCCTGCCAGTCGACCCAGCCGTCGATCCGGTCCATGCGCTGGCCGAGCAGCAGGCCCAACGTCGCGACGCGGACGGAGTGACTGTAGGTGTAGGAGTCCGCGCTCGACAGGTCGTCGAAGGCGAGCGCCGCCTCCGGGCAGCCGGCGAGCGCCTCCATGATCGCCGAGGCGGCCTGCTGGAGCAGGCCCAGGGCGTCGCGCGGCAGGTTGCCCAGCCCGGCGGCGACGGACTTGGCCTGGTCCAGGCACCGTGAGACGGCCAGCTCGGTGGAGTGGCGGACATGGGTCGGCAGCGGCTCGTTGGGGATGATCCCGTCGCCGAGGTCGTCCTCGATCCACACCGCCCGCACGTCGAGCGTCGCGAGGCGGGCGCCGAGTCCCGCCGACAGGCGCACGCCGCGGCGCAGCAGCGGCTGGGCGCCGAGGACCGGGGAGGGGACGTCGCGCGCGAGCTCCATCTCGTCGCGCACCGAGCTGACCCGGACGAGCCTCATCGTGTCCCGTTCCGTCGTGGCGCCGCTCGGCGCACGCGCGCGGGAGCCCAACGGCGATGACCGAGCAACGGCTTCATGATCGTGATATCGGCAGATGCGGCCGGACCTGCAGAGATTTCCTCGACGCACTCGACGGTCACCGGGCTCTGCTATGGATTGTGCGATGGCGAAGATCGCGGTGACGGGGGGAAGCGGCAAGGCGGGACGCGTGATCGTCCGCGATCTCGCCGAGCACGGCCACCAGGTGCTCAACATCGACGTCGTCCCCTCGCCCGAGTCGCACCACCCGGAGGGCGCGATTCCGTTCCTGCGCGCCGACGTCACCGACTTCGGTCAGGCGCTCGAGGCGCTCGACGGCGGCAGCACGCTGCCGGGCATCGAGGCGGTCGTCCATCTGGCGGCGATTCCCTCTCCCGCGCACGCGACCGCCGACCAGGTGTTCCGGACCAACGTGACCAGCACCCATGCGGTGTTCGCGGCGGCGCAGCGCCACGGCCTGCAGCGGGTCGTGTGGGCATCGAGCGAGACGATGCTCGGTCCTCCGTTTCGGCGGCCGCCCGACTACGCGCCGGTCGACGAGGCGCACGTGTACCCGGAGTCAAGCTACGCGCTGTCGAAGGTCGTCGGGGAGGAGCTGGCGCGCCAGTTCCATCGCTGGAGCGGGATTCCGATCATCGGCCTGCGGTTCTCCAACGTGATGATCCGCGGCGATTACGAGCGCTTCGCGGGCTGGCAGGACGACCCGCGCGCGCGCAGCTGGAACCTGTGGGGCTACGTCGACGAGAGCCACGTCGCCCAGAGCGTGCGTCTCGCCCTCGAAGCCGACGTGACCGGTGCCGACAGCTTCATCATCGCCGCCGCCGACACGGTCATGCACACCCCCAGCCGCGAGCTGATGGCCGAGGTCTTTCCCGGGGTGCCGGTCGCCGACCATGTGACGGGCAACGACTCGCTGCTCGACATCGGGCGGGCCCGCGAGATCCTCGGCTACGCGCCGGCGTTCAGCTGGCGCGAGCTCGTGGGCCCTTCGTAACGCCACTCAGCGCTTCAGCGGCACCCCCGCCTCGGCGGTCGCCACCTGGAAGCTGAAGCTCTGCTCCAGGTACAGCAGCACGTTCTCACGGTCGTGGTCGAGGTAGCCGATCGAGAGGTCCTGGCCCGAATCGAACAGGAAGTCGCCGCCCCGCAGGCTGACCACGACCGCCCCGTCGACGCCGGGCGCCCGCACGATCTCGCCGCCCAGGATCTGGCGCAGATGATCGAGCAACGGGTAGCCGCCGTGCTCGGCGGTCTCGGCCACGCGCTTGTACTCGTCGCTGCCGAGGGCGAGCGCGTAGGGCCCGACGATCCCGCTGTGCAACAGCTGCTCGACCGCGGCGGCGACCGGCCGGGGAAACCCCTCGGCGGCGCTGCCGAGCTGCAGTCCCTGATGGGGCGAGGCTTCGGCGATCCCGACGATCGCCGCCTCGGGCCAGCCGTGGAACACGGCGCGATTCTCGGCCACGGCGATCTGATGGGCCGCGCGGTCCAGCGCCCCGAGGTCGGTGTCGGAGGCGCCGCGGTCATCGTCGGCCAGCTCGGCCCGGGAGATCTCGAAGCTGGCCCGCACCTCCACCAGCGGAAGCACGCGGCGGCGGACGGCGCTCACCCCGTCGCACGGCGCCGACGAGACCGGCTCGGTCCGTCCGAGGTTGCTCGCCGAGTGCTCCCAGCCGTGCGGGCCGGAGAAGTCGACGAGCTTGCGCGCCGCCAGCGCCGCCGCCAGTCGCTCGCGCGCCTCGGTATCGAGCAGCGTCCAGTTGGCGTCGCTGACCGGCGCATGCTCGCGCAGAAGATGGTTGCTCATCGCGTTGCTCCCTTCAGGCTGCCGATCCCAAGCGATCCGGAGCCGTCGTCGTTGGATCCGCCGTCGGCGTCCCTGATCGCCCGCCGCGGCCTCGGCCTATGTGGGACCATCGTGACGTGGCTGTCAACCGACCCGGCCTCGACGACCTCGTCGCCCGCCTGCCGACCGCTCCGATCGCCGCCGCCGGGCTGATCGCGGGCTTCGCAGTCGCGGTCTCGACCGGCTCGCGGCCGCTCGGCGGGGCGGTGATGGCGATCCTCGGGTTGGCCTGCATCGCGGTGTGGGTGCGCCGTGACGGCCGGCGGACCGCCGCCATGCTGGCCGCCGGCGGCCTGTTCGCGTTTGCCTGCTCGCACGTGCTCGGGCTCGTGATCGGCGCCTGGCCGTCCGTCCTCGTCGTCTCCGCGGCGACCGCCGTCGCGTGCCGGCGGCTGTCGGACGCGGCCCGCTCCGGTCGCCCAGGTTCGGCGCTCAGAGGTGAACTTAACGTGACGCTGACCGATTAGCTGCGCGCCGACCCTCGGGTCCAACTAACCTGCGTCACATGGCCTATACCACCGCCGAAGGCAGGGAGAAGGTTCTCGGGGACCTGGCGGTCGCGACCGAGCAGATCGCCGACGCGCTCGCGCGGCTCGGCGAGGCCTACGAGCAGCTCGATGACGACCACGCCGACGCGCTCGAGTCGCAGCTCTTTCGCCCGGTGCAGCTGGCCTACGGCCGCGCTCAGCGCACCCATTCCGATTTCGCCGGGCGCTCCAACCTGCGCCGGCGGTCATTCGAGGCTCATTCCCCGGGTCTGCAGTCCCAGTCGGTCCAGGACCTGATCGAGCGCGCCGCGGATGCCGTCGAGGACGCCGATCAGTCGATCGCCGAGCTACAGGACTCGATGCTGCCGGTCGAGGTGGGCGACACCGAACTGCGCGCCGGGCTCTCGCAGGTGCGCGAGGCGCTGTCGCCGGTGCCCGCCCGCGCGCGGTCGCTGTTGCGCACGGTCGGCCGATAAGGGTCAGCTCCGTCGGGCGGTCGTAGTAGCTTCCCTCGCATGAGGAGGGGGAAGGTGTCGGCGGCAGTCCTGACCGTGATCGGGCTGCTGGCCTGTGCGGCGAGCGCGCAGGCGGCCACCATCGGGCTGAGCGCGCACGGCAGCGTCGAGCAGGTCTACGCCACCGGCCTGCGCGCCGGCGCCACCGTCTCACTGACCAACCGTGCCGGGCAGCGCGTCGCGACCCGGCGCGCCGACTCGCTCGGCGGTGTCGTCTTCAGGCTGCTCGCGCCCGGGCCGGGCTACCGCGTCCGCGGCGTCTCCGGGCGCCGGACCGTGCGTTCGGGGCCGCTCACCGTGCTGCCCGACCGCTCGGCGCCGCCGTCCACGCGGATCTACGACCAGCGGCTGCCGGCCGGCGGCTATGGCTATCTGCGCACGCGCGACGGGACGCTGCTGGCGATCGACGTGCGTCTGCCGGGTCCCGCGGACGAGGGCCCGTATCCGACGCTCGTCGAGTACGCGGGGTACGGGTACGCCGATCCGGCCGGACCCGACAGCGGGATCGCGCCGATCGCCAACCTGCTCGGGTTCGCGGTCGTCGACGTCAACATGCGCGGGACCGGCTGCTCGGGCGGGTCCTACGATTACTTCGAGCCGTTGCAGTCGCTCGACGGCTACGACGTGATCGAGACGGTCGCCCGCCAGCCGTGGGTGCTGCGCCACCGCGTCGGGATGATGGGCATCTCCTACGGCGGCATCTCGCAGCTGTTCGTGGCGGCCACCGACCCGCCGCACCTGGCCGCGATCGCGCCGCTGTCGGTGATCGACAACACCGCGACGACGCTGTATCCGGGCGGGATCCTCAACACCGGCTTCGCGCTCACCTGGGGCGAGCAGCGGGTGCACGACGCCCTCCCGGCGTCGCCCACCGGCGGCCAGCCCTGGGCGCTGGCGCGGATCCGAGCGGGCGATGTGATCTGCAAGGCCGACCAGGTGCTCCACGGCGAGGCGCCCAACCTGATCGCCAAGCTCCGCGCCAACCACTACTACGTCCCGGCGATCGCCGACCCGCTGGCGCCGATCACCTTCGTGAACCGGATCCACGCCGCCGTGTACCTCGCCTGTCAGTGGACCGACGAGCAGACCGGCGCACACTGCGCCGATCTCGCCGAGCACTTCACCGGCACTCGCCACAAATGGTTCACCTTCACCAACGGCGCGCACATCGACTCGCTGGACCCCGACACCCTCACCCGCTGGTATGACTTCCTGGAGCTCTACGTCGCCCACCGGGCCCCGCGCCTCACGGCGAGCGAGCGCAGCGAGGTCCCGCTGGTGTACGCGTCGGCGATGGGGATCAACGGGGTGACGCTGCCGGCGGACCCGATCCAATCAGAACGCAGCTACGGCGCCGCGCTCGCCGCGTTCCAGCGCCTCGAACCGGTTCGGATCCTGTTCGACAACGGCGCCGGCAGCGCGGTGCCCGGCGATCCGTACCCCGGCTTCGAGCGCTCGTTCTCCCGCTTCCCGATTCCCGGCACCGTCGCGCGGTCGTGGTATCTGGGCGCCGGCGGGACGCTCGCCGCGATCCCGCCCGCCGCCGCCGGCGCCGACCGGTTCAGCTGGAATCCCGGCGCTCGGCCCGCCACCAGCTTCACCGGCAGCGACGACGGGAGCCCCGGCGGGCTGTGGACGGCCACGCCCACCTACCGCTGGGAGCAGAACCCGCCCGGCACCGCCGTCGCCTACGTGACCGCGCCGCTGTCGTCGAACACGGTGGTGATCGGCGCCGGCGCGGTGCACCTGTGGCTGAAGTCATCGGCGCCGAGCGTCGACCTCCAGGTCACCGTGTCCGAGGTGCGCCCCGACGGCAAGGAGACGTTCGTCCAGGACGGCTGGGTGCGGGCCGACGAGCGCGCGCTCGATCCGCGCCTGAGCACGCTGCTGGCCCCGGTCCTCAGCCTGCGCCGTGCCGACGTCGCGCCGCTGGCGCGGGGTCGCTACACCGAGGTCACCGTGCCGCTCTACTACGAGGGCCACGTCTATCGCCGCGGCTCGCGGATCCGGATCACGGTCGAGGCACCGGGCGGCGACCAGCCGGTGTGGGCGTTCTCCGAGCTGAGCCCGAGCGCCCCGGCGACGGTCGACATCGCCCACTCGCGCGCGCTGCCGTCGCGGCTGATTCTGCCCGTGGTGCCCGGCGTCTCCGTCCCCACCGGCCTGCCGCCGTGCCCGGGCCTGCGCGGCGAGCCCTGTCGCGCCTACCGGCCGTTCGCCAACGATTCCGTCGCGCTCGCGCGGTAGTGGGCGACCACTGGCCCGGCGTCCGAGACCCGGTCGGGCGCGAGGCGATCCGGGGACGCCGACCCCGCCCACCCCCCGTGGTTTCCACCCATCGTCGCGTCATCATCGGCGCGAGCCAGTACGATGCCGCGTGCCCATGGGACCGAACTCCACGACCGCGGTCGCCGCCGCCGACGCGACCGCCGCGGCCCCTGTCGCCGTGCTCGGCGTTCCCGGGACCGCGCTCGACGCGGCCGACGCGCCGTCCGCCCTCACCCCCGAGAGCGTCCGCGCGGTCAAGATGCCGCTGATGGACCGCGTGGCCAGCGGCGTCGTCACCGGGGCGCCGCCGATCCTCGTGCTGCTCGGGATGTGGCTGGGCTGGAACCACGGCCTGCTCGTCTGGCAGGACCTCGTCATCCTGGCGGTCTTCTACATGGCGATCGGCTCCGGGGTCACGGTCGGCTTCCACCGGCTGCTCACCCACCGCAGCTTCAAGTGCCGGGGATGGGTGCGGGTCAGCTTCGCGATCCTCGGCTCGGCCGCCGCCGAGGGCCCCGTGATCGACTGGGTCGCCACCCACCGCAAGCACCATCAATTCTCCGACCAGGACGGCGACCCCCACAGCCCTCATCTCGACGAGCGCCACGGCTGGCGCGGCGAGCTGTGGGGCTTCGTCCACGCCCACATCGGCTGGGTGTTCTCCGACATGGAGGTGGCCGACGAGCGTCGCTACGCCAAGGACCTGCTCGCCGATCCCTGGATCCGCTTCGTCGACCGGACGTTCGTGCTCTGGGTCGCGGCCGGGCTCGCCGCGGCGTTCGGCGCCGGCGTGGCCCTCACCGGGACCGTCGACGGCGGCCTCACCGCGCTGCTGTGGGGTGGCGCGGCGCGCATCTTCCTCGTGCACCACGCCACGTTCAGCATCAACTCGATCTGCCACTACTTCGGCAAGCACGACTACGACACCGGCGACGAGTCGCGCAACGTCTTCTGGCTGGCGATCCCGACCTGGGGCGAGGCGTGGCACAACAACCACCACGCGTTTCCCACGTCCTTCCGCCACGGCCTGCGGCGATGGCAGCTGGACCCGTCGGCGGCGATGATCCGGGTGATGGAGATGATGGGCCTCGCCTGGGACGTCGTGCGGATCTCGCCCGAACGCCAGACGCGCAACCTGATCGCGCCCGGCGCGTAAGCTTCCGCGCGCTTTGGCTCTCGCCAGGACGGCACCCCTGCGTCGTGAGATCGCGGCCGCGCTCCCGCAGCGCCCGTTCGCGATCGAGTTCTGGGACGGCAGCCGCGTCGAGGCGACCGAGCCGGGCGGCCCGAGCTTCCGTGTGCTCTCGCCGCTGGCGCTCGCCCACGCGCTGCGCGCTCCCGGCGAGCTCGGGCTCGGACGGGCCTACGTGCTCGGCCTGCTCGATGTCGACGACATCGACAAGGCGCTGCGGATCGTCGACACCTTCGAGGCGCTGTCGCTGTCGCCGCGCCAGATCGCCCGGCTCGCGATCGCCGTCCTGCGGGCGACCGGGATCGTCGCGCCGCCCCGCCCTCCGGCGTCCGAGCTGCGCCTCACCGGGGAGCGTCACACGCCGGGACGCGACCGCCGGGCGGTCAGCTACCACTACGACGCCGGCAACGACTTCTTCGCGCTGTTCCTCGACCCCTCGATGACCTACAGCTGCGCGTACTTTCGCAGCGGCGCGACGACGCTCGAGGAGGCCCAGCAGGCCAAGCTCGGGCTCGTCTGCACCAAGCTCGGCCTGCGGGCGGGCGAGCGCGTGCTCGACGTCGGCTGCGGCTGGGGGAGCTTCGCGATCCACGCCGCCCGCGAATATGGCGTCACCGTGCTCGGCGTGACCCTGTCGGAGCAGCAGGTGGCGCTCGGCCGCCGGCGCGTGCAGGAGGCCGGGCTGGCGGATCGGATCGAGCTGCGGCTCGCCGATTACCGGGACCTCGCGCAGCCCGGCGCCGAGCCGTTCGACGCGATCTCGAGCATCGGCATGGTCGAGCACGTCGGGGAGGAGCGGATCGACCTGTACGCGCGCACGCTGGCCGGACTGCTGCGCCCCGGCGGGCGCCTGCTCAACCACGGGATCGCCAAGCTGATGGACTTCGACACGCCCGACGAGGGCGCGTTCTCCGAGCGCTTCGTGTTCCCCGACGGCGTGCCGCTGCCGCTGTCGCGGATCGAGCTCGCGCTCGAGCGGACCGGACTGGTGACGCGGCACGTCGAGGGCCTGCCCGAGGACTACGCCGAGACGCTGCGCCACTGGATCGCGACCTACGAGGAGCGCTACGACGAGGCGGTCGCGGTGGCCGGCGCCGAGCGCGCACGGATCTATCGGCTGTACCTGCGCGCCGCGCGCCAGGGGTTCACCACCGGCTGGGCGTCGGTCTACCAGGTGCTCGCCCACAAGCTCGGATAGCGCGGGTGAGGACCCGTCCGCCCCGCCGACGGAGGTCTGCCGGTCGACTCGGTACTACGCCTGCGGGGCGGGCTCCGGCGCCGCCGGCTCGGGCGCCGGCTCAGGAGCGGGCTCCGGGGCCGGGGCCGCCTCGGCGGCGGCGTGCGCGCCGGCCGCGCCGATCACGCCGAGGGCGAGCGCGATCAAGGCCCATTTGGTGCCGTGGGTGTTGGCGCCACGGGCGGCGTCGATCGACGGGCTGCCCGGGCCGGTCTCGGCGAGGGCGAGCACCGCGGCGATCAGCACGAGGTTGTACTCATAGCCCTGGTTGGTGACCCAGGGGCCGTTCTTGAGGTGCACGCGGTTGATCGCGGTGAGCATCGTGGCGGTGAGGACGGCGGAGGCGAGCGGCGTCGCGGCGCCGGCCACCAGCAGCGCGCCGCCGCCGGCCTCGGCGGCGCCGGCGGCGATCGCGTGGCGCTTGCCCGGGCGCAGCCCGAGGCTCTCGAAGAACTGGCCGGTGGCGTCCGGGCCATACCCCCCGAACCAACCGAAGAGCTTCTGGGTGCCGTGGCCGAAGAAGTAGCCACCGACGACGAGGCGGAGAATGAGGCGTCCGATTTTCATGTGCGGACCCTAGCAAACTGTTGTGGGCACAACCGACAAATGCCCGCTGCATAGGTGCTGCGCAGGCGCGGGATCACATCAGCAATTCGCTGCATAGGTACGGGTGACGACGGTCGGAGGCGACCCGTCGAGCGCCGTCGTCCTGGTGTCTTGGCGGCGCAAACGGGGGAGTATCGTCCCGCCTCACTTGGACCCGCAAGCCAGGAGGAGAGGGATGAGCAGCACCGTCACCGTGCACCTGAACGTCAACGGCGTCGCGCACACACTCGAGGTGGAGCCGCGCCTGCTGCTGGTCCACGCGCTGCGCGATCATCTCGATCTGACCGGCACGCACGTCGGCTGTGACACCTCCAACTGCGGCGCCTGCACCGTCCAT
>JBELAG010000146.1:0-13630 GCA_049509055.1 Solirubrobacteraceae bacterium
CGAGGGATCGCATCAGCGCCACCGCGCGCTCCTGCTCGGCGAGCGCGGCCGCCAGCTCAGGTGAGCGCGCCACCTCGGCGCGCAGCGCATCCGCGCGGGCCGCGGGCAGCGACCCGTCAGCCAGTCGTGCCAGCTCGGCCTCGCGGGAGATGGGCTCGTCGGTCACTCGCTTGTTCATGAGCTCAGACTTCCCGTTGGGGTGGATCCTTCCCGAGAATCCGAGCGCGGGCCCTCCGGGAAGCGGCGCGCGATCCGCTGGCGCGCGCGGTACAGGCGGGTGGTGATCGTCGCCTCGGCGGTGCCGAGCGCCCGGCCGGCCTCGCCATAGGGCAGGCCGAGGATGTCGACCGCGACGATCGCCATGCGGAAGTCCTCGGGCAGCTCCGCGATCGCCGCCAGGATCTCGGAGACCTCCGCGGCGCGCTCCGGCTGGCGCCGGGGGTGGGACTCGACGGCCTCGACGTCCTCGAGGGTGGCGGCGGTCTGAGGCCGGCGCGATGCCGCCCGCAGCCGCGAATAGAACGTGTTGCGCAGCGCGCGCATCAGGTAGGCGCGGTCGTCGCCCCTCACCACGCGCGGCCGGGCGAGGACCCGCGCGCACGTCTCCTGGACGAGGTCCTCGGCGTCCTCGCGGGAGCCGCACAGAGCCCACGCCGCCCGGTGGAGCGCGTCGAGATGCTGTTCGAGCGATTGCGGGTCCAGTCGGCGCACGCGCCTGAAATCGTAGGCCCCGCGCGGCTCAGCGGCGCCGGCCGGCCGGCGGCCGGCCGTACAGTCCGCCGATCATCATCTGGGTGAGCGGCTCGATGATCGCGTCGGGTCGCGCCAGGCCCCTGGCTTCGCCGACCAGCGCGATGTGCAGGACCCGCTCATAGCCCCACACCAGGCACGCCGCCAGCGCCTGGGCGTCGGCGCCGGCCGGGGCCAGCCCGCCCCGCCGCGCGGCCCGGATCACCTTCGCCGTCCCCGTCGTGACCGTCGCGAGCATCTCGAACCACAGCCGGCGCAGCTCGTCGTCGTGCGGCCACTCCTCGCTCACCGCCCGCAGCAGCGCGCCGTGGCGCGTGCACACCTCCACCCACTGTCGCAGGCTGACCCGGATCGCCTCCTCGGCGCCGGCGTCGGCTCCGGCGGCGGCGTGAAACGGCGCCATCGCCACCGTCACCTGGTCCATCACCCGGCGCAGGCACTCCGCGACGACCGACGACTTCGACGTGAAGTGGGCGTAGAAGCTCGTCCGCGAGATCCCGGCGGCGTCGATGATGTCGCTCACGCTCAGCTGGCTGAGCGGGTGCTCGCGCAGCAGTTGCTCGGTGGCCGCGAGGATCGCGCCCTGGGCGCGGCCGTACTCGCGCGCGCTGTCGTCGGCCGCGCCGTCGGCGCTCGGTAGGCCGGTCTCGGCCACGGGGTCACGCACCGCCATCGACCGAGCGTAGTGCAGCGGCCGCGCCGCCGGGTGAGAAGATCACGGGATGCGCAGAGCATCGTTCGAGCCCGAGCACGACGACTTCCGCGAGTCCGCGCGCCGCTTCGTCGCCGAGGAGATCACCCCGCATCACGAGCAATGGGAGCGCGACGGGATCGTGCCACGCGCGCTGTTTGCGCGGGCGGCCGAGAAGGGGATGCTCGCCATGCAGGTGCCCGAGCGCTACGGCGGCGCCGGAACCGGCGACTTCCGCTTCAACCAGATCCTCTCCGAGGAGGTGAGCCTCGCCGGCGCGGCGGGCAGCGGGCTCGGGCTGACGCTGCACAACGACATCTGCCTGCCCTACATCCTCTCGCTGGCCACCGAGGCACAGCAGCAGCGCTGGCTGCCGGGGATCGCCGACGGCAGGCTGATCACCGCGCTGGCGCTGACCGAGCCCGAGATCGGCTCCGACCTGGCGGGCATGCGGACGACCGCGCTGCGCGACGGCGACTGCTACGTGGTCAACGGCTCCAAGACGTTCATCACCAACGGGATCAACTCCGACCTCGTGATCACCGCGGTCAAGACCGATCCCCGCGGGCGCCATGCCGGGATCTCGATCCTCGTGCTCGAACGCGGGATGGAGGGCTTCACCCGCGGGCGCAACCTCGACAAGGTCGGGATGCACGCGCAGGACACCGCCGAGCTGTTCTTCTCCGACGTTCGCGTCCCGGTCGAGAACCGGCTCGGCGACGAGGGCGCCGGCTTTCGCTACATGACCGCCAACCTCGCCCAGGAGCGCCTCAGCATCGCGATCGCGGGGGTCGGCGCGGCGCGCGGCGCGCTGCGGGAGACGCTGCAGTACGTCAAGGACCGCCAGGCGTTCGGGCAGGCGATCGGCTCATTTCAGAACTCGCGTTTCGCGCTGGCCGAGATGGCCACCGAGATCGAGCTGGCGACCGTGTTCGTCGACCAGGCGGTGCTGGCTCTCAACGCCGGCGAGCTGTCCCCGGAGGACGCCGCGATGGCGAAGTGGTGGTCGACCGAGCTGCAGGGCCGCGTGACCGACCGCTGCGTCCAGCTGCACGGCGGGTACGGATACATGCTGGAGTACCCGATCGCGCGGGCGTTCGTCGACGCCCGGGTCACCCGGATCTACGGCGGCACGACCGAGATCATGAAGGAGATCATCGGGCGCTCGCTCGGTATCTGAGCAAAAAGCGAACACCGTGTACGCTTGGCGGTCCCGGCGTGACACGATGACGGTCTCCAGAGCGACGCCCAGCCATCCGCGCAAGCGCGGCCGCCGCCCCAAGACCGAGGGCGCGGTCCTCGCCGCCACCTCCCGGCTGCTGGAGACCGTGTCGCTGTCGGAGCTGAGCGTCGCGCAGATCCTCACCGCCGCGGCCGTCGGGCGGACGAGCTTCTATGAGCATTTCGCCTCCAAGGACGATGTCGTGGTCAAGCTGATGCGCACGATCAGCGTCGAGGTGGCCCGGGAGCTGGAGCCGATGTTCGAGCGCGGCGAGCGCGGGCCCGACGAGGCGGTGGCGGAGGGCCTCGCCAACCTCCTGGAGGTCACCGCGCGCTACCGGGGCCTGATCCTGGCGGTCACCGAGGAATGGCCGGCGGTGCCCGAGCTGCGCGCCCTGTGGTTCTCGATGCTGGGCGACGTGACCGCCGCGCTGGCCGAGACGATCGAGCGCGACCGCGCCGCCGGGCTCGCGCCCGCCGGCGCCGACAGCGAGGCGCTCGCCGCCGCGCTGGTGTGGAGCGCCGAGCGGTCCTTCCACGTCGCCCTCACCGGCGAGCACGCCACCCTGCGCGACCCCGACCTGCTGATCGAGCCGCTCGTCCAGCTGTTCGTCGGCACGATCTACGGGCGACCCGTCGCGCGCCGCGCCGGCACCTGAGGCGCGGGGGAGGGCGTGCGCTGAAGGTCAACTGCGGCTGGCCGCGCTCTCGGCCGTGCGGGCGAGCGAGCGCCGGTCCCGCGGCAGGCGTCGATGTGTCGGCAAACGTCCATCGCAACCCGACAACGGGCCTGTGGTGGACGTTTGCTTGTCGATTCGCGGTCCGGTCGGCCGCCAGCCGCGCCGCTCGCGGCTGTTGACCCGCTCCCCCCGCGCTCGGGATCGGCGTCGGTCGCGGGACCCGCCGCCCGCTCGCCGACAGCGGTCCAGGTCGCCGTCATCCACGGCAGGAAACTCTGTCGTGACCGGGCTCCGGACGTGACCGCGGCGGCGCCGCGACGACTGGAGATCGGCCGGTGACGCCACTGGCTCCTTTCCCAGCAGCAGTTGGCTCATCTTCGGACCGGCGCCCCGGCCGGTGAGGTATGCCCGGGCGCGCGGCCGGCTCAGGACTGGTCGGCGGCGGGCGGGGTCGCGGTGCCGTGGATGAAGAACTCCGCGGTGCGGCCGACGACCGCCTGCCAGCCGAGCGCCTGGAGGTCTGACTGCAGTCGTGGCGGGTCGTAGAAGCGCTTGATGATCTGGAACTCGCGGCCGTCGTCAAGGCGGCGGGTCATCGTCTCCTCGCCGTCGTCGGGAAGCTGGTGGTCGGCGGCGGTGGAGCGCGCGGTCCGCGCACTGTCGATGAAGAACGCGCGGCCGCCGGGCTTCAGAGCGCGGGCGACGGTCTCCCAGAAGCCTGCGAACCGCTCGGTCGGGACATGCGAGAGCCAGAAGGTGAACACGCAGGCGTCGTAGGCCGACGGCTCGGGCGTCCAGGCGAACAGGTCGTCCTGGACATAGTGCACGCGCGCGTCGCGCACACGAGCGCGGTTGATCGCCAGCACCTCGGCCGACGCGTCGACCGCGGTGAGGCGTGACGCGGTGCGGACGAGGTGACGGGTCCACAGGCCGGTCCCGCAGGCCAGCTCCAGCACGTCGCCGCCTGCGTCGAAGCGCTCGAGGACCCGCTCGAGCTCGGCCGTCTCGGCGAACCAGCGGGCGTTGGCCTGAGCGCCACGATCGAAGCGCCCCTCGCGCCGCCACCAGCGGTCATACTCGCCGGCCCGCGCGCGGTAGTAATCCAGCTGCTCGGCGAGCACCGCGTCGTCGGTCATCGCGGCGCCACCTTAGTGCGCTCGCCGGCGTCGCGCGTCGGTCGTCGGCGGCCGTACACTTCGGCCGGTGCGGACGGTGTCGGCGATCAGCGACGAGACGCAACTGCGAGCGATTCTCGGCACCCCGTCGGAGACCGTGGTGGCCAAGATCGCCGACCGGCTCAACGAGCTCACCCGGCAGTTCATCGAGCGCTCGCCGTTTCTGTGCGTCGCCACCGCAAGCCCGGACGGCGGGCTCGACGTCTCGCCGCGCGGCGATCCCGCGGGCTTCGTGCGGATCCTCGACGACCGCACGCTGCTGATCCCCGACCGTCCCGGCAACCGGATCGGCGACACGCTCACCAACCTGCTGGCCGACCCGCGGACCGCGCTGCTGTTCCTGATCCCCGGGGTCGGGGACACCTTCCGGGTCAACGGCCGCGCGGTGATCATCGACGACGCCGAGCTGCTGGCCGGCTCGGCGGTGGAGGGAAGGGCGCCGGCGCTCGGGCTGCTGGTCGAGATCGAGCAGGCCTACACGCAGTGCCCGAAGGCCCTGATCCGCTCGGACCTGTGGAACCCGGAGCGCCACATCGAGCGTTCGCAGCTGCCGCGGGCCGGCGAGATCCTGCGCTCGCTCACCGAGCCGAACTTCGACGTCGACGAGTACGAGCGCGATCGCGCGCGGCGCTACGCGCGGCGCGAGGGCCTGTACTGACCAGCCGTCGAAGATTGCGCGCGGGGACAACCGGGGCTGTGCATTCGGACATTGCGCCGCTGCCGGTGCCGGGGGTAGGATCCCCGAAACAATGAGGAGGTATGGATGGCAGATCTAGCTGATCCGACGCTCGCACGTGGGGCGCAGGAGGCGCAGCTCGACGCCGAGGGACTGCACCGTGGAGTGGGATTCCTCGGACTGCTGTGGGCTTCGGAGGGCTCGATCATCGGGTCAGGCTGGCTGTTCGGGGCGCTGACCGCGGCCTCGATCGCCGGGCCCTCGGCGATCCTCGCCTGGATCGCCGCGTCGTTCATCGTGATCATCCTGGCGCTCGTCCATGCCGAGCTCGGCGGCCTGTTCCCGGTCTCCGGCGGAACGAGCCGGTTCCCGCACTACGCCTTCGGCAGCCTCGCGGGCGGCACGTTCGGCTGGTTCTCCTACCTCCAGGCGGCCAGCGTGGCGCCGATCGAGGTGCTGGCCGCCATCCAGTACCTGTCCAGCTTCAGCTGGGCGTCCAGCTGGTACAAGAGCAACAACACGCTGAGCGGCACCGGGATCCTGATCGCCGTGCTCCTGACGGTCCTGTTCGTGATCGTGAACCTGATCGGCATCCGCTGGCTGGCGCGCGTCAACAACGCGCTCACCTCCTGGAAGGTCCTGATCCCGATCCTGACGATCATCGTGATGCTGCTGTTCAAGTTTCACAGCGGCAACTTCAGCGCCGGCGGCGGCTTCTTTGTCAAGGGCGCGGCGGTCAAGGACATCCTGATCGCGATCCCCAACGGCGGCATCGTGTTCGCGCTGCTGGGCTTCGAGCAGGCCGTGCAGCTCGGCGGCGAGGCCAAGAACCCCAAGCGCGATCTCCCGCGCGCCGTGATCTTCTCGATCCTGATCGGCTCCGTGATCTACATCCTCGTCCAGGTGGCGTTCATCGGCGCGCTCGATCCGCGGCTGCTGACGCACGGCACGACGTGGGGCGACCTGCTGCCGACCAGCGGCGCGAGCCCCGCGATCAAGGCGCTCGACGCGGCGCCGTTCTACCAGGTGGCCAAGGTCGCCGGCCTGGCGTGGCTGGCGGTCGTCCTGCGCCTCGACGCGTTCATCTCGCCGACCGGCACCGGGCTGATCTACCTGACCTCCTCCTCGCGGATCAGCTTCGGCCTGTCCAAGAACGGCTACATCCCGGACGCATTCGAGAAGAACAACCCGCGGACGAAGGTCCCGGTCATCGGCATCATCGTCACCGCCGTCATCGGCCTGCTGTTCCTGCTGCCGTTCCCGAGCTGGAGCAAGCTGGTCGGCGTCGTGACGAGTGCGTCGGTGATGATGTACGCCGGGGCCCCGCTCGCGCTCGGGGCGCTGCGCCTGCAGAAGCCCGACCTGCCCCGTCCCTACCGGCTGCCGGCGGCGCAGATCCTCGCGCCACTGTCGTTCGTGTTGGCGAGCTTCATCGTCTACTGGGCCGGCTGGGGGACCTATACGACGCTGATGGTCGCGCTGCTGCTGGGGTACGCGCTGATGCTCGTCTCGGCGCAGTTCAAGCTCAACCCCAACCAGCCTCCGATGGACTGGGGGGCGGCCGCGTGGATCTTCCCGTACCTGATCGGGATGGGCATCATCTCGTACTTCGGCACCTTCGGCGCCGGGGGGATCATCGGCAGCGTCGGCGTGTTCAAGACCGTCCTGGTCGGCGGCAACAACGACCTTGGGCTGGTCGGCGGCCTGATCGCGTCGGGCGGGTTCAGCATCATCATCTACTACCTGGCGATCTCCAGGCGGTTGCCCAGCGAGGTGGTCGATCGCTACGTGGCGGAGGTCTATCCCCCGCCGGTCAGCGAGCACTGAGCCGGTCAGGGGCGGTCCCGTCATGGGGCCGCCCCTGCCGCGCCGGGAGTGACCGCCGATGCTCAGCTCAGCCTTCTCGCCGGCGTCCTGCTACCTGGACACCGCCACGTACGGCCTGGCGCCCGACGTGTCGCTCCAGTGCCTGCGCGAGTTCGGCGAGCGATGGGCCGCCGGAACATATGAGGCCCGCGCCTGCGACGCGGTGATCGACCGCGCGCGGGAGGTGTTCGCCGGCCTGCACGGGGTCGGCGCCGACGACGTGGCGATCGGCCCGCAGGTCTCGCCGCTGGTGGCGAGCGTCGCCGGCGGTCTGGGCCCGGGCGCCCGCGTCGTGACGGCGGCGGGCGACTTCACGTCGCTGCTGTTCCCGTTCGCCGCCGCCGGCGCGGAGGTGAGCGCGGTCGAGCTGGAGCAGATCGCCGACGCCGTCGACGCGCGCACCGACGCGGTCGCGGTGTCCGCCGTGCAGTCGGCCGACGGCCGCGTCGCCGACCTGGAGGCGATCACGGCCGCCGCCGGCGCGCATGGCGCCCTGACGATCGTCGACGGAACCCAGGCCTGCGGCTGGCTGCCGCTCGACGCCTCGCGCCTGGACGTGATGGTGTGCGGCGGCTACAAGTGGCTGTGCCATCCGCGCGGGACCGCCTTCATGACCGTGCGGCGCTCGGCGCTGGAGCGCCTGCGCGCGGTCAACGCGGGCTGGTATGCGGGCGAGGATCGCTGGAACAGCATCTACGGCCTGCCGCTGCGGCTGGCCGCCTGCGCGCGGCGGTTCGACGTCTCGCCGGCGTGGCCGTGCTGGCCGGCGGCGCTGGCCGCGCTGGAGCTGATCGCGTCGATCGGCGTGGCCCGCGTCCACGACCACGACGTGGCGCTGGCCAACCGACTGCGGGCCGGGCTGGAGTTGGCGCCGGGCAACTCGGCGATCGTCTCGCTGCGCGCCGACGCCCGCGCCGGGGAGCGCCTGCGCGCCGCCGGGGTGACCGTCTCCACGCGCGCCGGCCGGATCCGGATCAGCCCTCACCTGCACAACGGCGAGGCCGACATCGACCGCGCGCTGGATGCCCTGCGCGCGGTCGACACGGCCGGCGGCGGTCAGCCCGCGGTGACCAGCGCCGGCTCGTCGGAGTAGATCTCGCCCCGCTCGGCCTTCTCCACCAGAGAGGCGGGCGGCTCGAAGCGCTCGCCGTAGGTGGCGACGAGCTCACGGGCGCGCGCGACGAAGCCCGGGAGTCCGCTGTGGCCGGGGCGGTGGGCGGGATCCTCATAGCCATTGATGTACTGCAGCACGCCGCCGGTCCAGCCCGGGAAGCCGATCCCCATGATCGAGCCGATGTTGGCATCGGCCACCGACTCGATCACGCCCTCGTCCAGGCACCTGACCGACTCGATCGCCTCGATGAACAGCATCCGCTCCTCGAGATCGCGCAGCGAGATCTGACCGGGATCGGAGACCGGCGGGAACGCCTCCCGGAGTCCGCGCCACAGGCGGACGCGCTTGCCGTCCTCGTACTCATAGAAGCCCGCGCCCTCCAGCCGCCCCGGCCGGTCGAACTCGTCGAGCATGCGGCCGACGACCCGCTCGGAGGGATGCGCGTCCCAGCCGCTCGACGATGCCTCCGCGGCGTCCTTGGAGGCGTTGCGGATCTTGCGCATGAGCTTCATGTTGAGCTCGTCGGTGAGCTGCAGCACCGGCGCCGGGTAGCCGGCCTGCGACGAGGCCTGCTCGATCGTCGCCCCGGGCACGCCCTCCAGCAGCATCGCGATGCCCTCGTTGATGAACGTCCCGATCACGCGGCTGGTGAAGAACCCGCGGCTGTCGTTGACGACGATCGGCGTCTTCTTGATCAGCTTGGCGACGTCGAGCGCCCGACTGACCGTCTCGTCGGTGGTGCGCTCACCCCGGATGATCTCCAGCAGCGGCATCTTGTCGACGGGCGAGAAGAAGTGCAGGCCGATGAAGTCGACGGGCCGCGACACGCCCTCGGCCAGGATCGTGATCGGCAGCGTGGAGGTGTTGGACGCCAGCAGCGCGTCGGGGGCGAGATGGGGCTCGATCTCGGCGAACACCTGCGCCTTGACCTGGGGATCCTCGAACACCGCCTCGATCACCAATTGCGCGCCCGCGGCCGCGGCCGGATCGGTCGTCGGCGTGATCAGCGCCAGCAGGTCGTCGGCCTGCGCGCGCGTGGAGCGACCGCGTTCGACCGCCTTGTCGACCAGCCGCTTGGAGTAGCTCTTGCCGTTGAACGCCGCCCCCTGGGCGACGTCCTTGAGCACGACCTCCAGCCCGGCCTTGGCGCACACATAGGCGATCGCCGCGCCCATCATCCCGGCGCCGAGGACGACCACCTTGCCCGGCCTGAACGGCTCGACATCGGCGGGGCGCCCGCGGCTGCCGCTCGCCCGCTGCAGGTCGAAGAAGAACGCCTGGATCATGTTCTTGGACACCGGGCCGGTGACCAGATCGACGAAGTAGCGCCCCTCGATCTCCAGCGCGCTGTCGAAGTCGACCTGCGCTCCCTCGATCGCCGCCGCCATGATGTGATGCGGCGCCGGGTAGTTCGCGCCCTTGAGCTGCTTGCGCAGATTGGCCGGGAACGCCGGCAGGTTCTGCGCCAGCGACGGCGTGCTCGGGGTGCCCCCCGGGATCTTGTGGCCCTTGACGTCCCACGGCTGGGCGACGGGATCGCCGCCCTGCTGCGCCGCGATCCACTTCTTCGCGGCGGGGACCAGGTCGTCGCGGCTGTGCACCACCTCATCGACGATCCCGACCTCCAGCGCGGTGTGCGGGCGCAGGCGCTGGCCCAGCAGCAGCACCTGCATGAGCGCGTTGACGATCCCCAGCATCCGCACCGAGCGGGCAACGCCGCCGGCGCCCGGGAGCAGCCCCAGCGTCACCTCGGGGAAGCCGGTCACCGCCTTGGGGTCATCGACGATCACGCGGCGATGGCAGGCCAGCGCGATCTCCAGCCCGCCGCCGAGCGCCGCCCCGTTGATCGCCGCGACGACCGGCTTGCCGAGCGTCTCCAGGCGTCGCAGCACCGCCTTGTTGTCGCGCACCCAGGTGGCGACCTGCTCGGAGTGCTCGCGGGTGGCGGCCTTGAGGTCGTTGAGGTCACCGCCGGCGAAGAACGTCTTCTTGGCCGAGGTGAGGATCACGCCGGTGATCTCGTCGCGCTCGGCCTCGAGGCGGTCGACCGTGGCCAGGATCGACGCGCCGTACGCGGCGTTCATCGTGTTGGCCGACTGGCTGGGATCGTCGAGGGTGAGGATGACGACCCCGTCGTCGTCCTTGTCCCACCGGATCGTCGTGCTCTCGCTCATGATGGTTCTCTCTTGTTCGTTTCCGTTGCGGGCTGTTGAGTTCGCGCGGTGCGCCGGCGCGCTCAGACCCGCTCGACGACCGTGGCGATGCCCATGCCGCCACCGATGCACAACGTCGCCAGTCCGTAGCGCTTGTTCTGGCGCTCGAGCTCATCGACGAGCGTGCCCAGGATCATCCCGCCGGTGGCGCCGAGCGGATGACCCATCGCGATCGCGCCGCCGTTGACGTTGACCTTCTCGATGTCGAGGCCCATGTCGCGCACGAAGCGCAGCACGACGGCGGCGAAGGCCTCGTTGATCTCGACGAGGTCGAGGTCGTCGACGGTCAGCCCCGCCTTGGCCAGCGCCTTGCGGCTGGCCGGCGCGGGCCCGGTGAGCATGATCGTGGGGTCGGCGCCCGAGACCGCGGTGGCGAGGATCCGGGCCCGCGCCCGGAGACCGAGCTCGGCCCCGGTCTTCTCGTTGCCGACGACCACCAGCGAGGCGCCGTCGACGATGCCCGAGGAGTTGCCCGGGGTGTGGACGTGCTCGATGCGCTCCAACCAGTGGTACTTCTGCAGGGCGACCGCGTCGAAGCCGCCCATCTCGCCCATCGCCGCGAACGACGGCTTCAGGCTGGAGAGCGTCTCGACGGTCGTGCCCGGCCGGATGAACTCGTCGCGGTCGAGGACGACGTGCTCGTTGAGGTCGGACACCGGGACCACCGAGTGGGCGAAGCGGCCGTCGGCCTGGGCGGCCGCCGCCCGCTCCTGCGAGCGCACCGCATAGCTGTCGACGTCCTCGCGGGTGAACTCCTCGACGGTGGCGATCAGATCGGCGCTGATCCCCTGCGGGACGAACGAGGTGTCGTAGTTGGTCTCCGGGTCAAGCGCCCAGGCGCCGCCGTCGGAGCCCATCGGCACGCGCGACATCGATTCCACGCCGCCGGCGAAGACGAGGTCCTCCCAACCGGAGGCGACTTTCTGCGCGGCGATGTTGACCGCCTCCAGGCCGGAGGCGCAGAAGCGGTTGAGCTGGACGCCGGCGACGGTGTCGGGCAGCCCCGCCTTGATCGCGGCCGTCTTGGCGATGTCCGCGCCCTGATCGCCGACCGGCGTGACGCAGCCGAGGACGACGTCGTCGACCCGGCTGGGGTCGAAGTCGGGGTTGCGGCTGAGCACCTCGTGCATCAGGCCGACGATGAGATCCACGGGCTTGGTCGTGTGCAGCGACCCGTTGACCTTGCCCTTCCCTCGCGGCGTGCGGATGGCGTCGAAGACGAACGGTTCGGTGGCTGCCATGGTCTGCTCCCTTTGGGTCAACTGCACACGGTGTTCGGAAATCCCCCTGACGGGCATGTTACTGTGCGGCGGTCTTTTGGCACGCTCGCGTATCGTGGCGGCGCCTTTCTAAGCTGGGTGGCGGTGACGGCCGCGGATCTTCCGATAGGTCCCGAGGAGTCTGGTGCCGAGAGCGACTCGGGCGGACTGCTGTCGGGACGGACCGCATGGGCGCGCAACCTCGAGGCGCCGCTGCGCGATTTCCTGCGCACCGAGACCGGCTCGGCGGCGGTCCTGCTGGCCGGCGCGCTCGGCGCGCTCATCTGGGTCAACGTGAGCGCGTCCTCCTACGCGCACGTATGGGCGACGACGCTGTCGATCCGGATCGGCGGGTCGGGGGTCGCGCAGGACCTCCGCCACTGGGTCAACGACGGCCTGATGGCGCTGTTCTTCTTCGTCGTCGGCCTCGAGGCGAGGCGCGAGTTCGATCTCGGCGAGCTGCGCGATCGCCGCCGGCTGATGCTTCCGTTCGCCGCCGGCCTCGGCGGGATGGCCGTCCCGATCGCCATCTATCTGGCGTTCAACGGCGGTGGCTCCGCGGCTCACGGCTGGGGGGCGGCGATGTCGACCGACACCGCGTTCGCGCTCGGGATGCTGTCGATCGTCGGCCGGCGCTTCCCCAACAGCCTGCGGGCGTTCGTGCTCACCGTCGCGGTCGTCGACGACCTCGTGGCGCTGATCGTGATCGCACTCGTGTTCACCGGCGCGGTCAACCGCGTCGCGCTCGGCGTCGGGGTGGGGATGTTCGCAATTGTGCTGCTCGCCCGCAGCCGACGGGTCACCAACGGCGGCGTGTACGCCGTGCTCGGCGCGGTGACCTGGGTGGCGATCCTGAAGTCCGGCGTCGATCCGATCGTCGTCGGGCTGGCGATGGGGCTGCTGACGATCGCCTACCCGGCGGCGCGATCGGACCTCGAGCACGCCACCGACCTGTTCCGGGTCTTCCGGGAGCAGCCCACGTCCGAGCTGCAGCAGTCCGCACGTGCCGGGCTGCGGCTGGCGATCTCGCCCAATGAGCGCTGGCAGCAGATGTTCCACCCGTTCACCAGCTATATCGTCGTGCCGCTGTTCGCGCTCGCCAACGCCGGGTTTGCCGTCAACGCGGGGTTCCTGGAGCGCGCCTACCGGTCTCCGGTGACGCTCGGGATCATCGTCGCCTACCTGCTCGGCAAGCCGATCGGCATCTCGGGCGCCGCTGCGCTGGTCACGCGGGCCAGCCGCGGGCGCATCCGACCGCCGGTCGGATGGGCGTCGGTGGTGGGGGGTGGCGCCGTCGCCGGGATCGGCTTCACCGTGTCGCTGCTGATCGCGACGCTGGCGTTTCACGGGCCGGCACTGGCCGAGGCCAAGCTCGGCGTGCTGACGACGCTGGTCGGCGCCCCGTTGATGAGCGCGCTCGTGGTGGCGTTCACCCAGCGGCTGCCGCGCCGGGCGCGGCTGCGCGCGCTGATCGGGAGCGCCGAGGCGATCGTCGACCTGGCGGTGCCGGTCGACCCCGAGCGCGACCACATCCGCGGTCCCGAGGACGCGGCGGTGACGCTGCTGGAATACGGCGACCTGGAGTGCCCCTACTGCGGGCGCGCCGAGACCGTCGTGCGCAAGCTGCTCGCCGACTTCGGCGATCTGCGCTACGTGTGGCGTCACCTCCCGCTCAACGACGTCCACCCGCATGCCCAGCTCGCCGCCGAGGCGTCCGAGGCCGCCGCCGCCCAGGGCCGCTTCTGGGACATGCACGACACCCTGCTCGCCCACCAGGATCAGCTCGAGCTCAAGGACATCCTGCGGTTCGCCGCCGAGCTGGGACTCGACGCGGAACGCTTTCGCGGACACCTGCGCAAGCGCAAGGGCGCCGCGCGGATCGCCGAGGACGTCGAGTCGGCGGACTTCAGCGGCGTGTCGGGCACGCCGACGTTCTTCATCAACGGCCACCGCCACCAGGACGCCTACGACATCGAGACGCTGTC
>JBELAG010000147.1:0-26919 GCA_049509055.1 Solirubrobacteraceae bacterium
GGCATCGGGTCGATGTCGATCCGCCACTCGTCGGGATGCTCGACGTCGGCCCTCCGCGAGTTCCACGGGTGAAACTCGACGGTCGACATCTGCACCGCCCACACGACGTCGGCCAGCTCGGTGACGCACAGCTCGTCGGCGTGGCGCCCCGACGGGAAGTCGACCCGGACCGTCTCGATCCAGTCCGGCGCGCCCGGGGGCAGGCGCTTCTGGTGAACCTTCCCGCCCTCGACCCCGCGCGGGAAGCGGTGCAGCATGCACGGCCGCTCGCGCAGCGCGCGCACGATCCCCTCGCCGACGCTGACGTAGTAGCGGGCGAGGTCGAGCTTCGTCTCCCCGCGCGCGGAGAAGTACACGCGCGCAGGGTTGGAGATCCTCACGGTGCGGTCACCGACCGTCAGCTCGACGGCTTCGCTGCTGCCTGGCGTCATCGTCTGTGAGGTGGACGGTAGCCGAGCGTGGGGCCTGCCAGCCGCCACACGCCGGCGTCAGGCCAGGAGGGCGTAGTCGCGCTCGTCCCATGCCAACAGGGAGCAGATCGACACGAGCGCGCTGTGGTCCAGCAGGTCGACGTCGTCGCGGCGCTGCTGCCAGAGGCGATCGGCGCAGCCGGCCATCGCCGAGCGGATGTCCGCGCGCAGGGCCGTGTCGGCGGTGGCGGCGTGGAGGGTGAGCAGGTTGCGGAAGAAGATCGCGTTGAACGCCGCCGGCTGGGAGTCATAGCCGGCGCTCGCGTAGTGGGCGAGGGCTCGGCGGGCGATCGCCTCGGCGCGCGCCAGGTACGCCGGCCCGCCGGGCCCGCGGCGGGCCAGCAACACGTTGAGCCCGACCATGCTGCCCTGGTTGTAGCTCCACTGCGCGCGGTCGACGGTGCCGTCGCCGCGCAGCTTGTCCCAGTAGAGCCCGGTGCCGGGCTGCTCGCCGTCGCGACCGGCGTCCAGCGCGGCATTGACCCACGCGTACATCTCGTCGGGCTCAGGCGACAGGCGCGCCGGAAGCGACGCCCCGCCGAGCTGCGCGAGGTGCAGCGCCAGCTGCGCGATCGGAGCGGTCGAGACGGTGTTGCGATCGTGGTTGCGCCGGCCGGTCCCGCGCCCCTGCTCGACCCAGAACACGCCCCCGGGATGGGGGCGGCGGCCGCTGCGATCCCAGCCCGCGAGCGCGAACTGCACGATCGCGGCCGCGCGGTCCGGGCGCGAGGTCCCCGGCCGCATCCGCTCCAGCTGCACGAGCGCCAGCCCGACCCACGCGTTGTCGTCGTAGTAGCGGTCGCCGACCCGGAGCGTCCCGGGCCGGTCAGACGCGTAGGCGGGGTGCGGTCCGCGCCGGTCCCAGTAGCGCTCCAGGGCATCGAGCCGGCGCCCGATCGCCGCGTCGCCGTGCGCCGGCAGCGCCGGCGCGGCGCGCACGCCGGCGAGATCGAGCGTGGCCACGAACGCCCGGATGAACGGCCACAGGTGCGCCGCCGACCCGGGCAGCGACAGCGCCGGTCGCCGGCCGTCGCGGCGATAGCGGCCGTCGGGCGCGCAGAATCTGCGCTGCATCGTGTCGTAGGCGCGCCCGGCGCGCTGCGCCCACAGCTCGGGGGCGCCTACAGCGATGTGAGCGCGACGCCGGTCAGCAGGATCGATGCGGTCCACAGTCGCCGGTCGCTGCTCAGCGCCGCGAGCGGCAGCAGCCAGACGATGTACCACGGCATCAGCAGGCCGGCGGTGACCAGCAGGCCGACCGTCGCCCAGCCGGCGCCGGTGATCCAGTCCAGCTCGCCGATCCACACGCGCCGCAGCAGCCAGACGAGGCCGACCGCGAACACGCCGTCGAGCACCAGCCCGGCGACCGCGGTGAAGCGGCCGAGCCCGATCGCGGTCAGGATGAAGCCGGGAATGCTGTGCAGGCCGCCCTGCGCCTGGATCGTGTGCAGCGTCGCGAACAGGTGCAGCGGTCCGATCCCGAACAGCGCGGCGCCGAGGGCGCAGAACACGAGCGCCGCCGCGCCGGCGCCGACGAGCACGCGCTTGCGCTCGTCGGAGTGCTCGCGGCGACCGGCGCTCATCGCCACCGCGAACGGGAGCATCACCCCCGCGGTCAGCTTGATCGCGGCGGCGGCGACGATCATCGCTCCGCTCGTGCGACGCCGGTCGGTGAGCAGCACGTACATGCCGACCACCAGCACGGCGAGCATCAGCAGGTCGTTGTGGCCGCCGCCGACGCCGTAGACGAGGATCACCGGGTTGAGGCCGACGAGCGCGACCGCCTTGACCGGATCCATTCCGCGCAGCCGGGCCGCGCGCCACACGCCGCCGACGATCACCAGGCTCGACAGCGCCGCCACCGCCTTGTAGATGAACACGTTGGCCGAGATGCTGAGCGCCGCGATCGGATAGCTGAGCGCGGTGAACAGCGGGCCGTAGGCGGTCGGGGTGTTGACCCATTGCGAGCCGATGTAGGGGTACAGCGGGTCAAGCAGGATCGCGCTCGGCCCGTGGACGTAGGGGTTGATCCCGTACGTCGCGCCGAGGCGCCCGTAGGCGACGTAGCTGAACAGGTCGGTGGAGAACAGCGGCGGCGCGAGCAGGACGATGACGTTGAGCACCGCGATGCTGATCAGCACCGCCCGCGGGGACAGCTGCTTGCTGGCGCGCAGGGCGAGCGCGTAGGACAGGAACATCAGCACCAGCGCGACGATCAGCCCGCCGAAGCCGATGTTGAGGCCGATCCGGCCGAACACCCCGGCCAGCGTCGCGGGCAGCGGGCGCAGCGGGGTCGGCAGCAGCAACTCGGTGTGTGACGCCGACAGCGAGATCACGACGCCGGTGACGAGCAGCCCCGCCAGGCCGACTCGCCCGCCGGGGATCGCGAGCCACTCCCGCGGGCGCGAGCGCGGATCCCGCAGCGCAACCGTCGCCCCGTCCGACGTGGCCCCGAGCGGCTCGCGCACGCTCATCGGCGCGAGGCCGGCGGCCGGCGTGGTGAATGGGGTTGCGGCGACGTCACTGGCGGTTGTCGACACGGAGCTGGATCCTCCGAGTATGGACTCATGGTGGCGGATCCGTCGGCGGGAGCGGTTCGTGACCCCGGCCGGCCGGTCACCCGGCCCGCCCCAGCGTCGGCAGCTTGAGCACGAGCTTGGGAATATCCGTGCGCGACGCCGACAGCGCCTGCGCGAGCGCCGGCTCGACCCCGGTCTCCAGCGCCGGCCCGTGCCCGACCAGCAGGCGCTTGGGCCGGTAGCCACCGAGCGCCGACCGGGGCGGGGTGAGGCGCAGCAGCGGGTGCACGCCCACCGGCCGTCCGAGCGCGAACACCGGCCCGGTGCCGACCGCCTCGGCGACGATCAGGGTGCGCTCCGGCGCGCACCACAACGCGACCTCCTTCCACCACGGGCGGGCGACGACCGAGATCGCCTCAAACGGCGAATCGGGCACGGCCGCGGGCAGCCGCAGCAGCGCGACGTCGAGGCGCTGCGCGATCGCGGCGCAGTCGCGGTTGTGGCGGTCGAGCAGCTGGATCACCGCCGCCGGCGTCCCCAGCTCGGCGGCCGCGGCGAGCGCAGCTTCGTCGATGAACGGATCGATCAGCCAGACGCGCCCGTCGACGGTCACCGCGTGGGCGGCGCGGGCCATCGTGTCGGACTCCAGCCAGGTGAGGCCGAGCCCATGGCGTTGAATCGTCGAGGTCACCTCTCAAAGGTGTCATACCCGCGGCCACGGACATCAACCCGGGCGCGTCGAGCCGCGAGTAGCATCGGTGGCCGTGCCAAGCCCCTCACCGGATCCGCCGGGGGCCGTGCCCGTGCAGCGCGGCCACGAGCACGCCCTGCCGCACTGGCCCGCGGGCACCGTGCTGATCCTCGTGACCTCCGGCCGGGAGCCGCACGCGATCCCCGTCTCGGCGGCGGTCCGGGCCGGTCCGCGACGCGTGCTGCTCGGCCTCGCCCGCCGCCGCGAGTCGCTGGCGCGGCTGCGCGCCGATCCGCGCGTCGCGCTGTCGATCATCGCCGGCGGCGACATCGCGGTGACCGCATACGGCAGCGCGATCGTCGCGCAGGAGGAGCTGACCGAGGGCGTCAGCGCCGTCGAGATGTCGGTCGAGAGCGTGCAGGACCACGGGCAGCCGACGTTCGTGATCGAGCGCGGCGTGGCCTGGCGGTGGACCGACCCCGAGGCGCTGCGCCGCGACGGCGAGGTGCGACGTGCGCTGCTGGCGCTGGCCGAGAGCTGAAACTGACAAACCGCGAACCGGCGGCCGGGCGGGCCTATCCTCGGAGGGTGCCCGAGCTTCCCGAAGCCGAACGCGCGCGCACGACGCTCGAATCGGCGCTCGGGCGGCGGATCGCGCGCGTCGACGACGGCGATACCTACGTCTGCCGGCCCCACCCGCCGGGAGAGATCGCCGATGCGCTCGTCGGCCACGAGCTGGCCGCCGCGCACCGGCGCGGCAAGTTCCTGTGGCTGGAGACCGCCGACGGCCCCGTGCTGGGGCTGCACCTGGGGATGGCGGGACGGATCGTGCTCCAACCCGACGGCGACCGGGACGAGTCGTCCTGGGATCGCTTCGCGCTGGAGTTCGACGACGGCAGCCGTCTGGCGCTGCGCGACAAGCGCCGGCTGGGCCGGGCGCTGCTGAACCCCGACTTCAGCCATGTCGGCCCCGACGCCGCGACGATCGAGCGCGACGACTTCCGGCGGCTGATCGGTCGCGGGCACAGCCCGGTCAAGGCCCGGCTGCTCAACCAGCGCGTGCTGTCCGGCGTCGGCAACCTGCTCGCCGACCAGACGCTGTGGCAGGCGCGGATCACGCCCGGGCGCGACGTGTCGCAGCTGTCGGTCGCGGAGCTCGACCGGCTGCGGCGCGAGCTGCGATCGGCGGTGCGCTCGGCGATCCGCAAAGGCGGCGTGCACACCGGCCGGCTGATCCCGGCGCGCGGCCGCGCCGGGATCTGCCCGCGCTGCGGTCACGGCCTCGAGCGCGACGTCGTCGGCGGCCGCACGACCTACTGGTGTCCGGCCTGCCAGACGTGACGGCGCGAGCGATCGTCGCGACTTGACAACCGAGTACGGTCGGCGTCTAATTCGAGTCGGGTGGAACGTTCCAAAGGAGGCGCCGTGGCCGGGCGGGTGCGGGTCGGAGTGATCGGGTGCGGTTTGATCGCCCAGGTGATGCACCTCCCGTATCTGGCGGAGCTGTCTGACCGGTTCGAGCTCGCCGCGCTGTGCGACCTGTCGGGCACCGTCGCCGCCGGTTGTGCCGAGCGCTACGGCGTGCCACGCGTGTTCACCCGCTTCGAGGAGCTGATCGCCGAGCCGCTGGACGCGGTCCTGATCGCCACCTCCGGCGACCACGCCCCGGCCGCGATCCACGCCGCCGATGCCGGGCGCCACGTGTTCGTCGAGAAGCCGATGGCGCTGTGCAGCGCCGATGCCGCGCGGATGGTCGCGGCCGCGGAGCGCTCGGGGGTGCGGCTGATGGTCGGGACGATGAAGCGCTATGACCCCGCCTACGAGCGGCTGGCGGCGTTGCTGGGCGACGGCGGCGACGTCCGGCTGGTGAGGGTCACGACGCTCGAATCGCCGCTGGCGCCGTATATCGCTCACTACCCGATGATCGCCGGCGAGCGGCTCGCCGACGAGGTCGCGGCCGCGATCGGCGAGCGCGAGGCGGAGATCCTCGCCGCCGCGCTGACCGACGCCGACGAGCGGACCCGCTGGTGCTACCGCTGGATCCTGCTCGACAGCCTCGTGCACGAGCTCAATACGCTGCGCGGCGTGCTCGGCGAGCCGACCGAGATCGTCTCCGCCGCCCTCGCCCCGCAGTGCGTCGCCATCAACCTGCGCTTCGGCGAGACCGATTGCCACCTGTCGTGGGTGGACCTGCCGGGGATCGCGCGCTACCGCCAGGAGTTCGCGTTCTACGCGCCGGACCGCCGCCTGACGCTCGAGTTGCCCTCGCCGTTTCTGCGCAACATGCCCAGCCGGCTGATCCTCGAGGAGGGTGAGGTCGGGACCGCCGGCGCCTGGCAGCGCGAGGAGGTCGTCGGCTACGACGAGGCGTTCCGCCGCGAGCTCGTCGAGTTCGCCGACTGCATCGCCACCGGCCGCGAGGCGCGGACCGCGGGCGCCGACGGGCTGGCCGACGTGCGGCTGTGCGAGCTGATCGCGCGCGCCCAGATGGCGGCGGCGCCGCCGGTCCCCGTGACGGCGCCGGTCGCCGTCGCCGCGCCCGGAGGCGCGCCATGACCTCCGCCGCCGGGCCGTCGGCGGATGCCGTCACCGCCGGCGCTCGGTCCCGGGCGCCGGCCGCGATCGGGCTGCTGATCGCCAACGCCCCGGTCAGCTACGGGGCATTCGAGATCACCGTCGGCATCGATCCCCACGTGCCCGAGCCGCTCACCCTGCTCGACTGGGTCGCGCAGGCCGGCTATGACGGGATCGACCTCGGCCCGGTCGGATACCTCGGCGGGCCTGACGAGCTCGCCGGCCGGCTGTCGCGGCGCGGTCTCGGTCTGGCCGGCGGATACCTGGAGCTGCCGTTCTCCGAGCCGCACCGGATGGAGCCGGCGCTGACCGAGCTCGACGCGCTGCTCGACATCTTCGACACGCTGGCGACCGGCGGGCTGGCGCCGCGGCCGACGCTGGCCGATGCCGGCTCGCGGGCGCGCGCCGCCCTGCCCGGGCGCGCGGCGGCCGATCGCTCGATCGGGTTCTCCGAGGACGCGTGGGAGCGCTTCGCCGACGGATTGGCACGCGCCGCGTCCCGGTGTCGCGAGCGCGGCTACGAGCCGACCTTCCATCACCACACCGCCACCCACGTCGAGGCCCAGTGGGAGATCGAGCGCCTCCTGGAGATCAGCGACGTCGGGCTGTGCCTGGACACCGGCCACCTGCTGCTGGGCGGCGGCGACCCGGTCGTCGCGATCCGCGAGTGGGGCTCGCGGATCAACCAGGTCCACCTCAAGGACGCTCGCCGCGCGATCCTGCAGGAGATCGTCGCCGAGGGCGCGCCGGTCCGCGAGATCTGGCGCCGGCGGGCGTTCTGCGCGCTCGGCGACGGCGATATCCCGATCGACCGGGTGATCGACGCGCTCGCCTCGATCGGCTACACCGGCTGGCTCGTCGTCGAGCAGGACATCCTGCCCGATCCCGCCCACCCCGACCAGCCGGCGCTCGACCAGCGGCGCAACCGTGAGTACCTCCGGGCACGCGGGCTCTGAGCCAGCCACCGCCGCCGTCTTGACACTCGGCCGCCCGCGTCCCGCCGCCGGCGATCCGGTGCGGATCGGGCTGATCGGCGGCGGGCGGATGGGCCGCACCCACCTCCAGGCCCTCGCCGGCGCCCCCGGCGTGCGGATCGTCGCCGTCGCCGAGCCGTCGTCGCGGGCGCGCGAGGAGCTGACCGCCGCGGGTCACCGCGTGTTCGCCGGCTGCGAGCAGATGCTCGCCTCCGCGGCCGTCGACGCCGCGCTGATCGCGGCGCCGTCTGATCAGCATCGGCCGATCGTCGCCGAGCTCGCCGCGCGCGGCGTGCCGATGCTGTGCGAGAAGCCGCTCGGCGTGACCGCCGCCGATGCCGCCGCCGCCGTCGCGGCCGCCGCCGAGCACGACGTCGCGCTCCAGGTCGGCTACTGGCGGCGCTTCGTGCCGGCGCTGCGCGAGCTTCGCGCGCGGATCGCCGGCGGCGAGCTCGGCGAGATCTATCAGCTGTGCTGCCTGCAATGGGACGGGGAGCCCCCGGACCCCGCCTTCCGCGCGCACAGCGGCGGGATCGCGGTCGACATGGCGGTCCACGAGATCGATCAGGCGCGCTGGCTCACCGGCCAGGAGTTCACCTCGGTGTCCGCGGTGGCCTGCGGCGCCGCCGGCACATCCGCCGAGGACCCCGACGCCGCGACGATCCTCGGCGCCCTGTCGGGCGGCGCGGCGACGACGATCTCGCTCGGGCGGCGCTTCCCGCACGGCGATTGCTGCTGGGTGGAGGTGTTCGGCGCCCGTGGCCACGAGCGCGTGGAGTTCATGTGGGGCGCGGCCGGGGACGACGTGTTCACGGCGGCGTTGCGCGCGCAGGCCGAGGCGTTCGCGGCGAGCCTGGGCGGCCGGCGCTCGGATGCGTCCGACGGCGACGACGCGATCACCGCGCTGCGGGTGGCCGAGTGCGCGCGCGAGGCGCTGATCGACGGCCGCTGCCACGCCGTCGCGGCCGCCGACGCCGCCGCGGTGACGTGACCGGAGCCGTAATCCCTCACGTCCTCTACTGCCCGGCGGCTTCCTCCTCGGGCTCTTCATACCAGATAGCCGGCGAGGTCGGCGAGGCAGCGCTCGATCGTCTGCCGGCACGTCCGCCACAGCCCCCAGTCGCCGGCGCATAGGTCGGCGGTGTACTCGTCGAGCTCGGCGGCGTCGTCGAGCCCGGCCGTACGGCGGGCGGTCGGCTCCGATCGTTTTCACGACCGGGCCCGGCTTCGTGCCGGATGTCAGGTTCAGTGCACGAGGGCTGCGCGGCTGTAGGCTTGCCGACACAACGTTTCGGAGTTGTCAGCGCCTGGAGGAGGCGACGCGATGAGTCACTGGATGCGGTCGAGGCGAGCGCTGATCCTCGCGCTGGCGATCGCCGGCGCGGCGGCGGCGCTCGCGCTTGCGCCGGCGGCGTCCCGGGCCGCCACCGCACCGGGTGTCACCTGGATGCGCGGGTACGCCGCGCCGGGGACGCCGGCCCGGTATGACCGGGTGGGGGTGATCAAGATCGGCCGCCCCGGCGCCCGCAACGTGCTGGTGCTCGAACCCGGTACGTCCGCCGGCTCGGGGTACTTCGTGCCGATGGCCCAGTGGCTGGTGTCACTCGCGCCGGGGTGGCAGGTGTGGTCGGTGGAGCGACGCGAGAACCTGCTCGAGGATCAGTCGATGCTCAACCGCGCCAAGGCCGGAACCGCCACACCGGCGCAGCTGTTCAACTACTACCTCGGGTACCTGAGCGATCCGTCGATCACCAGGCACATCGCGGCGATCCCGAACTCCGCTGTCGCGTTCGCCCGCCGGTGGGGCCTCAACGTCGCGGTGCGCGATCTGCGCGTGGTGATCGAGGCGGCGCGCCGGCTCGGGGGAAAGGTGGTACTCGGCGGTCACTCGCTCGGGGGCGCGGTGGTGACCGCCTATGCGACCTGGGACTTCGGCGGCCGGCCCGGCGCCGACCAGCTCGCCGGCCTCGTCTACGACGACGGCGCCAGTTTCGGAGCGCCGGTCACCGCCGCCGGCGCCCGCGGCCTGCTCGACACGCTGCGCAGCGGCACCCCGTGGCTGGCGTTCAGCGGCGTCCCCGCGCCACTGCTGGGACTGTTCTCCGCCGTCGGGTCCACCCTCGCGCTGATCGCGCCCGCCCAGCCGTCGCTGGCCGACAGCTTCCCGCTCACCCCCGCGGTGCTCAAGCCGCCGGTGGCGGCGACCAACCTCGCCACGTTCGGCTTTGACACCGACGTCGCGACCTCGAAGCTGTCCTTCGCCGCCCAGGCGCACCTCGGCCGGCTCGACACCGCGGTCAGCCCGGCCGGGTGGTCGAGGAACGGCGCGATCACCCCGATCGACCGCTACGCCGCGATGCTGTCGGGCGCCGGGCTGCCGGTCGACGGCACCGAGTGGTACTTCCCGCAGCGGCTCACCGACGACACCGGCGCGATCGACCAGGGCAACGCCAACCCGGCGCAGAAGGTGCTCGACGTGCACGCCACGCTCGGCCATCACCTCCCCCGACGGCTGAAGATGTACGCGTTCGGCGCCTACGGAGGATCGGAGATCACCGCCGCCACCGTCGCCCTGGCCCGTCAATCAGGGATCCCGATGCGCAACCTGCGGCTCGTCGACCGCCACGGCACCTATGCCCACAACGATCCCGCCGCCGCCTATCCGGACAACGCGTTCGTGTCCAACCTCGTGTCGTTCCTGGACGGGATCGCGCGTCGGTAGCCGCGTGAACAACGTGTGGTTAGACTCGTCGGCGCAGCTGTCCATGTCTCGTCTGGGAGGGAGTCATGCAAGCATCGGAGCGCGTCGAGGTACCGGGCAGCGAGCGCCGGCTCGAGCCCCAGCATTCGCGCGTCGGCGAGATCGACATGACCGAGGAAGTCGAGGTCACCGTCTACCTGCGGCCGCGGGCATCCCTGGGCTGGGTCGATGACGAAGCCAAGCGGTCACCCGCCGAGCGCCGACGGCCCACGCGCGAGGAGTACGCCGCCGCCTACGGCGCCGATCCCGCCGACGTCGACGCCGTGCGCGCGTTCGCGACGCACGCCGGTCTGACGGTCACCACCGTCGACCTCGCCCGCCGGTCGGTCGGCCTGCGCGGGAGCGTTCAGGCGGTTGCCGACGCGTTCGAGGCCAAGCTCACGGGGCGGTTCGCCACCTCCGACCGGTCCTCGGAGTATCGCGCCCGGACCGGCCCGCTCACGGTCCCGGCGTCGCTGGGCGGCATCGTCACCGCCGTGCTCGGCGTCGACGACCGGCCCCAGGCCCGCGTCCACTTCCGCGCGGCGGCCGGCGGGGCGACCTCCTACACCCCCGTCCAGGTGGCGGAGGCCTACGCCTTCCCCGCCGGATCGACCGGCGCCGGCGAGACGGTGGGGATCATCGAGCTCGGCGGCGGCTTCAGCACCACCGACCTCGCCACCTACTTCCAGGGCTTGGGCCTGAGCACGCCGAGCGTCACCGCGGTCAGCGTCGACGGCGGCGCCAACTCGCCGGGAACCGATCAGAACGCCGACGGCGAGGTGATGCTCGACATCGAGGTGGTCGGCGCCACCGCCAACGGCGCGACGATCGCCGTCTACTTCGCGCCCAACACTGACCAGGGCTTCATCGACGCGGTGTCGACCGCGGTCAACGACACGACCCGCAAGCCCTCGGTGGTGTCGATCAGCTGGGGCGGCCCGGAGGACTCCTGGACCGCGCAGGCCCGCACGCAGATGGAGACGGTGCTGACCGACGCCGCCGGCCTCGGAGTGACGGTCACGGTGGCCGCCGGCGACAACGGCTCCACCGACGGCCAGACCGACGGCCAGCAGCACGTCGACTTCCCGGCGTCGGCGCCGCACGCGCTGGCCTGCGGTGGCACGTCGCTGCAGGCGTCGGGCACGACGATCAGCAGCGAGTCCGTGTGGAACGACCCCGGCGACGGCGCCACCGGCGGCGGCGTCAGCATCGAGTTCCCGGTTCCCAGCTACCAGGCGAGCGCGAGCGTGCCCGACAACGTCGACACCAACGCCCCGGGGCGGGGCGTGCCTGACGTCTGCGGCGACGCCGATCCGCAGACCGGCTATCAGATCCTCGTCGACGGGAACCAGCAGACGATCGGCGGCACGAGCGCGGTCGCCCCGCTGTGGGCCGGCCTGATCGCGCGGCTCAACCAGCAGCTCGGCGCCCCGGTCGGCTTCGCCCAGCCCCGGCTCTATCCGCTGCTCGGCACATCGTCGTTCCACGACATCACCGCCGGCAACAACGGCTCCTACAGCGCCGGCCCCGGCTGGGACGCGTGCAGCGGGCTGGGCTCGCCCGACGGCACCGCGCTGCAGGCGGCGCTGGCCGCGCCGGCGAGCGGGACGGGCGCGGATGCGGCTGCCGGCGCCGGAGCGGCTGCCGGCTCGGGCGCCGGCTCCGCTGCCGGGAGCTGAGCGCCGAGGTGGCCGGCGACCAGATCTGGTTTCTCACCGGAAGCCAGCGGCTCTACGGGGAGGAGGCGCTCACCCACGTCGCCGAGCACGCCCGCCAGATCGTGGCGGCGCTCGCGGCGTGTGAGGCGATCCCGGTGGCGGTCGTCGACCACGGACTGCTGACCGACGCCGAGTCGATCCGCCGCACGCTGGCGGCGGCGGGCGCCGACGAGCAGTGCGTCGGCGTGATCGCCTGGATGCACACGTTCTCGCCGGCGCGCATGTGGATCGGGGGACTGGCCCCGCTGCGCAAGCCGCTGCTGCATCTCCACACGCAGTTCGATCGCGCGCTGCCCTGGGGCGAGATCGACATGGACTACATGAACCTCAACCAGTCCGCCCACGGCGACCGGGAGTTCGGCTACGCCGAGAGCCGGATCGGCGTCGCCCGCAAGACCGTCGTCGGCCACTGGGCCGATCCCGCCGTGCAGGAGCGCGTCGGGATGTGGGCGCGGGCGGCGCGCGGATGGAGCGAGGCCCAGCGCCTGCGGGTGGCGCGCTTCGGCGACAACATGCGCGACGTGGCGGTCACCGAGGGCGACAAGGTCGGCGCGCAGATCGCGCTCGGCGTGACCGTCAACGGCTACGGCGTCGACGGGCTCGGCGACGCGGTCGCGGCGGCTGCGGCCGCGGACGTCGACGCGCTGCTGGAGCGCTACGACACCGAGTACGAGGTCGTGCCCGCGCTGGCGCCGGGGGGCGCGCGGCGCGAATCGCTCGTCGAGGCCGCGCGGATCGAGGTCGGCCTGCGGGCCACGCTCGCCGACGGCGGGTCGATGGCGTTCACCGACTGCTTCGAGGATCTCGGCCGGCTGCGCCAGCTGCCCGGGATCGCGGCGCAGCGGCTGATGGCCGACGGCTACGGCTTCGGGGCCGAGGGCGACTGGAAGACCGCGGCGCTGCTGCGCGTGCTCAAGGTGATGGCCGACGGGCTGCCGGGCGGCACCTCGTTCATGGAGGACTACGTCTACCACCTCGGTCCCGGGACCCCGAAGGCGCTCGGCGCCCACATGCTGGAGGTGTGCCCGTCGATCGCCGCGGCGCGCCCGACCTGCGAGATCCACCCGCTGTCGATCGGCGGCCGCGAGGATCCGGTCCGGCTCGTGTTCACCGCGCCCCCCGGCCCGGCGGTGATGGTCTGCCTGATCGACATCGGCGGCCGGCTGCGGCTGATCGCCAACGCGATCGACGCCGTCGAGCCCGACGCGCCGCTGCCCCGGCTGCCGGTGGCGCGCGCCGTGTGGGAGCCGCGCCCCGGGCTCAGCACCGCCGCCGAGGCATGGCTGATGGCCGGCGGCTCGCATCACAGCGTGTTCACGATGGCGCTCGGGATCGAGCCGCTGCGCGACCTCGCGCAGATCGCGGGCATCGAGCTGCTGGTGATCGACGAGCACACGACCGTGCCCCGGTTCGCCAACGAGCTGCGCTGGAACCAGGTCTACTACCACCTGGCCCGGGGGCTCTGAGCTCGGGCGGCGTCGGGCGGCGCGTGGTGGGCAGCCGCCCCGGTCACAACCCGGCACGCCCGCACGAAGCGCCCGTTCGCCGCTCGCCAACGCCGCCGCTCCTTTCCCCACCCTTCCCCAGCCCCGACGGCGGCTCGGAACCCGCCGATCGCGCTCAGCCTGATACGGGCGACGTCGTTCCCGACCCGATGATCGCGTGCGAGACCGCCCGGCCCTCGTGCGCACGGGCCGGTACGGCGCTCTCATGCTCGCCCGCCGACCGGCCGATAGAGCGTCACATGCCCCTCGAGCAGGGATTGGAACGCCGGGAGCTCGTCGCAGAGACCCCATCCTGGGCCTGCGAGCTGATCGTGGCAAGCGTGGTCGCCGAGTACCGGAGCCGCCATCCCGACGCTGACCACGGCGACGTCCGCGGCGTTCAGGCGGGGCGGGCGCCCCACAGCCGGCGCCCGAGGCCCGACGCCCTCGCCACCGGCCGCGCCACCGCAGCGCGCAGCGCCTCCTCGGTGCCGGCCACGATCAGCCGCCGCCGAGCCCGCGTGGCGGCGGTGTAGAGCAGCTCCCGGGTGAGGATCCGGGAGCTCGGGTCGGGCAGCAGCACCGCGGCGGCGTCGAACTGCGAGCCCTGGCTCTTGTGGATCGTCATCGCGTACACGGTGTCGATCGCCATCAGCCGACTGGGGCTGTAGAGCACCGTGTCGCCACCGCGGTCGAACACCGCCACGATGCGATCGTCGTCCTGGCGAACGACCACGCCGGTGTCGCCGTTGTTGAGCCGCAGCTCGTAGTCGTTCTCGCCGACCAGCAGCGGACGTCCGACGAACCAGCGCTGATCGGGATCGAAGCCGGGCAGCTCGTCGCGCAGCCAGCCCTTCATCCGCTCCGTCCAGGTGGCGACGCCGTACGGGCCGCGGCGGTGCGCGCACAGGATCCGGAAGGTCCCGAGGGCCTCCAGCGCCGCTCGCGCCCGGCCCTCACCGGCCGCCGCGATCGTCGCCCGCGCGGCGGCCAGCGCCGGCTCGCGCACCGCCGCCGGCGACGGGTCCCGCGCGACGTCGGTCTCGATCCAGGCGACATCCTCCAGCCCCGCCCGCAGCACCGACAGGACGGCGTCGCCGTCGCCCCGGCGGATCGCGTCGGCGAGCTGCGCGATGCCCCCGCCGAAGCGGTGGACGCGATCGAGCACGACGATTCCGCGGGGCGCCTGCGCGTCGCCCGCCTGCGCGGCCGGCCCGACGATGTCGCCGAGCACGGCGCCGGCCTCGATCGAGGCCAGCTGCCCGGGGTCGCCGACCATCACGAGCCGGGCGTCGGACCGCAGCGCCTCGATCAGGCGCGCCATCAGCGAGAGCGACACCATCGAGGACTCGTCGACGATCACGACGTCGTGGGGGAGTCGCTGGTCTGAGTCGTGGCGAAACCGGCTCGCGCTGTCGGGCCGCCAGCCGAGCAGGCGGTGGATCGTGCCGGCGCGCAGGGCGAGCAGCTGGTCGCGCAGCGCGGGCGCGACGTCGAGCCTGGCCGCCTCCGCATGGACGGCCTCCTGCAGTCGGGCGGCCGCCTTGCCGGTCGGGGCGGCGAGCGCGATCAGCGGCGCGGTGCGAGCGCCCGTCGCCATGGCCTGCTCGCACAACAGCGCCACGATCCGCGCGACCGTCGTCGTCTTGCCCGTTCCGGGCCCGCCGGCCACGACCGCGAAGCGCCGGCGCACGGCGGTGGCCGCCGCCAGCGCCTGGCGGCCGGACACCTCCGCGCCGAACAGCCGCGCCAGCCCGTCGTCCAGCGCCCGTGGATCGAACGCCGCCTCGCGGTCGCCCATCGCCCGCAGCGTCGCGGCGACCGCGACCTCCTCGGCCCAGTAGCGGTCAAGGTACAGCCACGTGCCGGCGAGCCGCAGCGGGCGCCGGTCGGCGGCGTCGTCGCCGACGGCCACCAGCGGGCTCGCCGCCACGCGCGCGAGCCAGTCCCCGGGCGCCGGCCAGGGCAGCGCCGTGAGATCGACCTGCTCCTCGGCGTCGACCGCCGCCGTGTCCCGGATCGCCGCCAGGTCGACGTGCACGTGGCCCAGTCGCGGTCCGCGCACCGCCAGCGCGACGGCGAGCGCGACCGCGTCGTCGTGCTCGCCGACGAGCGCCATCAGCCGGCGCGCCACGTGGACGTCGGCGCAGGCCACCACCCCGGCGCGGTTGAACGCGCCCAGCACGCCGGAGGCGTGGCGGGCCAGGCGCGCGTTGAACGGGTCGGGCTCGGTGTCCGCCACGCTCACCACAGCGCCTCCTGCGCCGCTGCCGGCTCGTCCTCGCGGTCGAGCGCGTCGCTCAGCGCGGGCACGAGTCCGATCGGGGGACGCCATCCGAACACGCCCGAGGGCACGCCGTCGAGCACCGGTGCGCCAGGGCCCGTCATGCCGCGCACGAACAGGTAGACGACGCCGGCCAGGTGCCGGTCGGGGTCATATTCGGGCAGGCGCCAGCGCAGGTAGCGGTGCAGCGCGACGACGTACAGCAGCGCCTGCAGCGCGTAGTGGTGGCGGTGCATCTCGGCGGCAAGCGCCTCGGGGCGATAGTGCGCGGTGGTGAGCGGCTCGTCGATCCCGGCGAGCCAGTTGGTCTTGTAGTCGAGCACCGCGAAGCGGGGGCCGCCGTCACCGGGCACGCGGACGACGAGGTCGAGGCTGCCGGTCAGGTAGCCGCGCACCCGCTGGCGCAAGCCGGCGTCGCGCAGGCGCTCGCCGTAGCCGGCCAGCGGATCGCCGGCGTCGAGATGCGCGGCCAGCAGCGACGCGATCCGCGCGAGCGTGAGCCAGCCGCTCGGCCGGTCGCCGCCGGCCAGCGGGAGCTCGAAGCCGAGCTCGTCGAGGCGGTCGGTTCGGCCGATGTCGCACAGCGCGACGCCGCCCAGGATCGGCCCGAGCGGCGTCTCGATCACCGCGCGCAGGCCGGCGACCACGGCGGCGGGGTCACCGATCTCGACCGGGCGCCGGCCCTGCACGTCGGCGAGCCGGTCGGTGAGCTCGGCCTCGAGGTCGCCCGCGCGGAAGTCGGTGGCCTCCATCACGCGGTGCACGAACGTGCCGACGTGCACGCCGACCGGCATCTCGCCCAGCAGCGAGGGCGTCGCCGTGCCGATGGCGGCCGGTCCGCCGGCGACCGGTCCCGGCGGCGCCGGCTCAGCGGCCGGCTCGTCGGCGAGCAGCGGCTCCTCGGGCTCGCTGCCCACCCGCGCCTCCTGGCCGCCGGCGGTGATGTCGCTGTAGGAGGTGCGCCGCCAGCGCAGGTCCAGCCGGCGCCCGAACGTGCACGACGACAGCGCGGCGGGCGCCGGCAACGGCGGGCTCCAGGACGCCGGCAGCGACAGCCCGGCCCGCTCGACGCTGATCGCGCCGCCGCCGGCCAGCGTGCCCAGCCGCGCCCGCACGGCGGCGTCGGCGGGGGTGAACGTCCCGCGGGGCGCGACCTCACCGTTGGCGTCACGGGAGAACAGCAGCCGTCCGAGCGGCGAATCGCGGCTGTCCCACGATCCCGCCCACCACACGACGACCTGATGGCGCGCCCGCGTCAGCGCAACGTAGGCGAGCCGGAGATCCTCGCCGCGCTGCTCGCGGACGAACTGCTCGCGGTGGGCGTCGTAGTCGCGGCCCGCGAGGCCGACGTCGATCGTGCGCTCGTCGCCGGCCGCCGGGTCGTGAAAGAAGACCGGGCACGCCGCGCGGGGGATGAACCCCGGCTCCCACAGGAACGGCAGGTAGACGATCGGGAACTCCAGACCCTTGCTGCGGTGGATGGTGAGAACCTGGACCGCCTCGGCGTCGGATTCCAGGCGCCGGCTGCGCTCCTCGTCGGCGGTGTCGGCATCGGCCTGGGCGATCCGCGTCCGCAGCCAGGCGGTGAGCGCGCTCGGGCCGAGCTGCTCGGCGCCGGCGGCGCCGTGCAGGAGCTGACCGATGTGGCGCAGATCGGTGAGGCGACGCTCCCCCGCGGCGCGCGCCAGGATCCGCGCCGGCAGCCCCTGGTCGACGGAGATGACCTCCACCAGAGCGGCCACGCCGCGCTCCCGGAGGATTCGCGCCCAGCCGTGGAGGCGCTGGTGGACCTCCTCCCAGGCCGGCGCGTCCTCATCGGCGGCGTCCTGCGCGAGGCGCCGCGCCGACCAGCCGACGAAGCCGGTGATCGCCGCGGCGCGCGCGCGTGTGATCGAGGCCGGCCGCTCGAGCGCCTCCAGCAGCGTCAGCCACTCGCGTGCGGATGCGGTGGCGAACACGCTGCCGGCGCCGTTGATCACCGCCGGCACGCCGGCGTCGTGCAGCGCGTCGCGGATCATCGCCGCCTGGCGGTTGGTCCGCACGAGCACGGCGAGATGCCCGGGGGAGACGGTGGCGTCGGTGTCGCGGCGATCCCCGGGCCGGTAGGGCGCGACGCGCGCGCCCGAATCCAGCAGCGCGACGACGTCGCCGGCGAGGTCGCGCGCGATCAAGCGGCGCGCGGACACGTTGCGGACATAGCCACCCTTGGTCAGCGACAGCGCCGGGTCGTCGCGGGCCGCCACGCGGAACCGCATCGGCGCCGCCACCGGCGCGCCCGACAGCCGCGACCGGTGGTGCCGCGGGGCGGCGCGGACATGCCGGTAGGGGATTCCCTGGTGCCCGAGCCTGACGCCGGTGAACAGCGCGTCGTGGGCGTCGATCAGGCCCTGGTCGCTGCGCCAGTTGATCGGGAGCGTGGCCTGGGCGCCGGCGGTGCGCGCCGCGTCGAGGTAGGCGTAGACGTCGGCGCCGCGGAAGGCGTAGATCGCCTGCTTGGGGTCGGCGATCAGAACGAGCGTCGCGCCCCCGTCGGCGAACGCGCGCCGCATGATCTCCCACTGCGCGGGATCGGTGTCCTGGAACTCGTCGACGAGCACGACGTCGAAGCGGTCGCGCAGCCGCGCGGCGGTCGCCTGCGCGCCGGGGCCGGTCAGCGCGCTGCGCAGGCGGGTGACGAGATCGTCGTAGGTCATCACCGCCATCGCGCGCTTGCGCCGCTCCAGCTCGGCGCGGGCGCTGAGCGCCAGCCGCACGCGCATCGCGGCCACCTCCGAGCCGGTGCCGACGATCGTCGCGGTCGGGTTCTCGATCGCCGCCCGGGCGATCTCGGCGGCCTGCGCGCGATCGAACGCCGCCGGACCGCCTCGGCTGAAGCGCCGGACGTAGAGATCGTCGACCACCTCGGAGACGAGGTCGGAGAGATCCTCGACGAACGCGACGTCGGGTTCGAGGTCGCCGGCGATCCCGAGGCCGCCGAGCACCTCCTGGCAGAACCCGTGGGTGGTGGCGATCGTCGCGGCGTCAAAGCCGGCGATCGCGCTCGCCAGCAGCTCGCGCCGGCGCCCGGCGTGCTCGTCGGCCAGCAGCGCGACGACCGGATCGTCGCCGGGGCCGGCCCCCGCCAGCACGCGGGCCAGCCCTCGCTCGACGGCCACCAGCCGCTCGCGGACGCGCTCCCGCAGCTCGCTGGTGGCGATCCGGGTGAACGTCACCAGCAGCAGCCGCTGCAGCGCGACGCCCTCGGCGACGTAACGCGCCGCCAGCGCGGCGATCGTGTACGTCTTGCCGGTGCCGGCGCTTGCCTCGAGTACGGTGACGCCGCTCGGGAGCGAGCCGCAGACGTCGAACTCTCGCGGGGGGATCGTGATCGGCGCGACGCTCATCGGGCGCTGCGCTCCTCGCGGGCCAGCAGGCCGCCCCACAGCCGCACCGCGTAGCGGCCCAGCCGCGAGGGCTCGGACGCCTCCCATCCGGCGCCGGCCTCGTCGGCGCGCGGCGCCCCGACGAGCAGCTCGGCGAACGGGAGCACCCCGCCGAGCGTCAGCTGGTGCTCGAGCTCGCGGTCCTCGCGCTCCCGTGACCAATCGGTCTCCCACTGCGCCTGGGCGTCGGGCACCGGATCGCGGCCGCCGGCCGCCGCCTCGGCGTATGCCGCCGAGGTCAGGCAGAAGATCGGCAGCGGCTCGCGCATCCCGCGGTCGTAGAGGTCGACGAGCAGCGCCAGCTCGCGCCCGGCGATCGCCGCCCGCTGGGACGCGTCGCCGGCCAGCGGGGCGACGCGGGCGATCCGCACGTCGTCGCCCTCGCCGCGGCCCACGGTCGCGGCGCCATACCGGCGCTCCGGCCAGGTCGCGGTGAGCGCCAGCAGCCGCGCCCAGGCGGCGAGCCGGTGCTTGGCCGACACGCGCGAGAACGTCGTCGCCAGCATCGTCTCGCCGCTGACGCCGGCGACCGTCCCGGTGAGCAGGCGGCCGTCGGCCAGCGCCACGCGCACGTCGATCGGCTCGGCGCCGGTCCCCGCGGGGGCGAGCGCGGCGGCCTGCCCGGCGATCGCCTCGACGACCGGATAGAGGCGGTCGATCACCGGCCGGCCGAGGACGCCGGGGGGGAGCGTCCCGCGCGCGATCTCGGCGAGGATCGCCGTGCGTCCGGAGACGCCCCGCAACCGGGCGTCCAGCAGACGCCGGCCGACCCCCCAGCGCTGGAGGCCGTCGAGCTCCACCGGCAGGCCGTCCTCGATCTCGTCGTCGCCGCCGCGCAGGGTGATCCCCAGGCGCTGGCGCAGGAACGCGCGGACCGGGTGCTCCAGGAAGCGGACGAGGTCGGCCAGCTCGACGACCGGGCCCGGGCGCGGCGGCAGCGGGCCGTCGAGGAAGGGCCCGACGAGCTGACGCGGGCCGGTCAGCGCCAGGGCGCCGTCCCGGGCGACCGGGTCAAAGCTCCACGGCGCCGGCCCGCCCAGGGCGCCGGCGGCGAAGTTGCGCGGGTCAAACGGCTGCAGCGGATGGCGGACGACCAGGCGTCCGGACGCCGGCCCGGTCGCCTCGTCGGGCACCCGCACGGTGGCGTCGACGGCGTCGAGCAGCTCCCCGACGGGGACCGCCGGCGGGCGGGGCATGTTGGTGCGCTCGTCGTTTCCGGTGTAGGTCACGATCAGCCGCTCGGTGGCGGCCATCAGCGCGTCGAGCAGCAGCTGGCGGTCCTCGCTGCGCGGGTCGCGCTCGCCGACGTGGGGATCGTCGAGCATCAGGTCATCGCCATCGCGCGGGGCCTTGCGGGGGAACGCGCCGTCGTCGAGCCCGAGCAGGCAGACGACGCGATGGGGCACCGAGCGCATCGGCAGCAGCGTGCAGATCGTCAGATGGCCGGTGCGGAAGTTGGCGCGCGTTGGGCGGCCCGCGAGCCGCTCGGCGAGATGGGCGCGCAGCTCCGAGGGGGCGAGGTCGGGCCCGTCCCGCGCCACGCCGGCGGACGTCTCGAGCACCATCTCGTCGAGCACGCGCTGCAGCTCGGCACGCTGCCAGCGGTCCCGCGCGCCGGTCACGGTCAGCGCGTCGACCGCGTCGGCGATCGCCTGCGCCCACGCGGCGAGCGGCTGGCGCACGCCGAGCGCGTCGACGGCATCGCCGAGGCGGTCCAGCAGCTCGGCGACGCGCCCGGCGAGATCGATCGAGCGGCTGTCGACGTCGTCGAGCGGCAGCGCGTCGGCGAACAGATGCTGCCCTTCCTCGGTCATCGTCACCCCGAGCAGCAGGCGGTCCAGCCCGCTGCGCCAGGTTCCGGCGGGCAGCGCCTCGAGCTTGAACGGCGCGCGGTGCGCGGCGTCCAGCCCCCAGCGGATTCCCGACTGCGAGATCCAGTCACGCAGCCGGGTGAGCTCGTCGTCGTCGAAGCCGAACCGGCGGCGCACCGGATCGCGGTCGGCGAGGTCGAGCACCTCCGACGCGGTCTGGCGACCCGCGGCGAGCTCCAGCAGCACCGCGACCACGCCGAGCAGCGGGTTGGTCTGCCGCAGCGAGCGATCGGCCAGGCGCACGCGCAGGTCGAGCGGGCGCGGATCGTCGGGCAACAACTCGGCGCCGTCGCCGACCGGAGTCTCGCCGGCTCCGAACGTCGCCTCGATCAGCGGCGCGAACGTCTCGATATCCGGGCACATCACGATCACGTCGCGCGGCTCGAGCGTCGCGTCGTCGGCCAGCGCGTGCAGGATCGCATCGCGGATCACCTCCACCTGGCGCACGCGGCCGTGGCAGGAGTGGACCTGGAGGCTGTGGTCGTCGCCGTGCAGCAGCGGGCGGGCGTCGGGCTCGCCGGGCAGCGGCGGCCCGGGCGCCTGCCGGTCGGCCCGGATGTCGTCCTGGAGGCGTGCCAGCAGCGTCGCCGGCGGGCGCTCGGGAGGGGAGTCGACGAGCGCGTCACGCGCGCCGGCGTGGGACTGCAGGACGAGTTGCATCTCGCGGGCGTCGCGCCCCCAGGAGGCCAGCAGCCGGTTGGCGGCCGCCTGCGCGGTCGGGTCGCCGGCGCGGCGGCGCACCGGCCGGAGCGCGCGATCGCGCCGCGCGACCGTCTCCCACAGCGCGGGGGAGGGGTGCAACAGGAACAGGTGGACGGCGCGGCCGGCGGCCAGCGCGCCGAGGATCTCGAGGTGACCGGCGGGCAGCCGCGTCAACCCGAACAGCGACACGCGGGCCGGAAGATCGAGGATCGCCGGGTCGCCGGCCAACCGGCGGCAGGCTCCGTCGCGGCGCTCGGCCGGCTCCGGGGCGGGGATCTGCGCGCGCAGTTGCCGCCACAGCTCGGCCTGCCACTCGGCGCCGGGGATCAGCGGGTCGCCGGCGGCATCGACGTCGCGGCCCTGCGCCCAGGCGCGCAGCATCTCCGGGCGGTGCAGCGCGTAGCGATCGAACAGCCGGCCCAGGTGGCGCACCGCGGTCAGGCGCCGGGCGCGCCGCACCTCGTCGGGGGGATCGGCCGACTCGCCGAGGTAGGTCGCCAGCGTCGCGAGCCACGGCTCGTGCAGCGCGCGCTGCACGACGGCGAGCAACGGCCACAGCGCCCGCTCGGGAAGCCACGGGTCGCGGTCGGGGTCGATCCCCGAGGCGGTGGCGACGGCGTCGGTCAGCAGGCGGTGCGGCGACGGGAAGCGGACGTTGGCGCACACGCCGTCGGACCGTCCGGGCGATGCGCCGAGCGTCGCCGACATCCGCTGCGTCAGCCACCGTTCCATGCCGCGCGTCGGCACGGCGACCACCTCGGGCGCGAACGGGTCGGCCGGCGGCTCGGCGAGGAGCGCGGCGAGGGCATCGGCGAGCGCGTCGGCACGCGCGCCGCGGTGGATGTGCAGCACACGTCGCAGGGTATCCCCGCCGGCGCCGGGCGGACCGGGCCGCGTGAGGCATCCGCCGAGCCGCGCCGAGCCGCATCGCGCTGCGCCGCGGTTCGGCGAGCGCGTGTGCAACTTCTCTGTGACATCACTTGCAATCGCCGGCCGCGTCAGTTACTCTGGCAACACTCCGCACGAGGAGTCACTCTTATGGCAACGTCCGCGACCAACAACCTCAAGCACTCGTCCACTCCGGCGGAGCGGATGTCGGCGCGCGCCTCGGTGATGCACGGCCCCGCGCGCTGCGTGGTGGGCCGGCTCGCCCCGATCACGACCGACGGCAACGTGCCTGCCCTCATCGCGGGGTGTATGCGCTGATCTTCAGCACATACCGACGCTGATGAGGGCGACCCAGAGGGTCGCCTTTTTTTGTGCCCGAATCCACCAGCTATCAGTCAGGAACGCCGATGACGCTCACCCAGAACATCACGCTCTGATCGAAGACCAGAGCCCCGCCTGACAACTGCGCGCCGCCGTCCCGCGCGGCGTTCGCGGTGTCATGTTTTGATCACACCTGTCACAGGTGCGCCGGCCCCTGCGCTCGTGGGGGTGAGTGACACCTCTGACAACAACGAACAACTCCATGCCAAGGAGAGGATGACCCATGTACACGCAGCGCGATGAGTTGCTGCTGCTCAGCATCGGGGGTCGCGTCTCGCGGACGGTTCGCGACGGCCCGGGCCGCGAGCTGGCGCTCGATCACGGTGTCGCCGTCGAGTCGCGGGCGCGTCGCGCCCGCCGCCGGCGTCGAGTGTGGCCGGCGGAGTTGCTGCGCCGGCCGGTACGCGCGCCTCGGCCGGTCGTGCAGCGCCAACGCGAACGATGACGTGCGCCCCCGGGCGCAGACCGGCGGCCGGCAGCGGGAGCGATCGTGCTCTCGCTGCCGCTCGCCGCCCGGGGCCGCGCCCTGTGTGGCGCGGTGCCCGACCCTTTTTTGTGATGATCCGCGCGGTGAACGACGGGACACGACCGCGGGACTTCGCGGCCGACGAGGCGCTGCTGACCGATGTGCTGCGCGAGGTGATCGCCGCGGGGGAGGGCGCGGAGGCGCTGTCGCTGCTCGACGAGGCGGTGGCCCTCGGCCGCCGGGCGCGGCTCGGCGACGACGCGGCGGCCGACCGGCTGACCGAGCTGGTCGCCGGCCTCGGGCTGGCGGAGACCCAGGTGCTGGTCCGCGCGCTGACCAGATGGTTTCAGCTCGTCAACCTCGCCGAGGACAGCGAGCGCGTGCGCCGGGTGCGCGGCCGCGATGCTCAGCATCCAGACCGGCCCCGCGGCGGATCCCTGCGCGAGGCGATCGCCGACTATCACAGCGCGGGCGTAACCGCCGACGAGCTCGCCGAGGTGCTGGCCGTCGCCGAGCTGCGGCTGGTGATGACCGCGCATCCGACCGAGGCGCGGCGGCGCACGACGATCGACAAGCTCGCGCGAGTGTTCGGCGTCCTGCGCGAGCTCGACGACCGCGCCGCCGCCGACCAGGCCGACGCGCGCCGGCGCCTGCTGGCGACGGTCGCGGAGTTGTGGGGCTCCGACGACCTGCGCGCGATCGAGTTGACCGTGGCCGACGAGGTCCGGGGCGGGCTGATCCACTTCGCCTCGACGCTGGCCGTGACGGTCCCGCGGATCTACCGTGAGCTCGAGCAGGCCGTCGCCGAGTTCTACCCCGGCGCCGACGGCCGGCCGTCCCCACGGGTACCGCCGTTGCTGGGATTTGGCTCGTGGATCGGCGGCGACCGGGACGGCAACCCGTTCGTCACCCCGCAGACGACCGTGCAGGCCCTCGAGCTGATGCGCGAGCACTGCCTGCGCCTGCTGGAGGCGGGGCTCGAGCAGCTCGCCGGCCGCCTGTCGCTGTCGCAGCGGCTGACCGGGCCGGCGCCGGAGCTGGAGCCGATCCTGTCCGGCGGCCGCGCGCGCTTCCCGCAGCTCGCCGACCAGCTTGACGCCCTCAACCCCGAGGAGCCCTACCGCCGCGCGCTGACCTTCATGCGCGAGCGCGTGCGCGACACCTTTACGCGGGCGCCGGGCGCGTACCTCGACCCGCCGGAGCTGCTGGACGACCTGGAGCGGGTCGAGCGCTCGCTGCTGGAGGGCCCCGGCGCGTTGGCCGCCGGCGCCGAGCTGCGCGACCTGATCCGGCAGGTCGAGGTGTTCGGCTTTCACTACGCCCGGCTCGACATTCGCGAGCACGCGCGCATCCATCGGCGCTCGCTGGCCGAGATCTACGGTTCGCTGGGGGTCTGCCCGGAGTACGAGACGCTGGCCGAGGTGCAGCGGCGAGCGCTGCTGCAGGCCCAGATCGCCGACCGCCGCCCGCTCATCCCGGCCGACATCGAGCGCTTCTCGGACTCGACGCGGGAGACGATCCTCACCTTCCGGATGTTGAGGGAGAGGCTCGGCGAGGCCAATCGCGGCGCCATCCAGACCTACATCATCTCCGGCACCGAGGGTCCCTGCGACCTGCTCGAGGTGCTGCTGCTGATGAAGGAGGCGAGCCTGTGCCGCGCCGGCGGGCAGCTCGCGCAGCTGCGAATCGTGCCGCTGTTCGAGGCGGGGGCGACGCTCGCGGCGGCGCCCGAGACGATCGACGCCGTCCTCTCGATGCCGGTCTACCGCCAGGCGCTGCGCGCGATCGGCGGCGAGCAGGAGATCATGATCGGCTACTCGGACTCCAACAAGGACGTCGGCTACCTCGCCTCCGCGTGGGCGGCTTACACCGCGCAGCTCGAACTGGCCGCGGTGATGCGCCGCCATGGGGTCAGCTGGTGTTTCTTCCATGGCCGCGGCGGCGCGGTCGGCCGCGGCGGCGGCCCGACCAGAGGAGCGATCCTGGCGCTGCCACCGGGCACGGTGCAGGGCCGTCTGAAGATGACCGAGCAGGGCGAGGTGCTGACCGCCAAGTACGCGGTCGCCGAGATCGCCCACCGCGAGCTGGAGCTCGCCACGAGCGCGACGCTGGCCACCGGGCGGTCATTCCCGCACGCCGAGAGTGAGACGTTCGAGCGCCTGCTGGCCGAGATGGCCGCCGACTCCGAGCGGCTGTACCGCTCGATCGTCCACGACGATCCCGACTTCGCGTCGTTCTTCGAGGCGGTCACGCCCGTGCACGAAATCTCGCGGCTGCGGCTGGGATCGCGCCCCGCCAAGCGCACCCGCGCCGGCGGGATCGGCGACCTGAGGGCGATCCCGTGGGTGTTCTCGTGGACGCAGTCGCGGATCGTCCTGCCCGCCTGGCTCGGGCTCGGTACCGCGCTGCGCAGCGCCCGCGAGCGCCACGGCCTGGCGCTCCTGCGCCAGATGGACGACGAGTGGCCGTTCTTCACCAGCCTGCTGGCCAACGCCGAGATGGGCTGCGCGAAGGCCGACCTGGGGATCGCGCGCCGCTACGTCTCGCTGTGGTCCGACGCTCCGGCGCGGGAGCGGATCTGGTCGGCGCTCGAGGCCGAGCTGGAGCGCACGATCGAGGAGCTCGTGCTGGTCGGCGGCGGTCGCCGGCTGCTCGAGCGCGATCCGGTGCTGCAGTCCTCGATCGATCGCCGCAACCCGCTCGTCGACCCGCTGTCGTTCATCCAGGTCGAGCTGCTGCGCCGGTTGCGCGAGCATCCCGACGGCGCGCCCGAGGAGCTGGGCCGGGTGAGCCTGCTGACGGTCAACGGCATCGCCAGCGGGCTGCGCAACACCGGCTGACGGCGCCGGCGGGAAGGGCAGGCCCGCCGATCGGCCATCATGTGAGCGACAGCGCGGGCGCGACGCCCGCGCCCGCCCCACGTGATGCCCCACGCTCCCGACCTGTCAGGCCGCGCCCTCGACGACCGCTATGAGCTCCACGCCGTGATCGGCGAGGGGGCGTTCGGGCGCGTCTACCGCGGGCGCGACCGGCGGCTGGCGCGGCCGGTGGCGATCAAGGTGATCAAGCCGTGGTGGACCGAGGACCCCGAGTGGGTGGCCAGCTTCGAGCGCGAGGCGCAGCTGCTGGCGCGGGTCAGCGACCCCGGGATCGTGCAGATCTTCGACGTCGGCCAGGCCGCCGAGGGCCTGTACTACGTGTCCGAGCTCGTCGACGGCGAGAACCTCGCCGCCCGCCTGCGCCGGGGCTCGCTCGGCGCATGGGAGGCCTGCGCGATCGCCGGACAGCTGTGCCGCGCGCTGGCTCACGCGCACGCGACGGGGATCGTGCACCGTGACATCAAGCCGGCCAACATCCTCCTCTCGCATGAGGGGCGCGTGAAGGTCGGCGACTTCGGGGTCGCCCGGCTGGCCGAGGGATCGAGCGATGGTGCGGTGGCGACGATCGTCGGCACGCCCCGTTATATGGCTCCCGAGCAGGGCCGCGGCCTGCCCGGCGGCCCGACGGCCGACGTCTACAGCGTCGGTGTCGTGCTCTATGAGATGCTCGCGGGAACCCCGCCGTTCTGCGGGACGACCGCGCTCGACCTCGCGCTCAGCCATCTGCAGAACGAGCCCGCGCCGCTCCCGGCCACGATCCCGGAATCGCTGGCCCTGATCACCGCCCGGGCGCTGGCCAAGGACCCCGGGCAGCGCTACGCCGACGGCGCCGAGATGGCCGACGCGCTGCTGG
>JBELAG010000148.1:0-13530 GCA_049509055.1 Solirubrobacteraceae bacterium
GCCAAGGCCTGCGGACTGCAGCTTCCCACGGGCCCGCCATAGCCATCCCCGCCGAGCAACAGGAGTCTCTCAGATGGCTGCGATCACGCGCTCGCCATCGATCCGGTCGCTGCTCGCGTTGCGAACCGGTCGCGAACCACGCGCGGCCGCAATAGGCGTGAACCGGCGGCGCCGTGCCGTGATGGAGAAGTCCTGCGAATCGCCACTTTCTACGAAGGGTGAGCGAGGGGACTCGAACCCCCGACCGCCTGGACCACAACCAGGAGCTCTACCAACTGAGCTACGCCCACCGCGTGACCTCCGAATCTACCAGCGTCACCGGGGAGACGACAAGCTCGGCGCGGCCGTGGTTGACGGTCTGAGACGGTGTCGGTGGCGACGCCCCTTCGCACCCGGCCCGTAGCGCCGGATGTTTCAGCGCGCGTGTGGGCGAAGGCGGCGAGGTCGCTGCACTCCGCCACGTGGCGTGCGGGCTCACCGGACGCATGCGGCCGCATGATCCAGCTGAGCTGCGCCGGCTTCACGACGCGGGACCCCGGCGCGCCCGTCCCGGCCGCGCCCGTCCGCGTGCCGCTCATCGCCGGCGCAGCGTCTGGCGTTGGGGCCGGCGCGACGGACGCTCGTCGCAGCCCTTGGCGCCGGCGGCCCCGCCGCGCTGCACCGCCGGTGCCGAGCCCATCGCGCGACGCGCATCGTCGAGTGCAGCCGCAAGCCTGGCGCCATCGCCCAGGAACACGGGACCGGTCCCGTCGCGCAGGAGCCGATTGAGCATCGCGATTCCGCGGACGTACACCGGCCGCGGATCGCGCAGCAGCGCCGACAGGTCGCGCAATGCGCCCACGTTGGCGGCGATCGCTCCGCGGTGCGGGCGCACCGCCCAGGCACGGCCGCGCTCCGCGCTCGCCGTCACGAGCGCGTCGAGGGCGTCGGCGAGCTGCGCGCGGGCGCGAGCCGTGCCGAGCACACTCGCCCGGGCGGCGACCGCCGCCGACGCCGATGGATCAGCCCCGTCGGCCAGCGACGCGTCGAGCCCGGTGGCCCGCGCGAGCGCGAACAATCGAGCGACCGGGCCCGGCCTCAACCGCCGCTGTGCCGCTGACTCATACTCGTCCAGGAACTGCTCGTCTACCCGCTGACCCGCTGGGAGGGCTAGCATGCTGCACACCTCCGTACATTGTTTGCTGGTGTCGTAACCTCCTATATCTGAACGATAGTGTCAACGACCGGCCACCCATCGGAACTCCCGCACGGGCTTGATCTCGTCGTCGAGTTCGTCAACACGCGGGACATCGAGTCAGGGACCGATGCCCTGGCCACGCCGAGCGCGACGCTGGCGTGGTTCGCGGAGATGGGTCTGCTCGACGGCTCCACGGCACAGCTCGGCGACGCCGAGCATGACCGGGCCCTGCGGCTGCGCGAAGCGCTGCGCGCGGTCGCGCTGGAGCACAACGGAGGCCCGCACGACCCGAGCGTCGGCAATGAGCTCGAGCGGGCCGCGCGCGACGGCGAGCTCAGCGTCCGGTTCGAGGCGGATGGAGGCGTGCGCCTCCAAGCGCGGCGCGGCGGGTTCGCGGGCGCCCTGGCGGCGGTGCTCCTGCCGGTGGCCCGCGCGGCCGCCGATGGCTCCTGGCTGCGGATCAAAGCCTGTCGCGCAGACGGATGCGCGTGGGCGTTCTATGACCGGTCGCGCAACCGCTCGGGTAAATGGTGCGAAATGGCCGTCTGCGGCAACCGGACCAAGGTCCGCGCCTACCGCCGGCGAGTGCCGGAGCGGCTCTGACCCCGGACGCCGGCCCGGCACCCCCGGCGGCCTGCGGTCCCGCCGCGCCGAACACCAGGCGTAGCCGTACTCGTGCGGCGGCTGCGAGCTCGCGTGCGAGCTCACGACCGCGGAGTCTGGCGCGCCGTGAGCCCGACGGGATCGATGCCGAGCTCGGCGATCAGCATGATCGCGCGGGGCCCGCGCTCGCCGATTCGCTCGGGGATGGGCGCGCCGGCGGCCAGGAGCAACCGGACGATCTCGGCGTAGGGCTCGGTGGGGACCTCGTCGACCGTGCGCATCGATGGTCCGCCCTCGGGCTCGTGGCAATGGCGGGAACCGTGCAGCGCAGCTCCGATCGCGCTTCCACCGTCCGCGAAGCTGAGCGCGGCGCCCCGGGCGACCAGCTCCCGCGTGAGCTCGACGCGCCCGCGCCAGCACGCGTTGCCGAGCGGCGTGATCTCCTCGCCGGGGGCGCCGTCGATGCGCGCGCCCGCGTCGAGCAGCCGGCGCATCGCCTCCAGGTGGCCGCCCTCGATCGACAGCGTCAGCATCTCGTCGAGCATCCCGGGGGCGACCGGCGGCGATGCGGCGAGATCACGCCCGGAGAGCAGCGCGCCGATCGCCCGATCCTCGTCGCTGACCGCCGCTGCGGCGGCCCCCCGCTCGCGCAGGAGCGATGCGACCGCCTCCTCGCCCCAGCGGACGGAAACCTGCAACGCGGTCAGGCCGTGCTCGTCGGGCGCATCGATCGGCGCTCCCGAGTCGAGCAGCGCGGCGACCGTCCGCGGCGGGCGCCGGCGCCACACGGCCTGGTGCAGGTTGGCCGCGGAGGCGTGCGCGCCGTGCGTGCAGAACATCTCGATCATGTCCTGATTGGGGAAGTTGAGGGCCCGCCCGAGGTCATAGTCGACAAGGTCCTGGCGGGCGCCGGCGTCGATGACGAGCATCGCGCACGTCGGATCGGGGAACTCGCACGCGTGGTAGAGGACCTCGTTGCCGTGATAGCCGTCGCGGTCGTCGGTCGGATCCGCGCCCGCCTCCAGCAGCATTCGCGTCAGCCCCGGGTCTCCGGCGATGCCGGCCGCGCCGTACAGCGCGACCCGAAGCCACCGGTCGTCGTGGATGAACGACGCGTTCGGGTCCGCCCCGGCGGCGAGCAGGCGCCGGACGACATCGCGGATCCCCGGCGCGCGGTCGGGATCGCCGCGGAGCAGGCGCGAAAAGCAGGCGTACAGGATCGGCGGCCAGAGGTTGGGGCCCGTCGGCTCGCTCACCGCGACCGGACGCGCCGCGAGCCGGCGCCCGACGTCGTCGGCCTCACCGGTGGCGCAAGCGCAGGCGAGATCGTGGCGCGCCAGTGCCGGATCGGCGGCCAGCAGGGCTCGCGCTCGTCGCAGGTCCGCCGACGTTGCCGAGCCGATCAGCGCGCGCGCGCGCTCCGCCCCATCGAGTGTCACCGCCTCGACGTGGAACTTCAGCCGCGGCCAGGAGCGAAAGCCATACTCGCGCGCAACGGCCAGCTGCGCGTCGGCGACCGACGCGAACTCGCCGGTTCGGCGGCGACGCTTCGCCTCGTCGCGGAGATGGCGCAGGTCTGGACGGGACGGCAGGCGACGGGACTCGGACATGTCAACTCCTCTCGACCTCCGACGAGGTCCGCACGCCGGGCCGACGGTCACGTCCGACAACCGGTGGCATCGACTGTTGTTCACAGGTGGGCCTGAGGCCCTGTCCGCGGACCGGATGCGTCCTGCACGCGCCAGCGACGATACCGCGTTCAGTCCCAGCGGCGGGCAGCTCGTCGCCACCGGGGGTTTGACGCCCGCGGTATCTTGAAGATATCGCTGGAGATACCCCCAAGCCGGACGGCGCGCGGGCGGTGCGCCTGCTCACCAAGGCGATTCGCGCCCTGCCGGAGCGCGACGAGGCGCTCGTGCTGGCCTTCCTGCTCGATCGCGCGCTCGTCGCGCCGGCGGCCGCCTCCGAGCGGGGGCGGGGCGGTGAGGCGCTGTCGTCGTTCATGGTCGATCCCGGCGCTGTGGCCGGTCGCGCGCAGGGGCAGATGCGCTGGCCGCGGACCGGTGCCTTGCTTCTGCTCCGCCAGGCCGCAGCCGACGTGGCCCCCGCGCAGCTGGCCACCGATCTCGGGCTGGAGCCCGAGATCCTGATGGCGATCTTCAACGATCTCTCCACCCGCGTGGGCGACAGCCAGCGGCTCGGCGCCGTGTTCGGAGAGCTGGCGCAGGGGCACACGGTGAGCGAGGCCGCCGACCGCCTGGGAACAGCGGTCGTGGACCTGGCAGAGGAGCTGTCCCCTTCCGAGGCGCTCGTCGGAGTCGTGTCCTCCGTGATGATGTCGAGGATCGCCCTCCCGCGGCCACCGGCGCCGTACCTCGGATACTCCCCCCGCGGGCCGCTGCGCACGATGCCGTTGCGTCTGCACGAGGAGCACTACCAGCGCCTCAAAGACTGGTCGGATGCACACAACTTCCCCATGGCGGTCGTGGTCCGAGGGCTCGTCGAGCGCTTCCTCGACAGCCAGAAAGTGAACCCCGCATAACACACGACCGCGTACGATGAGCGTGTGAACATGCAGGGACGGTGCCGGGCTGGAGGCGCGATCGTGATCAGCGCGTCCGCACTGGCACTGTCGGGATGTGGCGGCGCACGTGCCGCGCGCGCGCCGCGACGGCCCGCGCGAGCGGCGACCACCCGCTGGGCCGCGGCACTGCGAGCGATCACTCCCTGCCAGGCAGCCGCACGGGCCGCGATCGCCAGCGTGCTGCGGGCGCCGGCGCGCTCGATCACCGCGCACCCGTCGACGGGCGGCAACGCCATGCCACAGTGTGCGTTCAGCCTGAGGCTCGCCGGGGCACAGCGGATCACCGCCGTCGTCAATCTCGACACCGCGCCTCAGCCCTACTTCCGCCTCGAGCGCACGATCGTCGAGCGCTCGCAGATCTTCCCCAGCCGCCTCTCCCCCGCGCCGCAATCCGTCATCGGGCTCGGGCTGGATGCCTCCTGGTTTCCAGGCTCCCCGCCGCAGCTGATGACCACCGACGGCGCCCGTCTGGTCACTGTCTCCGTCACATGGCCGGGAGCGACCGAGCGCCGTCGCCAACGCCTCGCCCGGACGCTCGCGCGAACCTACCTCAGGACCCCGCGCGGCAAGGCCGCCGCCGCAATTGTCAACGGCTACCCCTCGGGCTGATCACACCCTGCGCCGGCTACTGACAGTCGCGTCCGTTTCGGCGAAGATCCCACTGTGAGCGCGCCCGAGCACGCCCCGGACGCGGATGCCCGCGGCGTGCGCGCTGCTCAGCTCCTGCGAGTGAGGAACATCTGGCTGGCCCCACTGCTGCTCGCGACGGTGTTCGTGGGGCTGATGTCGGTGATCTACGTGGGCTCGGTGATCAACCCGACCGGTCACCTCCGCGGCTTGCCGGTGTTGATCGTCGACACGGACCAGGGCGCGGTGGCCGGTGGACAGTATGTGAACATCGGCCGGTCGCTGACCTCGGCGCTGCGGCAGTCCCCGGCGGTCAGCAGCCGACTCGCGCTGCGCTCGGTCACGAGCGCGCAGGCGCAGGCCACGATGGACAGGGCGGGCGCGTACGCGACACTCGTGCTTCCCGGCACGCTCACCGGCTCGGCGCTCCTCGCCGCCGGTCGGTCGGGCGAGGGAGCCATGCCGCCGCCGCGCGCACAGGTCACGCTCGAGGAGAACCTGCGGCTGGGGTCGCTCGGCGTGAGCTTGGCCGCAGGCGTCTTGGCGCCGGCCATCGCGGCCATCTCGCCGAAGATCGGGACCCGGCTCGCGCCGCTGGCGACGACATCGGCTCGAAGCGACCCGGTCCTCTCCGCCCTGCTTGCCGATCCGGTCGCGCTGACCACCGCGACCTATCGACCGCTGCCCGATCATTCCGCGCTGGGCCTGTCGGCGTTCTACGTCGCGCTGCTGACGATCCTCTCAGGGTTCATCGGCGCCACGCTGGTCAACAACTCGATCGACGCCGCCCTCGGGTACGCCACCAGCGAGCTCGGCCCTCGCTGGCGCCAGCGCAGGCCGGTGGCGATCGATCGCCGGCAGACGCTCTTTGTCAAATGGGCCGTCGCCGCGGTCGCGGCTCCGATCCTGACCGGAGTCCTGCTGCTGGTCGCGGTCGGCGCGCTTTCGATGTACGCCCCGCACGTCGTTGAGCTGTGGGCGCTGACGGCGCTCGCATCGCTGATGATCGCCTTCGGCACGCTCGCGCTGTTCGCGGCCTTCGGATCGGTCGGGCAGCTGCTGGCGATGATCGTCCTCGTCTACCTGTCGCTGGCGTCGTCGGGTGGGACGATCCCGATTCAGGCGCTGCCCGCGGTGTTCAATCTCGTCGGGCACGTCGAGCCGCTGCGTCAGGTGCTCGACGGCACGCGCGCGATCATGTACTTCGGCGCTCGCGGGGACGCCGGGCTGACGCGTTCGCTCACGGTCATCGCGCTTGAGCTCGTCTTCTGGGCGCTGGTCGGCTTCGGTGCCACCAGCTGGTATGACCGACGCAAGCTGGCTCGGATCTCGCCTGACATCCTCAGCTCCATCGAGCGCACGATCGACCAGTCGATCGCCGAGCGGAGCCGGGGGCCGGAGAGCGACACCGACCAGTGAGAAGCGGTTCACCGCGCCTGAAGAAACTCGTCGATCAGCGCAAGGGTGGCCGGCGGCTGCTCAAGTTGGGGGAGGTGCCCGGCATCGGCGACGAGCGCGAAACGTCCGTCGGCGAAGGACTCGGCGTATGCGCGCCCGTAGCCGGGGGTGAAGATCCGGTCGCTGTCGCCCCAGATGGCGAGCACCGGGATCGTCACCGCGCCGAGCCGGCCGCGCAGTTGCGGAGCGTTCAAGTCGCGGGCCACGGAGGCCATCGTCTTCATGTTCGCCTGCTGGATCGCGGCTTGCTCGGGCGGGACGGTCGACGGGTCGACGAAGTACCGGTCGGGGTCGTGCCACGCATGCTCGGCCACCCCGCGCGGGGTGAGCGAGAAGAAGTCGGCGATCGGCTCGTCCTCGACGATGATGCCGGCGCCGTCGACGATCACGATGCCGCCGAGCACCCCGCCGCGATCGCGCACGGCCATCTCCCTGGCGATCCAGCCGCCCAGCGACGAGCCGATCGCCACGACATCGGCGAGACCGAGCCGCGTCAGATGGTCGAGATACGCCTGCGCGTAGTCGCCGATCGCGGTCATCGAGTCCGGGCGGGGCGTGGCGTTCCAACCGGGGAGGGTCGGAGTGAGCACCCGTGTTCAAGCACTTCGACAGCAAGGACGCGATCGCGTTCGCCCGGGACCCGGCGATGGAGGCCGAGCTCGAGCACGCGGTCGTGCGGCGCGGCGCGGGCGTGCCGATCCCGCGCTCGCTGCGCGACGTCCTCGTCGACTCACCGGCGCTGGTCACCGGCCCGCCCGAGTTCGTCGCGCTCGTGCGCGCCACCCCGGCGCTCACCGCGTACTCGGACCGGATGTGGTCCCGGCACGCCCGGGCCGTCGCCGAAGCGATCGAGGCCGAGACCGGCCGGCCCGCCTCCGACTTGCGCGTGCGCGCGTGGACGCGCGCGCTCGTGCAGATTCCCTCGCTCGTTCGCGAGGAGCCCGACCGCGAGGCCGCCGTCGACGCGGCCATGGACGTGCTCCTCCACGGATGGTCGCCCGACCCGGAATAATGCGCGAACTCGGTGGCGGTCGTACAGCAGTCCGTGTGGACGTCTGTGATCGGCACTGGCTGACGCTCGTCGCCGGTTGACGGCGAGGTCGTCGTGGGGTGTCGTAGGCTGGAGATCGTGGCCGCCGTATCTGCCCAGAGCGACGCGCTGGAGCGCACGCTGCGCGAGGTGTGCGAGCAGTTGGCGCCGATCGATACGACGCCGTGCTCACCGGGCGAGCGCGAAGCGGCCGAGTGGATCGGCGCGCGGCTGCGCGCGGCGGGAGTCGCCGAAGTGGCGCTTGAGCAGGAGCCGAGCTGGGGCGGGTCTCCCCCGACCCTGGTCGCACTCGGAGCACTGGGGATCACCGGCGCCGCGCTGGTACTCGCCAACCGCCGCCTGTCCGGGGCGCTCCTCGCGGCGGCGTCGATCGCGGGCGTACTCGACGAGGCCGAGAACGGCCCGCGGATCGCGCGGCGGGCGCTGCGACGCCGCCGGACGACCGTCAACGTGGTCGCCCGCGTGGGCGACCCGGGCGCGGACCGGACGCTCGTGGTGCTCTCTCACCACGACGCCGCCCAGACCGGACGACTGTTTGACCAGACCCTGCAGCGGAGGTTTGATGAGAGGTTTCCCGGACTGCTGCGGCGGGTCAAGACGCAGCCTCCCCAGTGGTGGATCGGCGTGGCGGGACAGCTCGGCGCCCTGGTCGGCGCCGCCAGCGGCCGCCGCGCGGCGACGGCCACGGGGCTCGCCATCACCGGCCTGGCCACGTGCCTGGTGGCCGACGTGATGCGCAGTCCGACCGTCCCGGGTGCCAACGACAACCTCTCGGCCGTCGGCCTGATCGTCGCGTTGGCCGAGCTGCTGCGCGACCAGCCGATCCCCGGCCTGCGGGTCGTGCTGCTGTCCGCCGGCGCCGAGGAGACCCTCCAGGATGGGATCCGCGGATTCATCGCTCGCCACCGGCATGAGTTCGACCCCGCTCGCAGCTGGATGCTGAACCTCGACACGATCGGCTCTCCGCGACTGATCATGATCGAGAGCGAGGGCCCGTTCTGGATGCGGGACTACACCGACCCCTCGTTCCGTGACCTGATCGAGCGCTCCGCCGCCGAGCAGGGAATCGCGCTTGAACGGGGGTTCCGCGCCCGCGCGTCAACCGACAGCGCGATCACCAGTCGCGCCGGGTACCCCAGTGCCTGCCTCTGTTCGCTCAACGAGTGGCAGGCGATGTCGAACTACCACCTGATGACCGACACGCCTGACAACCTCAACTACGCTACGATTGCCGGAGCGACCCGGCTCGCCTACGCGGTGGCGCACCACCTCTCCCGCCGCGGTTAGCATCGCTCTCCACTTGTGGGCCGCGGGTGCGCCCAAGGCTGGGCGAATCCGGTAGCCGGCGGCGTCCGGGCGGCGGATGGACTTCCTTGGGTGCTCAGTACTCGTTCTTGATCACGAAGAAAGAACCTCGGATCGTTCCGGCCAGCTTCGACTTCTGCCTCGCGAACTTGAACCGCGAGGCGAGCTCCACCGGAACGTCCATCCCTTCAGAGAGCTTGAACCCGACCGCCCGCTTCTTCGGATCGTCCACGGTGTACATCACGTTGATCGACAGGCCGTTCTCATAGAAGACGTAGGCCATGCGGATGTTCTCGACCTGGAAGGCGGTAGCCTCGAGAGGGCGCGACGATATGACGATGTCGCGTTCTTCCTTGAGGATCCGATGCACCCACTCGATGGTCGTCTCGGCGTCGCTCGCCGGGTCGACCGTAAAGACGTGGTCGTACTTGTTCTTGAAGTAGCGAGCCTCGTTCGCCCGCAGCCCAGCGAGCGCGGCCGCAACCGGCGACGTCTCCAAACCGACAGTTGACACGCTTTTGAAATCAACGGTGTAGGGCATGATTCACTCCCGAACGCGCCAGGGTATCTACGTCTCCTTCGGTCGTACGCTACCTCAGCCGGGGGGGCATCGCTCCGGGATCCCGCACGGAGATCCGCCAGGACCCGCCGGCCGAGTTGGGTCTGGCCACTCTGCGCCCGGCCGATCTCTCTCTCAGAAGCGGCGGCGTCCCTGGTCGGGATATGATCCCGGCCGTTAGAGTCCGGGGGGTGCGCGCGTTCCGCGCGCAAACGAGAGGAGACAGAGATGTCCGCCGTGCCGCACGCCCAACTGACGCCGTTGCGTTTCCTGGAGCGCTCCGCCGAGGTATATCCCGAAAAGGTGGCGATCGTCCATGGTGAGCGGCGCACGACCTATCGGGACTTTGCCGCCGAAGCCACCCGGCTCGCCCGGGCCCTGCAGGCGTCTGGGATCGAGCCGGGCGACCGCGTCGCCTACCTCTGTCCGAACATCCCCGAGCTGTTGATCGCGCATTTTGCGGTCCCGCTGGCAGGCGCGGTGCTGGTCGCGATCAACACGCGCCTAGCGCCTGAGGAAGTGCGATACATCTGCGACCACTCAGGCGCCAAGCTGCTCGTCGTTGACGCAGAACTGCGTTCGATCGTCGTCCCGGAGCAGGACGAGTTTGAGACGATCAGGGAGATCGTCACGGTCACCGACCCTGAGTCCGAGCTTGACGAGTCCGAGGCGCAGGACGGTCCCCGCTATGCGGATCTCCTCGAGCGTGGATCTGACGAGCCGCTGGACTGGACGGTCGAGGACGAGCTGGCAACGATCACGATCAACTACACGTCGGGGACCACCGGCAAGCCCAAGGGCGTCATGTACACCCACCGGGGCGCCTACTTGAACAGCCTCGGAGAAGTGCTCCACTCCGAGCACGGGTCTGACTCCGTCTACTTGTGGACGCTCCCGATGTTCCATTGCAACGGCTGGTGCACGGCGTGGGCGGTGACCGCCATCGGCGGGCGGCAGGTGTGCCTGCGCGCAGTGCGTGGGGACCGCATGTGGCAGCTGCTGGAGCAGGAGCAGGTGACGCACCTCAACGGCGCTCCCCCCGTGCTGACGGCGCTGGTCAACGCCGAGGAGGCTCACCCCGTGCAGCGACAACTGGTCATCACCACGGCCGGTGCCCCACCGAACCCGAAGACGATCGCGCGGTGTGAGGGCATCAACGCGCGGGTCGTGCACGTCTACGGGCTGACCGAGACCTACGGCCCGTACTCGGTGTGTCAATGGCAGGACGCCTGGCACGACGTCGACGTCGTCGCGCGCGCCGCGCTCCTCTCCCGCCAGGGCGTCGGGATGATTCAGGCCGACCGGCTGCGCGTCGTCGATGACGAGATGAACGACGTGCCCCGCGACGGCACGACGATGGGCGAGATCGTGATGCGCGGCAACAACGTCATGAAGGGCTATTTCGAAGACGAGGGGGCGACAGCCGAGGCGTTCCGTGGTGGCTGGTTTCACTCTGGCGACCTCGGGGTCATGCACCCCGACGGCTATGTTCAACTGCTGGACCGTGCCAAGGATGTGGTGATATCCGGCGGGGAGAACATCTCGACCGTCGAGATCGAGCAGGCCCTGCTTACCCACCAGGCCGTCCTGGAAGCAGCCGTCATCGGCGCACCCGACGAGAAGTGGGGCGAGCGGCCCAAAGCATTCGTGGTGCTCAAGCCCGGCGAGACGGCCAGCGAGCAGGACCTCATCGACCACGTCAAGTCCACCATCGCCCGCTACAAGGCGCCCAAAGCGGTTGCCTTTCTGGACAAGCTGCCAACGACCTCGACGGGCAAGATCCAGAAGTTCGAGCTCCGGGAGCGCGAGTGGGCCGGACAGGACTCCCGAATCACCGGTTGAGGCACCTGACCGACTAGCGCCCCCCATGCATTGGCGCGCCGATCGGCGCGCCAATGCTCGAGGTGGCTATGACCCGTGTGGCCCCGTAGATCGGGCGCCACTGGGATCAACAGCCGGCACTAATCCGCCTTGCCCGGCGAGCCTTCGGGTGAGGCTGTCTGCTCGGCCAGCGGTGGCATCATCGGGCCGTCGCCCGATGGGTCGGCGACGCCGTCCTCCAGCCATCCGTAGCGACCGTCCAGCACGCGCTGGGCGGCGGCATAGTTGTCGTCGTCGTCGTTTGACCACAGTTCGTGGAACAGCCTCTCGGCACGTCGCCTGGCCTGATGGCAGAACAGGTCGGCGAGCTCGAATGCCTCGGTCTGGCGCTCGGGATGATCGTGGGCGATCGTGTCGGCATAGCTCACGGCCGAGGAGATCGCGAACAGCTCGCCGCCGATGTCGACGATGCGCCCGAGAAATGACTGCTTTTGCTCGAGCTTTGCCTGCCAGCGGCCCATGCCGTAGAACGTCGAGCGCGCGAGCTTGCGCGAGGAGCGCTCGACGTAGCGCAGGTGGGAGGCGAGCGAACCGAATTCGTCGTAGGAGCGAGGGTTCTGACCCTTGCCCACAGCGAGCTGCGGCAGCCACGTGGAGTAGAACCGCCCGGCCTTGATCGCCGCATCCGCCTTCGCCTTGAGATCGCCGCCCGGCGTGAGAAGGTCGCCGGCGGCGTGGAGGTGCTGATCGACAGCCTCGCGCGCGATCAGCAGGTGCATGATCTCACTCGAGCCTTCGAAAATGCGGTTCACACGCATGTCGCGGAACATCTGCTCGACCGGCACGGGCTTCTCGCCACGCGCCTTCAGCGACGCCGCGGTCTCATAACCACGTCCCCCGCGTAGCTGGACCAGTTCGTCGGCCACCCGCCAGGCGAGCTCTGAGCCGTAGACCTTGCACAGCGCGGCCTCGAGGCGGATATCGTTGGCCTTGTTGTCAGCGAGCCGCCCGGCGACATCGAGCATCGCTTCGAGGCCGAACGCGCTGCCGGCGATGAACGCCAGCTTTTGCGCGACGGCGTCGTGCTTGCCGATCGGCCGACCCCATTGCACGCGCTCGGTGGACCACTCCCGGGCGATCTTGGTCGCCCACTTCGCAGCGCCGGCCGCCATCGCCATCAGCGCCAGCCGCCCCGTGTTCAGCGTGCTGAGCGCGATTCGAAGGCCGTCGCCCTCGCGGGCGATCCGGTTCTCCTCAGGGATGAACACATTGTCAAGACGCGTCACCGAGTTCTCGATACCGTGCAGTCCCATGAACGCGTTGCGGTGCTCGACCGTGATCCCCGGGCTGTCGTAGGGCACCACGAACGCGCTGATCCCTCCGCGGTGGCCCTCCCCCTTGGGCACCTTTGCCATCACGACGGCGATGTCGGCGATCGTGCCGTTCGTCGCCCACAGTTTGCGGCCCTGCAGCCTGTAGCCGCCCTCGACCGGGGTCGCGACCAGGTCATCGTAGACCGGGGTCGCGATCGAACCCATCCGTGCCGGATCAGAGCCCACGTCAGGCTCGGTCAGCAGGAATGCGCTGATGTGGTCCTTGGCGACCAGCGGGAGCCATTTGCGTCGCTGCTCCTCGCTGCCGAACATCCGCAGCGGCTCCGCCACGCCGATCGACTGGTGCGCGCTGAGCACCGTGCAGAGCGCCCCATGCCAGACGCCGGCGAGCGCGAGCGCGCGGTTGTAATACACCTGCGACAGACCCAGCCCGCCGTACTCCTCCGAGACCTTGATCCCCAGCGCCCCGATCCTCTTCAGGCCGTCCATCACGTGGTCGGGGATCTTCGAGTCGCGTTCGATCTCGAGCGGATCAACCTCCGTCTCCAGGAACTCGCGCAGCTGCGCGAGGAAACGCTCACCCTTCTCGACCGCTTCCGGGTCCAACCGCGGCTGCGGGTGGATCAGATCCAGCCTGAAGTCGCCGAGGAACAACTGCTTGCCGAAACTCGGCAGCTTCCACTCAGCCTCCCGTGCCGCCTCGACGACTTCGCGGGATTGCTGTTCTGAAACGTTGGTGGCCACGCTTAACACTCCTCACAGGGGACTGGGACCCAGTCACGGTTCGATGTATCTGCGGGTTACGGGGATGTGGGAATACGATGATCGTCTTCGTCGGGCTTGACCCACGGCGGCGGGCGACGGTTTCGGTCGCCCGCCCCGCGTCGTCGTCACATGTCGATTCCGCCGTTGACGCCCCAGATCTGCCCGGTGATGTAGCTCGAGGCGTCTTGGGCGAGGAAGGTCACGACGCGAGCGATCTCCTCGGGCTGTCCCATCCGATGCATCGGG
>JBELAG010000149.1:0-13527 GCA_049509055.1 Solirubrobacteraceae bacterium
GAGCGCCAGCTCGTCACGGGCACTCCCCAGCTCGACGTCGACGAGCTCGTCGCCGTCGATTCGACGCAGCGTGATGGTGCTCGTTTTTCCTTGGTCGCCGCCGCCACCTGAGAAGGCAACCACGGCGATCATCACGCCGCGGTGCTCGAGCTCCTCCCACACCGTCTGACGGCCCGCCAGTTCGCCACGGGCGGGACGCAGCCGCGCCTCGTGCGGCTTTGCGGGCTCACGACCCGACGGCGTGCGGTAGAGGTCACCGTCAGCGGCCGTGCAGGTCGGGCAGGACCGGGTCCGCCACCCCCGAGCGACGTGCAGCAGCGCAGCCGGGCCGCACCGGCTGCGGGGTGAGGACGGGTTGCGAGCACGGCAGCGCGTCCCCGGTGCCGCTCGGCACTCCGGGCACCACTCATCCAGCCATGCGCAGCGGTCGCTCATCGCCATCGACCGCTCGGACGAGACGCGCCACGGCGCGTGGGGAGGGTGCTCTCAGTTTCTGATGCACCCCCCATGCACCCTTTACACCGGACCGAGGCCCTCTGCTCGACCTTGTCGTCCTGGAGGAAAGTGCTGTTTTCCAGGAACTTCAGTGGAGTGGGCGATCCAGGACTCGAACCTGGGACCTCTTCCTTATCAGAGAAGCGCTCTAACCGACTGAGCTAATCGCCCGGGGCTGGCGATTCTAACGCCCGTCGGCGGATGCGGGGCGGATCGGCGCAGCCTCAGCCGGAGGTTCAGGTTCAGCGCTCTAGCCTCAGGCTGCGGCCCAGCTCGAGGGCGTCGTCGAGCGAGTCGAAGTGCAGCTGCGCGCGGTAGCCGCCGTCGCCGGTGACGCTGACCACGACGGCTCGGCCGAGGGCGGCTTCGAAGGCGTCGCCGATCTGGACGATCGCGGCCTCCTGGTCGGGGTGCAGGCCGGGTCCGCGGCCGGCCGCGCGGCGCCGGCCGGCGGTTTCGAACTCCGTGCCGGCGCGGGTGTTGCGCGCGCGCTGCTCCAGTTCGCGAACCGACCAGCGCTCCGACGCCGCCTCGCGGGCCAGACGGCGGCGGTGGTCGTGCTCGGGGGCAAGCAGCAGCGCGCGGCCGTGGCCCTCGCTGAGCTCGAGGCTCTGGATGAGCTCGAGGGCCTCGTCGGGCAGGTCCAGCAGGCGGATGAGGTTCGACACCGCCACGCGGCTGCGACCGACGCGCTGTCCGACCTCCTCGCGGGAGAGGCCGAGCTCCTCGGTGAGCGCGGCGCACGCACGGGCCTCCTCCACGGGGTTGAGGTCCTCGCGGGCCATGTTCTCGATCAGCGCCATCTCCAGCGAGGCGGCGTCGTCGTGATGGCGGACGATGGCGGGGATCGACTCCAGCTCCGCCAGTTGCGCGGCCCGCCAGCGGCGCTCGCCGGCGATCAGCTCATACGTGCCGCCGGCGAGCGGACGCACGAGCACGGGCTGGAGCACCCCGCGGGCGCGGATCGACTCGGCGAGCGACAGGAGCGACTGCTCATCGAAGCTCGTGCGCGGCTGCTGCGGGTTGGCGGCGATCAGTTCGACCGGCAGCCGGCGCAGCTCCTCGGGCTCGTCGCGTGGCGAGGCCGACAGGATCGCTGCCAGTCCCCGTCCCATCGCTCGCTGGCGCTCAGCCACGGGCGGCGACCTCCTTGGCGAGCTCGAAGTACGCGTCGGCGCCCGCGCAGTGCGGGTCGTAATGGATGACCGGCTGACCGAAGCTCGGGGCCTCGCCGAGCCGCACGTTGCGCGGGATCACCGTGTCGAACACCAGGTCCGGAAAGTGGCTGCGGACCTCGGCCTCGACGTCCTGGGCGAGCCGGGTCCGGCCGTCGTGCATCGTCAGCAGCATGCCGGCGACCGTCAGCCTCGGGTTGAGCTCGCGCTGCACGAGCGACAGGGTGTCAAGCAGTCCGGCGAGGCCCTCGAGCGCGAAGTACTCGGCCTGGACGGGCACGATCACGCGATCGGCGGCCACCAGCGCGTTGACCGTCAGCGGCCCGAGCGACGGCGGGCAGTCGAGCATGACGAACGCGTAACAATCGCGAATCGCCGCCAGCGCATCGCGCAGCCTGGCCTCTGAGCCGGTCAGCCGCGGCAGCTCGACGGTGGCGCCGGCCAGGTCCGGGCCGGCCGGCACGAGCCCGAGGTGCGCGATGCCGGTGTCGACGATGGCGTCGGCAAGGGGCACACCACCCAGCAGGACGTCGTAGATCGACGGCCGGAGGTGCTTGCCGATCCCCAGCCCGAGGGTTGCGTTGGACTGGGGGTCGATGTCGACCAGCAGGGTCTCATACCCCGCCTCGGCCACGCAGGCTGCGAGATTCACGGCGGTGGTCGTCTTGCCGACGCCGCCCTTCTGATTGGCGATGGCGTAGACGGTTCCCATGGGCCTGCGCAACGCTAGCGGGGTTCGCGGTCAGACGGAGCGCGCGCCCCCGCGTATCAGCCGCGGCGCTCAGCGCCGAGCGGACGTTTACGAGCGATGCCCGGGCGCCGGGGAAAGCGCGACGGCGTCTCGGCGCGCTTGACGAGCACGTGGAGATGGCGGTGCAGCGCCCCCGGGAACGGCTGCACGGCGAGCGGCTCTCCGTACTCGAGCCCCAGCTCAACCGCGGCACGAGACGCAGCGGCTTCATCGTCGGCGTCACGGCGCCCGCGCCAGGCGACGAGCCGGCCGTCGATCCCCAGCAGCGGCGCCGCGTACTCCGCGACCACGGCGAGCGGCGCGAGCGCGCGGGCGACGACGAGATCGCACGCCCCGCGGCCGGCGGCCCAGGTCTCGGCGCGATCGTTGACCACGAGCGCATTGTCGGCCGCGGCGACCGCCACCGCCCGGTCGAGGAACTCACACTTGCGACGGTTGCTCTCCACCAGCCAGACAACCGCCGACGGAAGGGCGATGGCCAGCGGCAGCCCCGGGAATCCCGCGCCCGAGCCCAGATCGGTGATCGCTCGGGCGCTGCGGATGGGCTCGAGGTCGAGCGCGATCAGCGAATCGGCCAGGTGCTCGCGCACGACCCCGAGGCGATCGCGCACCGTCGTCGGCGCCAGCGGGTCGGCGACCACGAGCTCGACCAGTCCACTGAGCGCGTCGCGGACCGGCGGACCAAGTCCATAGCGCGCGCAGAGGGCGTCGAGCTCCGTCATCGACCCGATCCGCCCCGAGAACGATGTTTCACGTGAAACATCGTGCGACCCGGCTGACCTCCGGCGAGCGTCAGTCGACCAGCGGGGCGACGACGAGATGGCGGGACGGCTCCTGGCCCTCGCTGTATGTCTCGACGTCACGGCGGTTCTTCAGATGCTCGTGGATGACCTTGCGCTCGAGTGCGCTCATCGCCTCGAGCGCGACTGCGCGGTGGTTGCTCACGGCGGTCGTCGCAGCCTGATCGGCGGTGGCGCGCAGCGTGGTCGCGCGGCGCTCGCGGTATCCCGCGGCGTCGACGAGCACCGGCACACGATCGTGATCGCCACGGCCGGCAAAGCGGTATGCGAGATGCTGGATCGCGTCGATCGTCTGCCCGTGATGGCCGATCAGCAGGCCCACATCATCGCCGACGAACTCCGCATGAAGCCCGTCCGCGCCCTCGCTCACCGCGACGTCCGCCTCCACGCCGGCAGCGGCGGCGATCCGCTCCATCAGCTCACGGACGCGCTCGGCAGCCCCGTTGCCCGCGACCGTCACGGCTACCGCCTGCGCCCCGAGCGCTTCTTCTTCTTACGCGGAGCCTTGGGCGGCGGGCCGCCTCGGCTCGCACCACGATTGCCGCTCACGACCTTCGGCTCCTCCTCCGCGGGCTTGGCCCGGCGGATCAGCGCGCCGAGCGCCCCGCCACCGCCACTACCGGAGCTGCCGCTGCCGTTCGGCCGAGGGTCTGAGACATTGGTCGATGCGCCGTTGCGGCCGCCCCCGACCCAGCGCGACGGGCCCTTGGGAAGGACGCTCGGCGAGGGGGGGCCGCCGCCGCCGGCCGCCGCCCCGCCGGCGCCGCCGGCCGTCGCCGGCTTCAGTGGACCGATCCGGCGCTTGACGATGTACTGCTGGCCGATCGTCCAGGTGTTGGTCGTCACCCAGTAGACGAGCACACCGGCCGGAAAGCGGATCACGAACAGGACGAACAGCAGCGGCATGAACAGCATGATCTGACGCTGCGTGCGATCCATCGTCGCCGCCGACATCATCAGGCTGGAACCCAACTGGGTCCCGACGTACAAAATGATCAGGACGATCAGCGTTCCGCCGGACGCCTTGTTGGTGAGATCGCCGATGAACAGGAAGCTCGCACCGTGCCCGCCGCCGCAGGCGACGGTGTGGGCGGTGCTCAGGACGCCGTGATTGTGGGCCTTCTGCACGGCCGGGCAGATATCGACCCGCAGGCTCTGGCGCAGCATGTAGTAGAGCGAGATGAAGACCGGCAGCTGCGCGACCATCGGGAGACAGGACCCCAGCGGGTTGACCTTGTTCTCCTTGTAGAAGTTCATCATCTCCTGCTGCTGGCGCTGCTTGTCCTCCTTGTACTTCGCCTGGATCTCCTTGATCTGAGGCTGAAGCTGCTGGAGGCGCGCCATCGAACCGATCTGCTTGACGGTGAGCGGGATCAGGCACGCGCGGACGGCGATCGTGAGCAGGACGATCGACCAGCCCCACGGGACGCCGATGCTGTTGTGGAAGAACTTCAGCACCGACTCGAAGACGTCGATCAGGGGCTGGAAGATGTTGGCGTTGAGGAGCATGATCAGACGCTCGGCGCGGTGGCTCGTTTCCTGAACACCCGCTGCTCCTCGACCGGGTCAAACCCACCGTGGCTCCATGGGTTGCAGCGCAGCAGGCGCCAGCCGGCGAGGACGAGCCCGCGGAGTATGCCGAATCTCTCGATCGCCTGCACCGCGTACTCCGAGCACGACGGGTAGTACTTGCAGCGTTCGCCGCCCAGCGGTGAGAGCAGCAGCTGATAGGCCCTGATCGGCAGCACCGCGGCCGCGCGCACGAACCGCCGCATTCAGTCCTCGCTCGCGGACGCCGCGCCGCCCGGCCCCTCGACGAGCCCGAGCGTTGCGGGGTCCTCCGCGTGCGGGTTGGTCACGACCGCAGTCGTCGCACCCGGGACCTTGTCGATCAGCTCCGCCAGAGCCGCGCGGATCCCGGCCAACCCCTGGCGCTCGGCCAACTCCCGGGCGCCGTGACGAGCGATCACCACGGCATCGCTGCCGGCCGGCAGGCGCGAGCTCTCGATCGCGAACGCCTCGCGCAGCAGCCGTTTGACGCGATTGCGATCGACGGCACCGCCGACCTTGCGCGACACCGACAGTCCCAGCCGAGGACCGTCGTCCGCGGCGCGCGGGAAGACGTAGAGCACGAGGTCGCGCCCGGCGTGCGAGCGTCCCTGCCGGAACACGCGGTCGAACTCCGCGCTGCGCGAGAGCCGTCCCCGCCCAGGCCGCTGTGCCGAGCCGGGCGCGAGGCGCATCAGACCGTGAGGCGCTTGCGTCCCTTTGCGCGCCGTCGCTTGAGCGTCAAGCGTCCCGCGCGGGTTTGCATACGGGCGCGAAAGCCGTGGGTACGAGCGCGCTTGCGCTTCTTTGGCTGATAGGTGCGTTTCATCGCTCAGTGGTCGCCGAGAGGAGGAACGTCGCAGTATACGCAGGCTGCAGTTCGGTCCGGGGACGGGACGAGCACGCCGCGAAAACCCGCGTCGCCGGACCGTCGTTTGAACCTGCGCCACTTTTTCCCGCGCTTTGCGCCAAGGCCCCCGGTCAGCGGTCGGACTGGCGAAACCCCGCTGGTATATTCGCCGACCCCGGACCCGGTTGGCGCCGGGGCCCTCACGAATCGCCGTTCTCAGATGCTCCCGAGGAGGAGTCAGTTGCCGCTGCCCGCGCAAGGCGACGCCATGGGCGCATGGCGCATGATCAGATCCGAGCTTCGGCGGCGGGTCGGCGAGTCGCAATACGAGATCTGGCTGGCGTCGCTGGAGCTCGACTCCTCCGACGGTGTGCAACTGGTGATCAGGGCCCCGGCGGAGACCGAGAGCTGGATCGCCGATCGCTACGGGGCGGTCATCGACGGCTGCGCACAGGAGGTGCTGGGGCCGTCGGCCCAGGTCGTGTTCGCCGGGCGTCATCCGCGTGGCGGTCCGGGCGGCGCCGCCGGCGGCGAGCAGCCCGACGACGGATCGGGACTGCACCCGCGCTACCGCTTCGAGCAGTTCGTCATCGGCGAGGGCAACCGCCTGGCCCACGCCGCTGCTCTGGCCGTCGCCGAGCTCCCGGGCCAGACCTACAACCCGCTCTTCCTCCACGGCCCGCCGGGGCTCGGCAAGACCCATCTCCTGCACGCGATCGGCAACTACGTCGCCGACTATGGCGGCGGCGCGACGGTCCGCTACACGACCGCCGAGGCCTTCACCAACCACTTCGTCTCGGCGCTCACCACGCGAGCGCTGGAACCGTTCAAGCGGGCCTATCGCAACGTCGACGTGCTGCTCATCGACGACATCCAGTTCCTGGCCAGCAAGGCCAAGACCGAGGAGGAGTTCTTCCACACCTTCAATGCGCTGCACGACAGCGGCCGGCAGATGGTCGTCACCTGTGACCGCTTGCCCCGGGCACTGGTCGCGATCGAGCAGCGGCTGCGTGAGCGCTTCGAGGCCGGCCTCGTCGCCGACATCGCGGCGCCCGACCACGCGACGCGTGTCGCGATCCTGCGCAAGCGCGCTCACGTCGATCAGGTCGCGATCGCCGATCCCGCGGTGCTGGAGTTGCTCGCCGACCGCATCACCGACAACGTGCGCTCTCTGGAGGGCGCGCTGATCAGGCTGGTCGCCTACCACTCCCTCACCCAGAAACCGATCGACATGACGCTGGCGGCCGAGATCCTGGCCTCGATGTATCCCGGCCGCGCGTCCGGGCCTCCCACGATCGGCGAGATCCAGTCGCTCGTCGCGGCGCATTACCAGCTCTCGGTCGACCAGTTGAAGTCCGCCAGCCGCACGAGCCGCATCTCATGGCCCCGTCAGGTCGCGATCCATCTCGCCCGCGATCTCACCGACGCCTCGCTGCCTGAGATCGGCAGGGCATTCGGCGGGCGCAACCACGCCACGGTCGTGCATGCCTGCAAGCGCGTGTCGGCGCGCCTCAAGGATGATCCAGAGGCTGTTGACGAGATCACCGGGCTGGCCCGCCGTGCCGCCGGCGACCACGCCGACCGAGACAGTTGACAGACTTGCCCGTCGCCCTGACGTGGCTACTAACCCGCTATCTGCGAGCGAACTCGTCGTTTTCCACAGCACTTCTTGAGCTCTATGACTTCTACATCTTCTTTGAGGTATTCATCGTGAAGATCTCACTCGAGCGCGACGCCCTGCTCGCACAGCTGCAGACCGTCGGCCGAGTCGCCTCGACCCGCAGCGCGATCCAAGCGCTGTCCGGCGTGCAGCTGTCCGCGCTGCAGTCGGGGTGCGAGCTGCGCGCGACCGACATGGACGTCGGCCTCCGGGTACCGCTGGACGCGCAGGTCATCCGCGAGGGCACGATCGTCCTGCCCGCCCGGCTGATCCTCGACGTCGTCCGATCGCTGCCGGCCAAGACCGTCTCGCTCGAGCTCCGCTCGGCCGAGCAGGACGTCGAGCTCGTCGCCGGCAACGCGATGTTCCACATCCGCACCCTGCGCGCCGACGATTTCCCGCCGTTCCCCGAGCCCGAGCCGGACACGGCCGTCGAGCTTCCGGCCGACGTGTTCGTCGCCACCGCGCTCAAGGTCGCCGGGTCGGCGTCACGGGACGAGACGCGCCCGGTCCTCACCGGGATCCTCGTCTCGGCCTCCGATCGGGAGCTGCGGATGGTGGCGACCGATTCCTACCGGCTCAGCGTCAAGGAGACGACGCTCGAGGCGCCGCTGTCCTCGGCCTTTGAGGTCAACGTGCCGGCGCGCGCGCTGCAGGAGCTGGCTCGGCTGGTCGGCCACGCCGAGGGCGAAGCGCTGAGCGTCAGCGTGCGCCAGAACCAGGTCCTGTTCACGCTTGGCCGCGTGATCCTCTCGTCGCGCCTGATCGACGGGCAGTTCCCCAACTTCCGCCAACTGCTGCCCGACAGCTTCGAGCACGAGCTCCGCGTGTCCGGAGCTGAGCTCACCGAGGTCGTGCGGCGGATCAGCCTGCTGGCGCAGAAGAACGCTCCGCTGCGCCTGGCGTTCGCGCCCGGAGAGCTGACCGTCTCAGCGCAGACGCCAGACGTCGGCGAGGCGCTGGAGTCGCTGCCCGTGGCCTTCCAGGGCGACCCTCTGGAGATCGGCTTCAACCCCGAGTTCCTCCGAGCCGGCCTGGAAGCGATCGAGGAGGGCGACGTGCTCCTGAAGCTGATCAGCCCGTTGCGGCCGGGGCTGATCGAGTCCGGGGACGACAGCCGGTTCCGCTACCTGATCATGCCGATCAGGCTCAACGTGTAGGCGAGCGTCCGGGTGTGCGGATCGTCAGTGTCAGCGCCCGTGACTTTCGCGGTTATCCACAGGCCGACGCGCTGCTCGGCACGAGGCTGACGGTCATCACTGGCCCCAACGGAGCCGGCAAGACCAATCTGATCGAGGCGCTGTACTTCGGCTGTACCGGGCGATCCTGCCGGACCACCACCGAGCGTGAGGTCGTGCGCTTCGGCCGGCCGGCGGCGCGCGTGGTCGTGACGACCGAGGGCGAGGACGGGCTCCACGAGCTGAGCGTCGGCTTCGCCCCCGGTGAGCCCAAGCGCATGCGGGTCGACGGCGCTGCGGTCGAGCGCCTGGTGGAGGTCTCCCAGCGCCCGCTGGTCAGCGTCTTCCTGCCCGACCGCCTCGAGCTGATCAAGGGCTCGCCGTCGCTGCGGCGCGCGCACCTGGATCAGTTCGTCGCGGCGCTGTGGCCGGCCCGCGTGGCGTCGCGCCGGGCCTATGCCCAGTCGCTGGCGCAGCGCAACGCCCTGATCGCCCGGATCCGCGCCGGCGCGGGCAGCCGTGACGCGCTTGCGGCGTGGGATCTGCAATTGGCGCGCCACGGGATCGCGCTGATGGCCGACCGCCGCGCCGCGATCGAGACGGTCTCTGAGATCTTCGAGCGTCGCTGCTCCGAGCTCGGCCTGTCCGGCGAACCGGCCGTCCGCTACCGCCCTCGTTCGCGGGCCGCCGACGCCGACGGCCTGGTGACCGAGTTGCGCGAACGCGTGGACTCAGACCTGGAGCGCGGCTTCAGCGGCCACGGTCCGCACCGCGACGAGGTCGCGTTCAGCCGGGAGGGCCGTGAGCTGCGCGCCTATGGCTCTCAGGGTCAGCAGCGGCTGGCGCTGCTGGCGCTGCTGCTGGCCGAACGCGAGGCGCTCGCCGCGCAGCGGCAGTCCCCGCCGGTGATGCTGCTCGACGACGTCATGAGCGAGCTCGACGGCGATCGTCGCCGGGCGCTCGTCGAGCTGCTGCGTTCGTCGCCCGGGCAGTCGGTGATCACCGCCACCGACCTCGAGCAGGTGCCCGGGGCGACCGAGGACGGCGTCTCGCATCTGGCGGTAGCGGACGGGTCGCTGGTGGCCGTCGAGATCCCGGCATGAGTCTTGGGCATCGTCGCTCGCCGCGGCCGATGGCGGCTGCGCTGAACCGGTTGGCCGATGAGCTGGCGCCCGACACGCCGCTGGCCGAGATCCAGCGGGCGTGGCCGCAGACGGTGGGCGCCTCGATCGCCGCGCAGGCGCAGCCCAACGCCGAACGGGGCGGGGTCGTGACCGTCGCGTGCTCGGCGTCGGTGTGGGCCCAGGAGCTCGATCTGATGGCTCCGCAGATCATCGAGGCGCTCAATGCGGCGCTCGGCCGCCGCGCCGTCCAGCGTCTGCGCTGCGTGGCGACGGGGTATCGTCGCTAGCGGCCCGCGGCGCCTCCGCTTTTTCTGCGCTTTTGCAGGCAAAAGAGCTGACGCTGGAGGGCGGTTTCAGTCGTCCGCTGTGCTATCCTTGAGGACACCATTTCTTGACGCCCCGGTAGCGCCGGCCAGGCGCGTGGACCGGGGCGTCTCAACGTCATCGGAGGATCGTGGCGAACGACGACGGCGCCCGGACGGGCGCCAGCCCCAATTCCAGTTACGACGCGCAAGACATCACCGTGCTCGAAGGACTCGAGGCGGTGCGCAAGCGACCTGGCATGTACATCGGCTCGACGGGCGTCCACGGCCTGCATCATCTGATCTATGAGGTCGTCGACAACTCCGTCGACGAGGCGCTGGCCGGCCACTGCACCGAGTTGTCGGTCACGATCCACCCCGACAACTCGGTGACGGAATGGGACAACGGCCGCGGGATTCCCGTGGCGATCATGGCCAAGGAGCAGCGTCCCGCCGTCGAGGTCGTGCTCACCGTGCTGCACGCCGGCGGCAAGTTCGGGGACGGCGGCGGCTACAAGGTCTCGGGCGGGCTGCACGGGGTCGGCGTGTCGGTGGTCAACGCGCTGTCGGAGCACCTCGAGGTGCAGGTGCGCCGCGACGGCTACGTGTTCACCCAGTCATACGAGCGCGGCCACCCCACCGGCGAGCTCACGCGTGGCGAGCCCACGACCGAGACCGGCACGACGATCACCTTCGTCCCCGATCCCGACATCTTCGACGAGCTCGAGATCGACTTCAAGACGATCGAGGAGCGCATGCGCGACACCGCGTTCCTCACCCGCGGGCTGCACATCACGCTCGTCGACGAGCGCGGCGACGGCAAGCGCGTCGAGTTCCAGTACGAGGGCGGGATCCGCGACTTCGTCGCGTTCCTCAACGAGAACAAGGAGCCGATCCACAAGAAGGTGATCTGGTTCGAGGGCGACAGCGAGCAGGGTGCGGTCGAGGTCGCGATGCAGTGGAACGCCTCCTACCAGGAGTCGGTGTTCTCCTTCGCCAACAACATCAACACCCGGGAGGGCGGCTCGCACCTGTCGGGCTTCCGCTCCGCGCTCACCGGCGCGCTCAACAAGTACGCCAAGGAGAAGGGCGAGCTCAAGGACAAGGACGACGCGCTGACCGGCGAGGACGTGCGCGAGGGGCTGACCGCGGTCATCTCGGCCAAGCTCACCGATCCGCAGTTCGAGGGCCAGACCAAGACCAAGCTCGGCAACCCCGGGATGGCGGGGTTCGTGCAGTCGGTCGTCAACGCCCGGCTCAGCGAGTTCCTGGAGGAGAACCCCCAGGACGCACGCGCGGTGATCCGCAAGGCCGTCCAGGCCGCGCAGGCGCGCTCGGCGGCGCGCAAGGCGCGCGACCTCACCCGCCGCAAGTCCGCGCTGGAGAACTCGACGCTTCCCGGCAAGCTGGCCGACTGCTCGGTCAAGGACCCGGCGCTCGCCGAGCTGTTCGTCGTCGAGGGTGACTCCGCCGGCGGCTCGGCGGTGAGCGCCCGGGATCGCAACACCCAGGCGATCCTGCCGCTGCGCGGCAAGATCCTCAATGTCGAGAAGAGCCGGATCGACAAGGTGCTGGGCAACACCGAGATCCAGGCGCTGATCACCGCGATCGGCACCGGCGTGCGCGACGAGTTCGACATCGCCCGCGCCCGCTACCACAAGATCGTGCTGCTGACCGACGCCGACGTCGACGGCGCGCACATCCGCACACTCGCCCTGACGCTCCTGTTCCGCGAGATGCAGCCGCTGATCGAGGCCGGCTACGTGTACATCGCCAAGCCGCCGCTGTACCGGCTCACGCGCGGGCAGAAGCATCGCTACATCGAACGCGAAACCGAACTCGAGGACATCCTGCTCGGCGACAAGTTCGAGAAGCTGGAGATCCTCGATCGCCACGACAAGTCCTTCAAGCTGACCGAGGCGCGCTGGAAGCGCTTCTCGCGGCTGCTCAAGCAATACGAGGGCTGGGCGTCGGCGCTGCGCGCGGCACACGGCCACGGGGTCGTGGAGTTCATGCAGCAGGCGCGGCTGCTGGAGGAGCAGATCACCGACGTCGGCGGCCTGCTGCGCCTCGTCGCGGCCAGCGAGGGCAACGGCGACGGCCACGCCTACAAGCTCCAGCTGATCGACCAGACCGAGGACGCGATCGTGATCCGCACGCTCGAGGCCAAGACGGGCCTGGCCACCACCCACCACGTCCGCCGCGGCGCGCTCGACGCCACCGAGTACCGCCGCTTGGCCGACGTGCACCGCGACCTTGACGCGCTCACCGGCGAGCCGCCGTTCCGCGTGCAGCTCGGCGACAGCTCGACCGATGCCGCCGGCTTCGAGGATCTCCACGACGCGGTCCTGGCGATCGCCCAGAAGGGCATCGAGTACTACCGCTTCAAGGGCCTGGGCGAGATGGACGCCGAGGAGCTGCGCGAGACGACGATGGATCCCGAGACCCGGACGCTGGTCCAGGTCACGATGGAGGACGCCGCCTCCGCCGACCTGGTGTTCTCGATGCTGATGGGCGACCAGGTCGAACCCCGGCGCGCGTTCATCGAGGAGAACGCCCGCCTCGTCACCAACCTGGACATCTAGGTCATGTCCGCGATCGACACCATCGGCGGCGGCAACATCGAGCCACGCGGGCTCGAGGAGGAGATGCGCTCGGCGTATCTCGACTACGCCATGTCGGTCATCGTCGGGCGCGCCCTGCCCGACGTGCGCGACGGCCTCAAGCCGGTCCATCGCCGCGTCCTGCACGTGATGAACGAGCTCGGCCTGCAGCCGGGCCGCAAGCACGTCAAGTGCGCGCAGATCGTCGGCGAGGTGATGGGCAAGTTCCATCCCCACGGCGACACGGCGATCTACGACACGCTGGCCCGGATGGCGCAGGACTTCTCGATGCGCTACCCGCTGGTCGACGGCCACGGCAACTTCGGCAACATCGACGGCTGGGGCGCGGCGGCGATGCGCTACACCGAGGCGCGGCTGGCCAAGCTGGCGACCGAGATGCTGCGCGACATCGATGCCGAGACCGTCGACTTCGTGCCGACCTACGACGGCACCCGGCAGGAGCCGGTCGTGCTCCCCGCGCGCTTCCCCAACCTGCTGGTCAACGGCGGCTCGGGGATCGCGGTGGGGATGGCCACCAACATCCCGCCGCACAACCTGCGCGAGGTGATCGGCGCGACGATCGCCTACATCGACGACCCCGCGATCGACGTCGAAGGCCTGATGAAGTACATCAAGGGCCCGGACTTCCCGACCTCGGGGCTGATTCTCGGGCGCGAGGGGATCCGCGACGCGTACGCCACCGGCCGCGGCCGGATCCGCGTGCAGGCCAAGGCGCACATCGAGCCGATCGGCCAGGGCAAGGAGGCGATCATCGTCACCGAGCTGCCCTACCAGGTGCGCAAGGGCGGCGACGGCGGGCTGATCGAGAAGATCGCCGACCTCGTCCACGACAAGAAGGTGTCGGAGATCACCGACGTCCGCGACGAGTCCGATCGCCGCGGGATGCGGATCGTGATCGAGCTCAAGCGCGACGCGATCCCGAAGGTCGTGCTCAACAAGCTCCACAAGCACACGCCGATGCAGACGACGTTCGGCGTCAACATGGTCGCGCTCGTCGACAACGTGCCTCGGACCCTGTCG
>JBELAG010000015.1:0-36497 GCA_049509055.1 Solirubrobacteraceae bacterium
CGGTCGCCAGCGGTCGTCGGCGTCAAGGAAGGCCAACAGCTCACCCCGCGCCCGAGCGATCCCGGCGTTGCGCACGGCCGCCGGCCGGCCCGACCGGTGGGCGACCACCGTCGCGCCGGCCGCCGCCGCGATCTCGGCCGTGCGGTCAGACGAGTCGTCGTCGACCACGATGACCTCGAGCGCACTGACCGTCTGGGCGCGGATGCTGGCCAGCGCCTGTGCGATGAACGGTCCGGCGTCGCGCGCCGGCATGATCACGCTAACGCCGGTGCCGATCGTTGCCACCCCCCAGGGAGCCCAGGGTGGCGCTGAGGCCGGCGCGCGCCGCCGCCCTGCCGAAGCGCTGCGCGAACAGCGCCGGGCCGTTCGCCGACAGCCGGTCCCACAGGCGAGCGTCGGCGAGCACGGACGCCGTCGCCCCGGCCAGCTCCGCGTCGGATTCGCCGAGCAGGGCGTGCTCGCCGTCGATCACCGGGATCCCGCGCAGGCCGTCGGCCGTCGCAACCACCGGAACGCCGTAGGCCAGGCTCTGCAGCGCCTTGGTCTTGATCCCCGCTCCGCCGCGGATCGGGAGCACGCTCACCGCGGCCCGCAGCAGCAGCGGGTCGAGCTCCCTGATCCCCCCGTGCACGCGCAGCCACGGCCGGCGCCGGGCGGCGGCGGCGATCCAGTCCGGCGTCCCGGCTCCGACGAGATGCAGCGGCTCGTCAGGCATCTGCTCCAGCACCAGCGGCCAGATCGCCTCGATCAGGCGCCGCGCGGCGAGCTCGTTCTCGAGATTGCGCATGTAGCCGACGAACAGGCCGCCGGTCCGCCGCCCGCGCGGCGGCCGGTCGGCCGGCGGGTCCATGTGCACGCCGGTCACCACTGCGATCGGAACGCGAGCGTCGTACTCGCGCATCAGGGTCGCATCCGGCGCGCTGACCGCGATGATCGCGTCGACGGACGCGATCACCCGCAGCTCCTGCCGGCGCTCCGCCAGCGACCGCCGCAGCAGGGCGGCGCTGCCGGCGAGCTTCGCCCGGCGGTAGCTGTTGAGGTGGGCGATCTGCATCGCGTCATAGACCACGGGGACGCCGGGCGCCGACCGGCGAACGAGCCCGAGCAGCCGCGTCGCCGTGTCGAGCCGGCTGAGCACGACGACGTCGTACTCACATGCGTGGTCTGCGATCAGCGTCTCGGGCGAGGTGTCGAGTCCGGTGACGCGGACGCCCAGCGCCGTCAGTCGCTGCAGCGGCGCCTGCAGGCCGGGCGGCCAGCCGCGCGCCGAGGCGAAGTCCACGCTGTGTCCGAGGTCGGTCAGCAGGCCCAGGATCGCGACCATGCGGTGCGAGGCGCCGTCCCGCGAGACCTGCGGCGGCTGGTCGTCGACCACCAGCACTCGGCTCACCGAGCGGCGCTCACGGCCTCGACGATCGGAGCCACACCGCGGTCCGCGCCGAGCATCAGCTCGAAGCATGGCACCGACGCGACCAGATCGGCGACCGCCCGGATGTCCTGGTGCGGTTCCCGGGGCGCCTGCAGCAGCGTCGAGGGCAGGACGGCACGGAGCGCGCGGGCGGGCGTGATCGCGGCCAGCTTCGATCGGCGGGCGTCGACCACGCGGGGCACGAGCACGGCGACGATGCGCAGCGACTGCGCCATCGTGCCCGGGACGTCGACGCCGATCAGCTGCGTGCGGCGGCCGTCGTCCTCCGCCGCGCCGGTGCGCCGAGCGAGTGCCGGCGTGACCCGGACGGTGCGGTAGATCGAGTGAGCCCGCGGCTCGCGTGCGGAGGTGTCGAGCACCGCGTAGTCATCGCCGACGGCCTGCAGCCCCGCCGCCAGGCAGGCCGCGGTTGTCGTCGACTTGCCGGATCCGCTGCGACCGGCGAGCAGGACCCCGGCGCCCGCTGCCCCGACGCACGCCGCGTGCACGAGCATTCGGTTCTCCCGCCGCAACGCGAAGTGAAGGGCAATCCGCAGCGGGGCGCCGGGGTCCCAGGTACGCAACGCCCCCGCGTCCCTCCACCACGACGAGGCGATCCGGCGCTCGGCGTCCCACAGCACGAGGCTGCTGCCGTCGAACGCCGCCGAGCTGGCGACCGGGGGCTCCAGCAGCCCGTGGACGCCCCCGCGTGGACCGAGGTGGCCCGCGCTCCAGGGAAGCTCGACCGGTGGCCCGGCGTGGCAGGTGTCGGTCCAGGCGATCAGCTCCACGTCGGGAGGACCGGGATCTGCGACCAGGTGCTCGAGGGCGGGGAGCAGGCGGCCGGCGAGAGCATCGCCGACCACGGTCACGCGGACCCGCTCGCCGGCGATCGACCAGTCCCGCACCGCCGAGGGACCGCCGGCGCGGGCGGCGACCGTGTGGGCGAAGAATGATTCCCGGAAGGCCTGGGCGCGAGCGTCCAGCATGCCGGCGCTAACGGGACGCCGGTGTCGGCCAGCCCTCGCCGCGCTCGACCTGGTGGATCGGGTCGACCAGCAGGTGCTCGCGCATATCGTCGTAGCGCTGCACCGGCGGGATCGAGAATCCCGCCGCGCCGTTCGCGGACGGCGGGCCGGCGTCGCCCGCCGGGCAGACCGGCGCGGACCGGAGAAGCCCCATCGCGTGCAGTTCCCCGTAGAGGTCAGACAGAGCCGGGAGGACCGCGGCCGTCGTCGCTCCGTTGTCCTGCGCGATCCGAGCGGCGGTGACCGCGACGTCGTCGGCGGCGACCAGCCCCTGCCAGGCCACCGCCGCCGCGCCCTCGAGGCTGTAGTAACTGCCGGTCGCCAGATCGATGACCACGGTCTCGCCGTCGATGGTCTCATAGACGAGTTGGTCGGCCAACAGCGTCCCGGTGTCTTTGGAGCCAGTCATCTCACACCCGGCACCCGACACGCGCAACAAGCTGCGCTGTCAAGTGAGGTGATCATGCCAGGCGGTGCACACGGAGTCAACGCGCCCGCCGGCGGTTCGCGCGGGCCGCCACCTGCCGTTATGGTCTGCGTCTGACGAGTGCCGTGCGCTGCCTGACCTCCATCCGGCGTGCCCGTGCCGTGCCGGGGCGCATCCTGTTCTCCACCTGGGACGCCGTCCCCGGCCGGGCGGTGGCGCGCCGACGCAGCCGGCAGTTCGTCGATGATCTCCGCCGGCTCAACGCAACGCTTGCCGACACATCACTGGCTGAGCGATATTGGCTCTGGGGAGGGCTGCTGCTCGGTTGGGCCCGCGACGGGGCGCCGCTGGTGCACGACCGCCACGACGCCGATTTCGCCGTGATGACGGACGACGTCCCGCACTTCGAGCAGGCCGTGCGCGGGCTGACCCGCGCCGGGTTTGTGCCACTGCATCGCTTCTTCAACAACGACGGGAAGGTCATGGAGTGGTCCTTCGTCCGTCACGGTTTCAAGTTCGACTTCTTCCGGTGTGAGCGGTCCGGCGGCGGACTGCGCTACCACCTCTTCAGCACCGCCACCGCGCAACAGGGGCCGGTCCAGGCGATCGCCGTGATTCCCGACCAGCCGCTGGTCACGTTCACGTTCCTGTCGGCGACCTGGCGGCGGCACGCCGACCACGATGCCGAGCTGACGCGCATCTATGGCGACTGGCGGACTCCGGCGCCCGACTGGTGTTACATGGATGACCTGGCAATCGTCGAGCGCGAGCCGTGGGCATGGGGCATGGCCACCCGGTGGTTCGGCGAACCCGGCGGCGCGCCGCCCCGCCGGGAGGCGTGAGGGCCGTGGAGGCGATCATCCTGGCCGCTGGATGTGCGCGCCGGATGCGCCCGATCTCCCTGCATCGCCACAAGGCGCTCCTGCCCGTGGCCCGCTCCACCATCCTCGCCCGGATCGTCGACGAACTGGAGGCGCTGGACGTCGATGTCATCAACGTGGTCACCGGTTATCGCGCCGACGAGGTGAAACGGTATCTGTGCACGGAGTGCCCAGGCCCAACCTACCGATTCCTGCACAACGCTCGCTATGAGACGACGAACAACATCGTCTCCTTGGCGCTGGCTCTCGATGCGATACACACCGGTCGCGACGTGGTGCTCGTGGAGTGTGATCTGATCCTCGGTCCAGGCCTGCTGCGCCGGCTGGCCGGCGCCGATCGCGGCAACGTCGCGCTGCTTGACCACTACCGGACCGGGATGGACGGCACCGTCGCCACCGTCCGCGATGGGGTGGTGGCGCAGGTGGTGCCTCCCGAACTGCAGGACGACGGGTTCGACTACCGCAACACCTACAAGACGCTCAACGTGTACCGCTTCTCCGCCGACTTCTGCCGCCGGACGCTGCGCCCGCTCTTGCACGCGCACGTCTCGGCCGGCGGGGCGAGCAGCTACTACGAGATCGTGCTCGCCGCTCTGGGCGATCTCGCGCCGCACCGGATCGCCGCCGAGATCGTCGCCGGCGAGCGATGGGCCGAGGTCGACGATCCCCATGATCTGGCCGCTGCCCGGTTTCAGTTCGAGCCCGAGCACCGCGGCGCGATGCTCGATCAGCGCCGCGGCGGGCAGTGGAGCTTCGAGATGCTGGATTTCACCTTCATGCGCAACGCATACTTCCCGACCGAGGCGATGCTGGCCGCGATGCGTTACTCGCTGGCCGATCTGCTCGACAACTACGGCTCGACGCAGGCGGTCCTCAACCAGAAGCTCGCGTGGTTCCTGGAGTGCGACGAGTCCCGGCTGCAGACGCTCAACGGGGCATCCCAGGTGTTTCCGATCCTGCGCCGGCTGTGGGCCGACCGGACGGTGGCGGTTCCGGCCCCGACGTTCGGCGAGTACGCGCGTGCCTTCCCCCAGGCCCGGCGCTATCCCGACTCCCCCGGCGTCGCGGCCCGGGACCTGGAGCGCGTCGCCGGCGAGACCGGCGTGGTCGTCGTGGTCAACCCGAACAACCCGACCGGGACCACGCTGGACAACCGGGAGCTGCACGCCCTGGCGGCACGTCACCCGCGGACCACGTTCCTGATCGACGAGTCGTTCATCGCCTTCAGCGACCAGGATCCGATGCTGCGCGAGCTCGAGCTGGCGCCGCTGGGCAACGTGATCGTGCTCAGCAGCCTCAGCAAGGCACTCGGCGTCCCCGGTCTGCGCATCGGCTACGTGTACAGCGCCGACCTCCCGCTGCTGGACCGGGTGAGCGCAGAGATCCCGATCTGGAACACCAATGCGGTGGCCGAGTACTTCATCGAGCTGCTGCTGAAGTTCAGGCCGCAGCTGAGCGAGGCGCTGGAGCTGACCAAGCGCGATCGCGAGGTGTTCCGGCGGGACCTGACGAACGCGGCGCCCGTCGCCGAGGTGGCCCCGAGTGGCGCCAACTTCCTGCTCGTGCGACTGCACGGGCGCGAAGGCGTCGCAGGCCGACTGCGCCAGGCCCTGCTGACCGACGAGGCGATCAGCCTCAAGGACGTCACCGGGCGGTTCGGCGACGGACTGCCGCGGCTGCGGGTCGCGGTCCGCCTGCCGCACGAGAACGAGCGTCTCGTGCAGGCGATGTCGCGCGTCGGCGCCGAGCAGGCCGCCGGCTCGCCGGCGTGAGCGCCTGGGACGCCATCTGGCAGGCGCGCCGGCCCGGGCCCGAGCGACCCTCGGTGCTGGCGCACCTGATGGCCGCCGACGGTCTGGATTCGGGTTTCGCCCAGCTCGACGAGCCCGGCTGGGTGGAGGGAGTGACCGGCCTGTGCGGGCGGCTCGGCCTCTCGCCGGATATGTCGGTGTTCGAGGTGGGCTGCGGCGCGGGCGCCTTCCTCTATGTCCTGGCCAACCAGGGCTTCGCGGTCGCCGGCCTCGATCAGTCACCGGCACTGGTCGCCCGCGCGGCCGCGGTCATGCCGTCCGGCGCTTTCACGGTCGCCGATGCGACGCAGTTGAACGTCTCGCGCCGCTTCGACGCGGTCGTGTCCTACGGGGTGTTCATGTACTTCCGCTCCGAGCCCTATGCCGGGCTGGTCCTGGAGCGCATGCGCGACAAGGCCAGGCGGCTGGTGGCGGTGCTCGACGTGCCCGACCGCGCCGAGCAGGCGGGCGCAACCGGGTACCGCGAGCGCCTGGCCGGCGGCCCGGACGCATACGCCGAGCGCTACGCCGGGCTCGAGCACCGGTACTACGACCGAGACTGGATGGCCCAGAGACTGCTCGACCTCGGTCTCATCGACGTTCGCGTGGAACGTCAGTCGATCGATCCCGGCGGCAACGGCCGTCACCGGTTCAACGCCTGGGGATCCGTGCCGGCTTGAACGAGGTCGGCCACCGACCAGCCTCACCGTTGCCCTCCGTCATCGTCGCGGCTGTCGGGGCGGCGCTCGGGCTCAGCCAGGCGATCCAGGGGGCATACGACGAGGCCACCTGGAGCACGGTCGCGGTCGGGGTGTCCGCGCTGCTGGTGGCGCTGGCGATCGCCATGCCGCGGCGCCCCCCGCGGGCGGCGGTCGCGACGCTGCTCGGGCTGGCGCTGTGGTCGCTGATCTCCTCGGGTTGGGCGGACTCCGCCGATGACGCTCGGGTCGCGGCCGACCGTTGGTTCCTGTACGCGGTGGCGCTCGCGCTCCTGGCGCGGCTGATCGGCGGCGAGCGCCGTCGCGCGGAGCTGCTGATCGCCGGGGCGGCGACCGGGGTGGCGGCCGTGCTCGCGTGGATGCTGGTGCAGATGCTGCGCAGTCACGGTGCCTCGTTGTTTCTCGGCAACCGGCTCAACGACCCGCTCGGCTATGTCAACGGCGAGGCGGGCTATCTGCTCGCCGGGGTGTGGCCGTGCTGCGCGCTGGCCCAACGGCGGGCATCCGCGCCACTGGCCGGCCTGGGGCTGGGCGGGCTGGTGGCGCTGGTCGGCGTCGGCGCGCTGGCCCGGTCGCGCAGCTGGGAGCTCGCTCTGATCGTCTCGGCGCTGGTGATCGTCGCGATCTTTCCGGGCCGGCGGCGGCGCTTGGCGATCCTGCTGGTGGCGGGGGTGGCGATCTTCGCCATCCACCATGCCCTGTCGGCGGTCTCCGGCCCGGCGCTCGCCACGCAGGCCGCCGTCGAGCACGCGGCGGCCGCGATCCTCGCGGCCGCCGCGATCTCCGGGACGGCCTGGGGCGTGATCGTGTGGTTGCTGGAACGGCTGGCGCCGCCCGGCTCGTCCCGGCGGGTGCGAGCGGCCCGGGTCGCCGGGGTCGCGCTCGTCGGGGTCGGCCTGGCCGGCGGGGTGGGAGCGGCGCTCAACGGCCCCCGGATCGTCCACGCGGCCGGCGATCAGTACCGGGCCTTCACGCGGCTGTCGACGAGCGCGGGCGGCGACCGGCTGCTGTCGGGCGCGGGCAACCGCTACGACTACTGGCGGGTCGCGTGGCTTGAGTTCACATCCGAGCCGCTGCGAGGCGTCGGCGCCGGCAACTACCAGCCGGGCTACTACCGCTATCGCCGCACGACGGAGGCGATCCAGCAGCCGCACTCGCTCGAGCTGCAGACGCTGGCCGAGCTCGGACTCGTCGGCGGCGCGTTGCTGGCGGCGCTGCTCGCTGTGGTCGCCGTCGCGATCGGCCGCATTGCGCGCCGGGCGCGGGCCGAGGCGGCGGAGCGCCCGCTTGCGGTCGCCGCGACCGGCCTGTTTCTCGGCTGGCTGGTCCAGACGAGCGTCGACTGGGAGCACCTCATCCCGGGCCTGACGGTGATGGCGCTGGGCGCGGTGGCGGCACTGCTGTCGGGGGGAGAGCCGGCCCTCCAGCCGCTCACCCGGTCGGCACACGCCACGCTGATCGGCGCGTTGGCGGCGCTGGCGTGCGCGGGCGCGGTGCTGATCGTCCCGCGCGTCGTGTCGCTGGCCGCGCAGTCGGCCGCCGAACGGGCGCTGGCTGACGGCGGTGCGCGCGCGGCGATCGCCGACGCGACGCGCGCGCTGGACTACGACGGCAGCTCGGTGCAGGCCCTGGTGCTCCGCTCGGCCGCGTTCGCGCGACTCGACGCCTTCACGCTCGCCCGCGAGGACCTGCAGCGCGCGCTACGGATCGAGCCCGACAACTGGACCACCGACGCGCTGATGGGCGATCTGCTCACCCGCCGGGGGGAGATCGCCGCCGCCCGCACCTTCTACCGCCGGGCGCGGGCGCTTGACCCGCTCGAGCCGAGCCTGGTCGCCGCGCTGGCGCCACGATCCACACCTCGGCGGCCGTGATCGCCTCGCGTGTACACTGCGCTCGTGCGTCTCCGGACCGCCGGCGTCGTATTGATCGTGGGTGTTGGCGCTGGAGCGTTCATGACCGCGCCTGCGGTGGCGCTGGCGCCAGGGGTGTTCGTCGATCCCAACAGCCCGGCCGGTCAGGCCTATGCGTACCCGCTCTCGGTGCTCCGCGCCCAGGGCGCGGGTCGGCCCGCGCCGACCGGAACGACGCCGGCGCCGTCGTTCGGCGTCGGGATCACGCCGGCCGGCTCGCCGCGGCCCGGCGACGGGACGCGTCGGGCCCCCGGCTCCGTCCGCCGCGGCGGTCGGCGGACGAGCATCGGCTCAGGCCCGTCGGCCACGGGGGCTCGCGGCGTCGCGGCCGGCGCTGATCCGGCGCTCGCCCGGCTGGCGAGCTCGTCCTCGCCGGTCGGCCCGACCGCCCTGATCGTGTTCGGGGTGCTCGCCTCGGCGGTTGCCGTGGGGCTCGCCGTCCGTCTCGCGCGGCGCCTCGGGCCGCTCCGGTGACCGGGCCCGTCGCGCGACGGGCGCTGGTCGCGGCGCTGGCGGTCGCCGCGCTGGCGCTGCCGACGAGCGCGAGCGCGAGCGCGGGCACGGCCGGCTCCGGCGCCAAGGCGATCTGGGGTCCCGTCACCCGTGACGGCGTCTCGCTGTTTCCCGTCTATCGAGATCTGGGCGTCGGCATCGTCGAGCTGCAGCTGACCTGGAGCGCGATCGCGCCGACCCGGCCGATCCACGCGACCGATCCCCGCGACCCGGCGTACCGATGGCCGGCTGCGGTCGCGTACGCCATCGTCCAGGCGGCTCGGTACCACATGCGCATCCTGCTGCAGGCGATCACCGCCCCGGCCTGGGCCAACGGCGGACGGCCGGAGAACTGGGCGCCACGGCGCCCGTCCGACCTGGCCGCGTTCTTCACGGCGGCCGCACGGCACTACCCCGGCGTCCACCTGTGGATGGTGTGGGGAGAGCCGTCGCGGCGGGTCAACTTCGAGCCGGAAACGCCCGCGCCGCCCCTGGCGCGGACGCTGACCGCTGCCCAGGCGCGGGCTCCGCGCCTGTATGCCCGGCTGCTCGACGCGTCGTATGTCGCGCTCAAGCGGGCGAGCCCGCGCAACCTGGTGATCGGGGGCAACACGTACACGACCGGCGACCTCTCAACGCGCCAGTGGATCGAGAACATGCGCCTGCCGGACGGGCGCCCGCCGCGCATGGACCTGTACGGGCACAACCCGTTCAGCTGGCGCGCTCCCGACCTCGCCAATCCGCCGTCGCCGGACGGCGAGGTCGACTTCTCCGACCTCGGCCGGCTGTCGCAACTGGTCGATCGCGAGCTCGCGCCACCCCACCATGTGATCCCGTTGTTCCTCTCGGAGTGGACGATCCCCACCGCGCCCGATGACGAGTTCAACATCTACACCACGCCGGCGGTTCAGGCCCAGTGGATCACCGACGCGTGGCGGATCGTGCGCCACGCCTCGTTCATCTATGCACTCGGGTGGATTCACCTGTACGACGACCCGCCCGCCAGTCACGGAAGCGCCGGCGGGCTGCTTGACTACCTCGGCCAACGCAAGCCCGGCTACTACGCCTTCCAGGCGGGGTGAGCGCCGCGGCCGTCCTGCAGCGCGACGGGTTTCGGGCTAGAATCGAGCGCCGGAGAGCCCGCGCCGGATGACCGGAGTCCCTATCACCGCGCTACCTCGCGCCGCGGATAGCCACAGCGTCGCATCCGCTGGGAACGCGGCTGACGGGCGCGTCGACGCACGCCTGCGAGGTCGTGTGGCCGAGCTGGAGGCGCGTCTTGCCGACATGAGCGAATGCCTGCAGGACGCCGAGCAGCGAGCCGGCGAGCTGCTGGTCGTGCGAGCCCGGACGGAGCTGCTCGAGCAGACGTTCGCCGTTATCGTCGCGTCGCGGAGCTGGCGGTTCACGCGTCCGCTGCGACGCGTCATGGCGGGTGTCCGCGCGCTGCTGCCCCGCTGAGCGCGTCGTCGCCACGTGAGACTCCGGTTCATCACCAGTCCGCGCGGCAATTACCACATGACCGAGTTGCTCGCCGGCGTCGCGGCCGCCGCGCGCGACCTCGGCCACGACGCGGCCCTGACGACCGAGGGATTCCCGGAGCCCGACAGCGACACCGTGTGTGTCGTGATACCGCACGAGTTCTATGACTGTGAAGCCCCGGAGGCATGGCCCTCGGCGCGGCAGCGCCGCCGGACGATCGCCCTGTGCGTCGAGAATCCCGGCACTCCCTGGTTCGATCGGGCCTGCGACCTGGCGCCGTGCTTCGCCGGCGTCCTGGCGATCAACCGGTCCAGCCTGGCCGAACTGCGCCGCCGCGGCGTCGACGGTGAGCATCTTCAGATCGGCTACACCGCCCACTGGGATGCCTGGCACGGCGACACGTGCACACGCCCCGTCGACATCACATACCTCGGCGCCGCGGACCGGCGCCGCGACGCACTGATCGCACGCTACGGGCGGTCGTTCTGGCACCGGCGTACCGCGATGCTCGTCCCCACGGTCGCTCCCAAGCCCGCACCCCGACCCGATTATCTCGTCGACGATGCAAAGTATGTTCACCTTCGGGGCGCAAAGCTGCTGGTCAACCTCCACCGTGAAGGGTCGTTCTCATTTGAATGGGTTCGCATCGTCCAGGCGATCGCAAACGGGTGCGTGGTCGTATCCGAGCCGTCGCTCGACCACGAGCCGCTGGTCGCCGGCGCGCATTTCGTCGTCGCGGCGGCGCGGAGCATTCCGCATGTTGTCAACGCCCTGCTCGACTGTCCCGGGGAGCTGGACACGATTCGTCGATCCGCGTATGAGATGCTCCGCGAGCAGTTGCCGATGGAACGGGCGATCGAGGCGCTCGCCGCCGTCGCCGGCACGGTGCTGACGGGCCGCCCGCGGGCGACCAGCGAACGCGCTCCGGCCGCGCGGCCCTCCCCCCCGGGCCCGGATCGGCCGACCCCCGAGTCCCAACGCCTGGGGATGGCGGTGCGCGGACTCGCCACCGACGTCCTGGAGCTCCGCAGGACCGTGCAGCGTTTGCTGGAGCGCTCGTCCGGAGGAGACCCCGACGCCGAGCCCGAGCTGACGAGTCGCACGCCGGCGTACCAGTGCGCGGACCCGCGGGTGTCGGTTGCGGTCACTCTGCACAACTACGAACGCGAGGTGATCGACGCGCTCACCAGCGTGAGCCTCTCCGAGTTCGAGGACTACGAGGTGCTGGTGATCGACGACGCCTCCACCGACGCCTCCCTGGCCGCCGTGCGCCGGTTTGTCGCCGAGCACCCCTGGATGCCGCTCGCGGTCCTGCGCCATCGCACCAACCGGGGGCTCGGGGCGAGCCGCAACGCGCTCGCGCGCGCCGCCCGAGGCGAATTCATGTTCGTGCTCGACGCCGATAACGTCGTCTACCCGAGCGCGCTCGGGCGGCTGGTCGAGGCGCTGGACGCAGACCCCGGAGCCAGCTTTGCCTATCCGCTGCTGGCGGTGACCTGCGCGGACGAGCCGGCCGAGCTGGTGAGCCGAAGCGCCTGGGATCCACGCGGTTTCGGCGCCGGGAACTACATCGACGCGATGGCGCTGATCCGGCTCGACGACCTGCTCGCCGTCGGCGGGTACACGGAGAACGTCCATCTCACGGGATGGGAGGACTTCCATCTGTGGTGCCGGTGCGCCGAATCGGGGCGGCGCGGCAGGCTCGTCCCCGAGGTGCTGGCCGTGTACCGGCGGACCAGCCACTCGATGCTGGCGTGGACCCAGACCGACGTCAGCGTCGCCTGGTCGATGATGCACGCGCGCTTTCCCTCACTTCTCGATCCGTTGCCGCCGGCATGAGACTGGTGATGACCCTGCTCGTGCACAACGAGGAGGAGATGCTGGAGGCCAACCTCGAGTACCACCTGGCGCAGGGGGTCGACTTCGTGATCGTCACCGATCACGGCTCGACCGACGCGACGGCCTCGATTCTGCGCGGCTACGAGGAGCGCGGGCTGGTGCGGGTGATCCGCGTCGAGGGCCACCAGCACCACCAGAGCCGGCGGGTGACCCGTATGGCACGGCTCGCCGCGATCGAGTATCAGGCCGACTGGGTGATCAACAACGACGCGGACGAGTTCTGGTGGCCAGGCGCGGGTACGCTCGCGCAAGCGCTGTGCTCGGTCCCCGAGCGCTATGGCCAGGTCGTCGCCGCTCGCCACGACTTTCTGCCGGTGGCGGGCCACGACGGGGCGCCCTTTCACCAGCGGCTGATCGTGCGCGAGCCCACGTCGCACAACCTCAAGGGCCAGGCTCTGGAGCCGAAGGTCGCACATCGCGGCCACCCGGCAGTTATCGTCGCGCCGGGCAATCACTCGATCAGCAACGCCGATCTGCCGGCCACGCCCCCGAGTGCCCTGCTCGAGGTCCTGCACTTCCCGATGCGGACACTCGGTCAATTCGAGCGCAAGGTGCTGGCGACCGGTCTTGGGTATGAGTCACTGCCGTCTCGCTCCCGAGAGGTGGGTCGCGATCAGCTGCATCTGCTCGCCGCTCACCGCCGCGGCGAGTTGCCCGGCTACTTCGCGGCGCATCTGCTCTCCGAGGACGCGATCGCCGACGGCGTGGCCGCCGGCCGGCTCGTGATCGACGACCGCCTGCAGCGCTTCATGGCGGCGCTCGGCGGTGCGCGGCACCAGTGACGGCCGGCACGGCCACCGTTGACCTCGCGCCGCAGAGGGAGTACGGTCGGCGCTTGTTGCATTCTACCTCGGGGGCGTGCTGCTTGTATCTGATCACCGGCGGTGGAGGATTCATCGGTTCACACGTCACCGACGCCCTTGTCGCCCGGGGGGACAACGTCACAATCCTCGACGACTTCAGCACCGGGCGGCGCGCGAACATCGAGCATCTGTCGGCGAGGGCCGGAGTGCGCGTTATCGACGGTTGCACCACCGATGCGACGCTCGTGGACGAGGCGATGGCCGAGTGTCGCTACTGCCTGCACCTGGCCTCCGCGGTCGGGGTCGAGCTGATCGTCGCCCGTGCACTGGAGACGATGCGACGCAACGTGATGGGCGCCGACGTCGTCATATCGGCGGCCGCCCGCCACGGAACGCGCCTGCTGTTCGCGTCGTCATCGGAGGTGTATGGGAAGAACTCCAACGGCGCCCTGCACGAAGCCGCCGACTCGGTGCTCGGGTCACCGCTCACCCGCCGCTGGTCCTACGCGATCGCCAAGTCCTATGGCGAGTCGCTCGCGCATTGCTACCACCGCGAGCGCGGGGCGCGCAACACGATCGTGCGGTTGTTCAACACGATCGGCCCGCGTCAGTCCGGAGCCTACGGCATGGTGGTCCCGCGTCTCGTGCGACAGGCGTTGGCCGGCGAGGACCTCACCGTGTACGGCGACGGCACCCAGTCGCGCTGCTTTCTCCACGTCAAGGACGCGGCGGCCGGGATCCTCACCGTCTGCGACCACGAGGGCGCCACCGGCCGGGCGTGGAACATCGGCGGTTCGGCGTCGATCACGATCCGGGCGCTCGCTCAGCGGATCATCGCGCGGACCGCATCTCGATCGGCGATCGTCCTGGTCCCCTACGACGACGCCTACGAGGACGGGTTCGAGGAGCTCGGACAGCGGACTCCGGACACCACAGCGGTGCGCGACCTCACGGGGTGGACGAGCCGGCGGAGCCTCGACGAGGCGCTCGACGACGTCATCGCCTTCCAGCGCGCGGAGCTCGCGCAGAAAGTGCCTGTCGCCGCATATCGGGCGTGAGCATGCGCGTTCTGGTGACGGGCGGCGCGGGCTTCATCGGCTCTCACCTCGCCGAGCGGCTGGTGGTGGCGGGCCACCACGTCCGGGTGCTTGACAACTTCTCGAGCGGACGGCGTTCGAATCTGGACCGGATCCTCCCCATCGTCGAGCTGGTCGAAGGCGACATGCAAAGCTACGAGCGGGCGTCCTACGCGGTCCGGGGCTGCGAGCTCGTGTTTCACCTCGCGGCGCTTCCGTCGGTGCCGCGCTCGATCCAGGATCCGCTGACCAGTCATCACGCCAACGTGACCGGAACTCTCAACGTGCTGCTGGCCGCCCGTGACGCCGGCGTCCGGCGCGTCGTCTACACGTCCTCGTCGTCGGTGTACGGCTTCAACCCCGAGATGCCCGAGCACGAGCGCCTGACGCCCCTGCCGATCTCGCCATATGCCGTCTCCAAGCTCGCCGGCGAGGGCTACTGTCGCGCCTTCGGCGAGGTGTACGGCCTCGACGCCGTCGCGATTCGTCTGTTCAACGTCTTCGGCCCGCGTCAGGACCCGCGCTCACAGTACGCCGCGGTGATCCCGAACGTCATCACCGCCCTGCTCGCCGGGGTGGCGCCCGTGCTGTTCGGCGACGGTGAGCAGTCGCGGGACTTCACCTTCGTGCACAACGTGGTCGACGCAGCCCTGCTGGCGATCGACGCCGACGGCATCGGCGGTCAGGTGTACAACATCGCCTGCGGTGCGAGCTGCACCCTCAACGAACTCGTCGAAGCACTGCGCGAGCTGGTCGGCGCCGACGTCGAGCCGATCCACGACGCCGCCCGGCCGGGCGACATCCGGCACTCGCGGGCCGACATCGCACGCGCTCGCGCCGAGCTCGGCTACGAGCCGGCGATCGGTTTGCGCGAGGGGCTCCGGATCACCGTCGAGCACCTGCGAGCAGAAGCCGAGCGCCAGGCCGATGGCCTCGGAGCGACATGAGCGCCACGTCGAGCGCCGCCGTCGCGCTGGCCCTGGCGGCCGTCGCGTCATACGCGCTGACTCCGCCGGCGATCCGACTGGCGCACGCGGCGTCATTGCTCGACCATCCCGTCGGATACAAGAGCCACCGGGAACCGACCCCCTACCTCGGCGGCGCGGCGGTGCTGGCATCGCTGGTGGCGGTGACGATCGTGCTGGCCGACGTCGGCCCACGGCTGGCGGCGGTTCTCGGATGCGCGGCGGCACTCGCCGTCGTCGGCGCCTACGACGACCGCTTCACCGCATCCCCCGCGGGTCGCGTCGTCGCCGAGCTGGTCGCGGCGTGGGCCCTGTTCGTCAACGGCGTGCGCTGGGCGCCGGTGCGCAACACGGAGCTCGATTTCATTCTCAGCGCGCTATGGATCGTCGGGATCGTCAACGCGATGAACCTGATGGACAACATGGACGGGGCGGCCGCGACCGTGGCCGCCGTCTCGGGCGCGGGAATCGGGACGCTCGCGCTCGATAGCGGCAACGCGCCGATCGCGATCGCCGCCTTCGCGATGACCGGTGCGTGCGTCGGCTTTCTCCCGCGCAACCTCGCCGCTCCGGCGCGGATCTTCCTGGGAGACGGCGGCAGCATGCCGCTCGGCCTGCTGGTCGGCGGGCTGGCGATCTGCAGCGCGCGCGGAGACGGCGACGGCGTGCTGGTGGGGGCGATGCTCGCCGGCCTGCCGATTCTCGACACGACGCTGATCTCCGTCTCCCGCATCCGCCGCCGGGTCACGATCGTGACCGCCGGGCGCGACCACCTGACCCATCGGCTGCTGACACGTGCCCGCTCGCCCCGAAGGGTGTGTCTCGGTCTGCTCGCAGCGCAGGGCGTGCTCGTCGGATCGGCGGTCGCGGCCGACCGGCTGGGACAGGCCGCGGTGATCGGGGCGGCCGTGACCGCGGCCGCGGCCGGCGTCGGGGCGCTCGCCGTATTGGAATCCGCGGGCTGGCGCCCGCCGTCCATCCCCGCCGCGGCGCCCCTCGGGCCGGCCACGCGAGCCGGCTCGCCACGATGAGCGATGCCCGGATCCGCGTTCTCCGGGTCATCTCTCGGCTCAACATCGGAGGCCCCGCGATCCAGGCGATCACGCTCACCCGGCGGCTCGACGCGCACGGCTACCACACGATGCTCGTGCGGGGCAGCGAGGGCGCGCGGGAGGGCGCGATGGACGACCTGGCCGCCGACCTGGGCGTCAGGCCGGTCCGGGTCGGCGCGCTGCGCCGCGAGCCCGGACCGCACGACGTGCGGGCCCTGGCCGAGCTGATGGCGATCATCCGGCGCGAGCGCCCCCAGATCGTCCACACCCACGCGGCCAAGGCCGGCACGCTCGGGCGTCTCGCCGCGCTGCTGGTGCCGGCCCGGCGCCGGCCGGTGCTGGTGCACACCTTCCACGGCCATTCCCTGACCGGCTACTTCTCGCCCCGCCGGGAGCGCGCCTTCCGGGCGATGGAGCGCGGGCTGGCCGCGCGCACCGATCGCCTGATCGCGGTGTCCGACGAGGTGCGCGACGACCTGGTGGCACTCGGAGTGGCCGCCCCCGAGCAGTTCGACGTGGTCGCGCTCGGATTCGATCTGTCGCCGTTTCAGGTGGCCGGCGACGAGCGTGCGCTCCGGCGGTGCCGGTTTCGCGCCGAGCTCGGCATCCCGGACGGAGCCCGCGTGGTGACACTCGTCGCCCGGCTGGTGGCGATCAAGCGCGTCGATCGGTTCCTGCGTGTCGCGGCGCGGCTCGCCGACCGCGACGAGCTTCGCTTCGTCGTCGTCGGTGACGGAGACCTGCACGACCGGCTGCGGGCCAGCGACGAGTCCGCGCGCTTGGGCGCCCGCGTGACCTGGACGGGCTTCCGCCGCGACATCCCCGACGTCTGCTTCGGCAGCGACGTCGTCGTCCTGACCTCCGACAACGAGGGAACCCCGGTCAGCCTGATCGAGGCCCAGGCGGCCGGAACCCCGGTCGTCACCACGCGTGTCGGCGGCGTCGGCTCGGTCGTGCACGACGGCGTGACCGGCCTGGTCGTCGACACCGCCGACGAGCGCGGCATGGCCGCGGCGATCGGGCGCCTGCTCGACGATCCGCCCCTGGCGGCACGATTCGGGCGGGCGGGCGCCGGGCACGCCGGCGGATTCACCGTCGACCGGCTCGTCGAGCGGATCGACGGCCTCTACCGGGATCTGCTGGCCCGCCGGTGCCGTGCTTGAGGTCGACGCCGGATCCGCCTACCCGGTGCTGACGGCCGGCGCCCGGGTCCGAGTCGTCGCCTACATCCCGTTCCTGCGTGCGCACGGGGTCGATCTGCGCTTCTCGTCGTATGTCGGCTGCGACGAGTACCGGCTGATGAGCGGGGGGGGACGTCACCTCGCGAAGGTCGCAGTGACCGCCCGATGCGCCGCCCGGGTGTCGCGCCGGGCGCAGCGACCGGGCTCGCTGTTGATGGTCCACCGACTGCTCAGCCTCGTACCGGTGCCGGGCCGTGACCCCCCGCCCGTCGTCAACGTCTACGACTTCGACGACGCCCTGTTTGATGAATCGGGCGCGGCCGGCAACGGTCGCTGGCATCGGCTCAAGCGCGAGCGCAGGCGCTGCCTGGAGCACCTGCGCCGGGCGACGCTGGTGCTGGCCGGCAATGAGTACCTGGCATCGCACGCGTCGCGGTACGCCAAGCGCGTCGAGATCCTCCCCTCCTGCGTCGATCCGTCCGTCCAGCGGCTGCGCCGCCACCGGGACGTCGACGTGCCGACCGTCGGCTGGGTGGGGTCGGCCACCACTGCCCCGTACCTGCGTGAGCTCCTGCCGGTCTTCCGTGCGCTCAACCGGGACCGCGTGACGATCCGCCTGCTGACCGTCGGCGCCGGTCGTCTGCCGCACGAGCCGTGGCTCGAGCAGCGCCGGTGGGAGCTTGAGTCCGAGACCGACCTGCTGGCGAGCCTCGACATCGGTGTCATGCCGCTGCCCGACGACCCGTGGACGCGGGGCAAGTGCGGCTACAAGCTGCTGCGCTACTACGCCGCCGGCGTTCCGGTGGTCGCCAGTCCGGTCGGGGTCAACCGCAGGCTCCTGGAGCTCGGCGGTGGACTGGCGGCGAGCTCGGCCGAGCAGTGGCGATCGGCGCTGTGTGAGCTGGCGAGTGATCCGCTGGCGCGGCGGCAGTCGGGCCTGGCCGGCCGCCGCCTGGTCGAGTCCGACTTCTCCTATCAGCGCTGGGCGCCCGAGCTGTCGACCATGCTGCGCTCGGTATGAGCACCCGGGGGCGCGTGGGCCCGGCGCGCGGCGCGACGTCTGCGGCTGCGGGCGCCCGGCCGCGGGTGCTGTACATCTCCTACGACGGAGCGAGCGAGCCGCTGGGCCGCTCCCAGGTCGTCGCCTATCTGCTGCGCCTCGCCGCGAGCTGTGACATCACCCTGATCTCGTTCGAGAAGCGGGCCGACGACCGAGCCGAGACCCGCCGGCTGCTCGGCGGCGCCGGAATCGAATGGGTGCCGCTCGCCTACCACGCCCGTCCGCCGGTCCTGAGCACGGCCTGGGACATCGGGCGCGGCGCGCTCGCCGCTCGTCGAGCCGCCCGCCGCGGGGGCGCCCAGATCGTCCACTGCCGCAGCTATGTCCCCGGGGTGATGGCGCTGCTGAGCGGACGCCGACGGCGCTGGAGATTCCTGTTCGACATTCGCGGATTCTGGGTCGACGAGCGGGTGCAGGGGGGACTGTGGGCCCCCGACGGGCCGCTGTACCGGCTGGGGAAGCGCTGCGAGCGATGGCTGTTCGGATCGGCGGACGCCGTCGTCACGCTGACCGGGGCGTCGGTCGGGCAGATCAGGGATTGGCTGGCGGGACGGCCGGTCGGGGTCCACGTCATCCCGACCTGCGCGGACGTGGAGCGCTACGGACGCACCGGCCCGCGGGCGCGGCCGCGAGTCGTCTGGAGCGGCTCGATCGGCACGACCTACCGCTTCGAGCAGGCGCTCGCGCTCGCCGACGCGATCGACCGGCCGCTCACCGTCCTCACCCGGCAGATCGAGCTCGCCCGCGCGGCGATCGGCCCGCGCCGGGCGGACCTGCGATCGGTCGCACCCGAGCTGGTCGCGGGCGAGCTGGCGCCGGGTGACATCGGACTGTGCCTGGTCGCCGGTCAGGGCTCGGCCAACGTGGCCCGCGCCCCGACCCGCCTGGCCGAATACCTGGCGGCCGGGATGGTGGTGGCGGTCTCGCCCGGCATCGGGGACCTCGACACGCTCGTCACCGAGCACGGCGTCGGGGTGGTCGTGCACCCGGGCGGCGAATCGGCGGTGCGGGCCGCGGCCGAGCGGCTGCGCCGTCTCGCCGACGACCCCGCCGTCCGGGACCGCTGCCGTGCGCTCGCCGAGCAGCGCTTCAGCACCGAGGCGGGCGCCGGCGACTACCTGTCGATCTATCGAGACCTCCTCGACGGCGACGGGGCAGCGGCGGCGACCGGCCCGGCAGCGCCGCCGCGATCCGCCGCGTCCGGGCCGTTCCCGGCCTCGCCGGAGGACCGCGCCGAGCGGGTGATCGAGCCCGCCAAGCGCCGGCTCACGCTACGGCGCCTGCCGCGCGACCGCGCGGTGATCGGAGTGCTCGCGGCGCGGGACTTCAAGCTGAAGTATCAGCAGTCGCTGCTCGGCCCGCTGTGGCTCGTCCTGCAGCCGCTGGCGCTGCTGCTCGCCTTCCTGATCGCGTTCCGCGGTCTCGGCGGCGCGTCCGACGCTCACCAGCCCTACGTCGTCGTGACCCTGGTCGGGCTGAGCGCGTGGTCGTTCTTTCAGGCGTCGATGACGATCGGGACCGCGTCGGTGCTCACCAACGCGAACCTGGTCCGCTACACCCCCTGCCCGCGTGTCGCCTTCCCGCTGGCCGGCATCCTCGCCTGCCTGCCGTCGTTCGCGGTCGTCGCGACGGCCGCCGTGATCGGCGCGGGACTGACCGGGCACCTGTCGGGGCGAGTGGTGCTGCTTCCGCTCGGTCTGCTGTGGCTGCTGACGCTGACTGCCGGGATCGTGGGGATCACGTCGTCGCTGGCGGTCAGGTACCGCGACATCGTCAATGCTCTCCCGCTGCTGCTTCAGGTCGGGGTGTTCGTGGCGCCGATCGGGTATTCGCTCTCGGCGATGTCGCCGACCGTGCGGGCGATCGTCGAGCTCAATCCGCTGACCGGGCTGATCGAGGCCTGGCGGTGGATGGTGCTGTCCGGCTACGCCCCCCAGGTCGAGCCGCTCGCCGTCTCGGCCGCGTTGACGATCGCGCTGGCGTCGGCGGGGTGGATGGTGTTCTCCCGGATCGAGACGACGATGGCGGATGAGATCTGACGATCGGACGGCGCTCGAGGTGCAGTCGCGCCCGGTCGCGGTGTCGGCCAGGGGTCTGGGCAAGCACTACCGCCTCGGTCAGCTGCAGAGCCTGAGGCAGACCTCGCGACGCCTGCTGCGCCGCACCCGCGGCCCCGCAGATGACGGGCTGAACGCGCTGGCGGACGTCGACTTCACGATCGCCAGCGGCGAGGCGATCGGGATCGTCGGCACCAACGGGTCGGGGAAGTCGACCGTCCTGCAGATCCTGGCCGGGACCACGCTCCCCACCACCGGGGTGATGCGGGTGTACGGCCGGGTCCTGCCGCTGCTCGCGGTCGGTCTTGGCTTTCACCCGGACCTGACCGGGCGCGAGAACGTCACCCTGCTGGCGTCATCGCTGGGTTTCACTCGCCGGACGATCGCGGCGCGGATGGAGGCGGTCACGGCCTTTGCCGAGCTCGAACGACACATGGACACCCCGGTCAAGCGCTTCTCCAGCGGCATGACCTCACGCCTCTCGTTTGCGATCGCGGTGCAGTTCCCGGCCGACATCTATGCGTTTGACGAGGTTCTGGCGGTCGTCGACGGTGAGTTCCGGGATCGCTGCCTGCACCAGATCAAGCAACTGCACGCTGCCGGCCGGACGGTGCTGTTCGTGAGCCACAGCCTCGATCAGGTCGCGGAGGTGTCAGACCGGGTGCTGTGGTTCGAGCGCGGGAGGATCAGGCAGGCGGGCCCGCCGGATGTCGTGCTGCCGGCGTACGAGCGATCGCCGGTGCAGGGCCCGCCCGCTCGCGGCCGAGGCTGACTCCCCGCGGCGCGAGCGATGCCAGCTTGGCCTGCAGGTATCCGCGAGCGGGTGGGGTCAGGATCCGGCGCCGGTACCGGACGGCGAGGCCGATCGCGGCCCGCCGTGCGCCCGGCGCGCCCTTGAGCATGGCCTGGGTGAGGATGTCGACGCGCTGCAGATCGCCGACCGCCCGGATCTCCGCCGCCGCGGCCGGCTCGCGCCCGACGAACGTGTCCTCGATCCGGTCCAGGCAGCGCAGTCCCTGCGCCAAGTCGGTCGCCGAGGTCGTGTCGCCCATGCGATTGACCAGTACCCGGAGCGCTCCGGGCGGGGGGCTCATGTCGATCGTCTGCTCCAGGTGCCGGCGCGCGCAGGCGAGGAAGTTCGCCACCTGAAGCTCCTCGTGGCGCCGGGAGACGCCCTCGGGGTCGACGCGCACGGTCATCAGCGGCTCGTCGAGATTGAGGAACGTGACACCCGCGCGCAGCATGCGGGTGAACAGTTCGTAGTCCTCGGTGTGCCGGCTGTCGGATCCGGCGCCGTACGGATGCGCCCGCATCACGGCGCGTCGGGCGACGATCGTGCAATGCGCGAACGGCGTGCCGAGCACGGCCATGAACCGCGCCCCGGCGGGTTCCAGCCATCGCGCCGGCCGCGGCCGCAGACGGCGGCGACCATCGACGCCCACCAACCGGGTGGCGCTTCCCACCACCCCGATCTCCGGCCGGAGCGTCAACGCGTTGACCTGACGCGCGATGCGCCATGGCACCGCGATGTCGTCGGCGTCCATCCGCGCGATCAGATCCCCTCCCGCTTCCCGCACGCCGCGATTGAGCGTGGCGATCAGGCCGTGGTTGACCGGTGCGCACAGAACCCTCAGCCCGGGATGCGCGAGCGCGTAGCACTCGAGGATCGCGCGTGTGGAGTCCGTGGAGCCGTCGTCGAGGGCGATCACCTCGAGGTTGGGGTACGACTGGCCGAGGATCGAATCGAGCGCGGCCGCGACCGACCGTTGGGCGTTGAAGCACGGCATAACCACCGATACCGGCGGTTGCGATGTCATCGTGAGCAGCGCCTGTTCTCACCGGAGACGCGATGTGCGCAGTGTACCCGGGGTCGCGACGCTGGCCGTGCGGCGGCGCGCCGCGCCGGAGGTCCCGGCATCCGTCACAGTGTGGGCGTGTGCGGCATCTCAGGAGCGGTGTCGACGGCCCCCGGCGTCGCGCGGAGCGGGGTGCGGGCGCAGCTCGCCTGCCAGCGTCACCGCGGGCCCGATGCCGCGGGCTACTTCGACGGCGGCCTCGGGGTCGTGGCCCAGAACCGTCTGTCGATCATCGACGTGCTCGGAGGCGATCCGCCGCTGACCGATGAGGCGGGCGCGATCGGAGCCGTCCTCAACGGCGAGATCTACAACTTTCAGGCGCTGCGCGCCGACCTGGAGCGCACCGGGCACATGCTGCGCACCCGCTGCGACACCGAGGTTCTGGCGCATCTGGCGGAGTGCGGCGATGCGGTCGCGGTGGCGCGCGCGCTCGACGGGATGTTCGCGTTTGCGGTCTATGACCGCCGGCGCGAGCAACTGATCCTCGGTCGCGACCGGGTCGGCAAGAAGCCGATCTATTACTGGCGCTCGCCCCGGACATTCGTGTTCGGGAGCGAGATCAAGTCGGTCCTGGCCCATCCGGCGGTGCCGTGTGCCCTCGACGAGGCGGCGATCTCGGCGTACCTGACATTCGGCTACGTGCCGACCCCTGACACGTTCTTCGCCGGCATCAAGAGCGTGCCGCCCGCCCATGTGCTCACCGTGTCGCCGGGGGGAGAGCCCCGCCTGGAGCGCTACTGGCGGCTGGCGACGCCGGGCGGTGACGGTGACGAGCACACGGCGCACGTCGGGCTCGGGCTCCGCGAGGCAGCCGCTGAGGTGCGGGCGCGGCTGCTCGAGGCGGTCGGGCGCCGGCTCGTCGCCGACGTTCCGCTGGGGGCGTTCCTCAGCGGCGGGATCGATTCGAGCGCGATCGTCGCGCTGATGTCCCTGGCACTGGGCGAGCCGGTGAAGACGTTCACGATCGGCTTCGAGGACCGCGACGGGTTCGACGAGCGGCCCTTCGCGCGCGCCGTGGCGGAGCGCTTCGGCACCGAGCATCACGAGCTGGTGGTGCAGCCGGACGCGATCGACCTCGTGGAGCGCCTGGTGTGGCACCACGACCAGCCGTTCGGGGACTCGAGCGCGATTCCCACCTACCTGCTCAACGAGCACGCCCGCGGGTACGTCACGGTCGCGCTCTCCGGCGACGGCGGCGACGAGCTGTTCGGCGGCTACGAGCGATTCGCGGCCGGCGTCGCGGCGCAGCGGATGTCGGCGCTGGCGCCGATCCTGCGCACCGCGCTGCTCGGAGCGCTCGCGCACGCGCCGGAGGCGGTGTGGCGAGGGGGGGCCGGCGGCAGGGCGCGCCGGTTCGCCGCGGCCGCGCAGCGCGGCATGCCGTCGGCGTACCTCGACTGGATCAGCTACGTGAGCGAGAGCCGGCATCGGCGCCTGCTTCCCGCGGGCGACGATCGTGCGCGCGATGCCTACCGGCGGCTCTGGCAGTCCAGCGCCGGGGCATCCCCACTGGACCGCCTCCTGGCGCTCAATCTCGACACGTACTTGGTCGACGACCTCCTGGTCAAGCTCGACCGCACGAGCATGGCCCATGGCCTCGAGGTCCGGTCGCCCTTCCTCGACACCGCGCTGCTGGAGTTCGCCAGCCGCCTCGCCCCGTCGCTGAAGGTGCGGGGGCTGTCGCTCAAGCGCGTGCTCAAGGCGGCCGTCGCCGACCTGCTCCCGCCGGCGCTGCTGTCACGGCGCAAGCGCGGTTTCGGCGTCCCCCTCGACCGATGGTTTCGCGAGGATCTCGGCGGGTACGCCGCCGCCACGCTCGGCGCCGGCGCCCGGGTGCGCCGCCACGTGGCGGGGGTCGAGCTCGATCGCCTCCTCACCGAGCACGCCACGGGCTCTGCCAACCACGGGCATGCGCTGTGGACGCTGACGACGCTGGAGCTGTTTCTCCGGCGTCATGACTGGTGAGCCGGTCAGCTCGGCTGCCGGCTGGCGCGACGGCGACGGATCACCCCGGCGCCCGCGTCGCCGTTGGTGTGCGCGCCGGGCGCGTCTCCCGAGTAGCCATATCCCGAGCCGTACCCGTAGCCGCCGTACAGCCGGTCGTGGGCTCCGGTCGCCACCACGCCGAGCACCGTGGCGCTCGTGTTCGCGATCGTCTTCTGCACCCGCCGGATCGCATCCTTGGTCGTCGCATGCAGCCGCGCCACCAGGACCACCCCCGATGCGCAGTCGAGCAGGGGCAGGGAGTCGCTGACGCTGAGCAGCGGGTTGGTGTCGATCACGACCAGGTCGGTCATCTCTTCCAGCTCGCCCAGCAGCTCTCGCATGCGCGCGGAGGCCATGATCTCGGACGGGTTGGGAGGGATCCCACCCGCCGGCAGCACGCGCAGCCTGCCCAGCATCGGCGCGGGAACCGAATCGCCGGCGTCCGGCGCGACGATCGGAATCTCGACGAGACAGTCCTCGAGCACGGCCTGCCGGGTCAGGACGGCGACCAGCCCGGGCCCGGTCTGCCGCGCGTCGTCGCCGAGCCCGAGGCGCGATGATGCCCGCGGCCGGCGCAGATCGGCGTCGACGAGGACGACGTCGCGTCCGGCGTGGGCAGCCGCGAAGGCGAGGTTGGTCGCCACCGTCGTCTTGCCGTCGCCCTTCACCGGGCTGGCGATCACGACCGTCGACAGCGGCCGGTCGACGTTGAAGTAGGTGAGTGCCGAGCGCAGCATCTGGAAGGACTCTCCGGGGCGGACCCCGCCGGGGGCGGGGCGGAAGGCGTCACGCGGGATCACGGCGAGCAGCCGCAGGCCGGTGAGCTGCTCCAGGTCCTCGGGATGACGGAGCCTGATGTCGGAGGCCTCGGCGAGGAACACCGACCCGAGGCCCAACAGGAGACCGGCGAGCAGCCCGAGCGCGACGATCTTGGCGATCCGAGGCGACACCGGGCTCGCGTCGGGCACGGCCGCCTGCAGCACCTCGGCATTGGACCCCTGGGCCGCGCGCAGGGCGCGCAGCCGCTGCAACTGACCGGAGAGCTGGGCGCGCGCCACGCCGTTGCCCCGGCCCATCTGGGCCAGCTGCGCGGTGATCTGATCGATCGTCGTGGTCAGCAGACCGATCGCCTGTGCGGCGCGCATCGCGACCACCGCCTGGCCGAAGGCGTTGGCGATGTCGGCGGCCCGATCCGGGTTGGTCGCGCTGGCGTCGACCGTGATGAACCCGGTCGACGTGTCGGCCGTGGCGGTGACATCGCGCAGCAGGGCGACCGGACTCGCCGGCGGTGTCAGGCGCCGCGCAGCGAGCTGCGCGACCGACGGAGTCTCGATCACGCGCGCCAGGCCCTGGAGGGTGACGCCGCTGGTCGCCGGGGTCGACGTGGGGGAGGTGCTGGAGTCAAACAGCGACGTATCGACCGGCAGCGTCTCCTCCTGGATCAGGACGCTGGACTGGTACACCTTCGTCTCGCCGGAGGCGATCGCGAAGGCCGCCACCGGGCAGCCGACGAGGAAGGCCACGAACACCAGCTTCCAGCGCCACAGGAGCCGGAGATACGTCCGCGGATCCATCTGGACCGCGTTCATGTCGGCGCGAGTGACAGTGTGCTCTCGCCGCGCTGCGCGACCGCGACGGTCGCCCTGCGCTCGTGCGTCGCAGCGCGTAACACCACCATCGCCCCGAGTGCGAGTGTCACAAGCTGCGTGCGGTAGCGAAAGCCGGTCCCCGCATTGCCGACCGACAGCGCGTAGGCGACGAGCAGGAAGCCGAATGGATAGAGGAGCGGAACGGCCCGCATGAGACCGCTCCATCCGCACAGGACGGCGTATCGAATGAGCGCGACGAAACAGGTCAGCGCGACGATCGATCCGAGCACGCCCAGCATCTGGTTGACGTCGCCCACCTGCCAAGGATAGGGCCTGAGCAGCACGTCGCGGATCCGCCGGGGGAGGTTGGTGATGATCGCGGCACGGGTCGAGAAGTCGACCTTCTCGAGCGCGAGGTTGTTCGTGTTGGCGCCGGAGTCACCGGCGGCCGGCCCGGCGTCCGCGTTCTGGGCCGCCTGGAGGTTGGTCTGCAGGCTCCGGGGCGAGGACGCCTGGAGGACCGCCGGGGTGGCGAGGAACAGGATCGCCACGGCCGCGTACACGATCGGCAGCGCGCGCGGCCGCTCTCGCACCTGGCGTAACGCCGCGTGGACGGTGATGACGACCGCGCACGCGATCAGAAACCAGCCGACATACTGACGGGTTGCGAGCGCGATCAGGCCTCCCACGCCCATGATCGCCATGCCCCGGTACGCGAGCCGCGCCCAGACCGAGGCGCCGCCGAACACGACCAGACCGCTGGCCAGTTCCATCAGCGCTTCCTTGTGCAGCAGTTCGTTGAAGAACAGGCTCGCCACCTCGAGACTGAGCAACCAGGCGGTGAGCCGCGCCGGCCCGGGCCCGGCGATGTCGTACACCGCGGTGGCGATCAGCATCGCGCCGGCGAGCGAGATCCCGACCTGGGTGATCCGCAACGCTCCCTCCGAGGAGCCCAGCAGCTTGATCTGGGCGGCGAAGATCAGCACGTGGAGGTAGGACTGGTGCGTCGTCGGGAGCCACTGGTCCGAGGTCCAGCTCAACGGCGCGATCTGGCGCGCTTCGGTGAGGAACGTGAGCTCGTCGCCTCCGCGCAGCGTCGCCCCGAGCCCGGTCAGCGAGATGCCGGCGATTACCACCAGCCGCAGGACGTAGCCGACCGCCAGCGGCGTGCCGATTGACAGCTCAGGCCGGCTGCGCGACAGCAGGCGCAACAGCAGCGCCAGTCCGATCATCGCCGCAAGGGCGGTGATGATGACGCCTTCGACGGCGATCAGGAGGCCGTCCATCGAGGGCTGCGATCATACGCGCTCACTGCATGCGTGCGACACGATCGATGAATCACCGCGATCGGATGACGAATGGCAACCCGTGGCCGACGCCGTCGCAGAAGCTGCTGTTGCGAGCGGCGTTGTCCGACGGTGACGTGACGGCGGCCTGGCGCGAGTGGCGCCGCCGGGGTGGGGACATCGGCGAGCTCGATCCCGACGAGCAGCGGGTGCTGCCGCAGCTCTATCGCAACCTGATGGCCGCGGGCTGTGACGATCCGGACCGCGAGCGGCTGAAGGGCATCTACCGGCACGCGTGGTACCACAACCAGCTCCTCGTCCACGACGCCGGTTCGGTGCTGGTCGCGCTTCGCGAGGCCGGCATCGAGGCGATGGTGCTCAAGGGCGCCGCGGTGGCCGCTCTCTATCCCGATGGGCTGGGCACGCGCCCGATGCACGAGATCGACATTCTGTTGCGGCCCGAGGCGATCGATGACGGCGTCCGGCTGCTCTCGCGCCACGGAGTCGGCGCCGAGCCCCGCGCCCTGGCGCGCGCCCGCCGGGCCAAGCACGCCGCGGCCCTGAAGGGACCGGACGGCCTGGAGCTCGACCTCCACTGGGAGGCGCTCTGGAAGGTCGGCAGCGACGCCGCCCTGTGGCGCGCGGCGCGACCCGGACTGCTCGGCGACGCTCCGGTCCTCGTTCCGGGGCCCGCCGACCAGCTCCTGCACGCCTGCCTGCATGGAACCGGCTTCACGCCGGCGCCGATGCGGTGGATCACCGACGCGATGCTCGTCCTGCGCGCGGCCGCCGGCGGACTGGACTGGGACCACGTCGTGCGGGCGGCGCGCGATCATCGTGCCTGCCGCACCGTGGCCCGTGCCCTGGCGCTGCTCGCAGACGACTTCGGCGCCGACGTGCCCCCGGAGTCGCTGCGGCAACTCGCGCGCAGCCCCGCCTCGCCGATCGAGCGGATCGAGAGCCTGGTGTGCGCGTCACGCTGGCGTCCGCCCGGGGCGTCGCACGTCGCCGAGCTTGACCGCTACCTCGGACTGCGGCGTCGCGCGGGCGCGCCGGCCAGCTTCGGCGGCTACATCGACCATCTCGCCGACGCCATGGATCTCGACGGGCGGGGCGCGGTGGTCGCGTACGGCGCGCGGAGGTTGAGAGCGATGCCCGCGGGCCGGCGCCGCGCGCCGAGCGACCGCTGAGGTTCTCCGGGGGGTGTCGGAGCGGCGGTGATGGGGGAGGTATGCACGTCTGCGCCGGGGGAGGGGGCGATCTTCGGCCTATATCCATGAAAAGTGACCACGCCTCCGCGTCCGCGTCCGCGTCCGCGTCCGCCTCCGCCTCCGCCTCCGCCTCGGCCGGCATCGGCACCGGCACCGGCGCCGGCGCCGATCTGCGCGGCGGGCCGCCGGCGCGCCGCTACGCTCGGATCGTGACGACGGAGGAGCTCGCCAACCTCGCGCACCTGCGCCGCGCGCGCGATCTGATGGACCGCGAGTACATGCGACCGCTCGATGTCGCCGCACTCGCCCGCGTCGCGCTGATGTCGAGCGGACACTTCTCGCGCCAGTTCCGGGCGACGTACGGCGAGACGCCGTACGCCTACCTGATGACCCGGCGCATCGAGCGGGCCAAGGCGCTGCTGCGTCGCGGCGACCTGTCGGTGACCGAGGTCTGCATGGAGGTGGGGTGTTCGTCGGTCGGCTCGTTCAGCGCGCGCTTCACCCAGCTGGTGGGCGAGACGCCGACCGCCTACCGTGGCCGCGACCACGGCGCGCTGGCGGGCGTGCCGGGCTGCGTCGCCAAGGACCTCACCCGACCGAGCCGCCGGCGCGCCACGTCCACGGCGGCGCGCGTCGTCGCGTCGCCCTAACCTAGGCGTGCGGGCATGAACCTCACCCTTTCGCGCTGCTTCGTGCTGATCCACGACCCCGACCTCGCGCTGGCCTTCTACCGCGACACGCTCGGCCTGGAGCTGCGCAACGACGTCGCCCGCGAGGACTTCCGCTGGCTCACCGTCGGCGCCGCCGATCAGCCCGGCGTCGAGATCGTCCTGACCAACTATCTCAACGGCAGCCCCGCCGACGGCGACGCGCTCGCGGCGCTCGTCGCCAAGGGCGCTCTCAACGGCGTGCACTTCCGCACAGACGATCTCGACGCGACCTTCGAGAAGGTCCGCGCCGCGGGGGTCGAGATCGTGCAGGAGCCGACCGCGCAACCGTGGGGCACGCGGGACTGCGCGGTGCGCGACCCGTCCGGCAACCTGGTCCGGATCGACCAGCCGCCCGCCGCACGGTCGTGATGCCTCGTCAGGTGCCCGGGTCGTCCCCGATCCAGTAACGCGGGCCCGGGCCGCGGGCCGCGACACGGTCACCGGGGTTGGCCAGGGCGCAGCGATCGAGCGACAGGCAGCCGCAGCCGATGCATTCCGTGAGCCCGGACTTGAGGCGCTGAAGCTCGGCGATCCGCTCATCGATCCGCGTCGTCCACTGGGTGGTGAGCCGTGACCAGTGCCGGCGGCTCGGCGCGCGGTCGGGCGGGAGCTTGGCCAGCTCGCGGCCGATCTCGTCGAGCGTGAGACCGATCCGCTGCGCGAACACGATGAAGGCGATCCGCCGCAGCACGGCACGCCGATAGCGGCGATGCCCCGAGCCGGCGCGCTCGGAGCTGATCAGGCCGCGTCCCTCGTAGAAGCGCAGGGCCGACGAGGCGACCCCGCTGCGGCGCGACACCTCGGCGATCGTGAGCACGTCGGCCATCTCGACAGCGAATCACGATCCGCTGTTGACTTCAAGTCAACTTCAACTTTTAGTATGCGGCGACAGGAAATGATCAGCGAACACGAGGAGTCATCATGTCAATCATCGAACCGCACACCATCGATTCGCCGGCCGCGAGCCAGCGCATCGTCAACGAGGTGACGACGTGGCGCACCCCGTCTTTCCCGACGCCGTTGGCCCGGCCGCGCGGCGGATCGACACCGAGGACGACATCGCCGATGTGATCGCCCTGATGCGACTCAACTACGAGCGCCTGAGCGCCGCCGCGCCGAGCGCGACGTCGGGCAGCGCGCAGCGATGAGCGCCGCACGGATGGCGATCGTCACCGGGGCATCCCGCGGGCTCGGCCTCGCGCTCGCCCGCGAGCTCGCCCGACGCGGGTGGCGGCTGGTGATCGACGCGCGCGGCAGGGACGAGCTCGAGCGCGCCGCACGCGCGCTGTGCGAGCTGACGGCGGTGCGCGCGCTGGCCGGAGACGTGAGCGACCCCGCGCATCGGCGGGCGCTGACGGCGGCCGCCGGCGAGCGCATCGATCTGCTCGTCAACAACGCGAGCGTGCTGGGCCCGAGTCCGCAGCCGGAACTGGGCGCCTACCCGCTGGCCGAGCTCGAGCGCGTGTTCGCAGTCAACGTGTGGGCGCCGCTGGGCCTGATCCAGCTGGCGCTGCCGCGGATGGCCGGCGGCTGCGTGATCAACGTGACCTCCGACGCGGCCGTCGAGCCGTACCCGGGGTGGGGCGGTTACGGGTCCTCCAAGGCGGCGCTCGAACAGCTCACGTCGGTGCTCGGCGCCGAGCGCCCCGACCTGCGCGTCTACGCCGTGGACCCCGGCGACATGCGCACGCGCATGCACCAGGAGGCGTTCCCGGGGCAGGACATCTCCGACCGGCCCGCGCCGGAGGAGAGCGTGCCGGGGATGCTCGCGCTGATCGACGGCTCGCTGCCGAGCGGGCGCTACCGCGCCCGCGAGCCGGTGGGGGCGGCCGGCGTGGCGGGGGTGGCGGGGTGAGCTCGCTCGCGTTCGAGCTGACGCCCGCGCGGGAAGCCGGCGAGCCGCCCGAGGCGCGCGGCCTGGCGCGCGACGAGGTGTTGATGATGGTCGCCCGCCGCTCGCGCGCCGACCTCGTCCACACCCGCTTCCACGCGCTGGCCGACCACCTCGGGCCCGGGGACCTGCTGGTGATCAACAACTCGGCGACGCTGCCCGCCGCCGTGCCCGCCCGGCGCGACGGCGCGGCGATCGAGGTGCGGTTCGCGACCCGGGCGCCGGCGGCCGCGGACGCCGACCGGGTCGTCGTCGAGTTGCGCACCGCCGACGGCGCATCGCCGCTGCGGGCCGCGGCGGTCGGGGAGCAGATCCTGCTGGCCGGCGGTGCGCGCCTGGAGCTGCTGGCCCCATACGCGGCGAGCGGTCGGCTGTATCTCGCGCGCGCGGAGATCGCCTCCGGGCTGCACCGCTATCTCGCAGTGCACGGACATCCGATCCGGTACGGCTACGTGTCGCGCCGATGGCCGCTGAGCGCCTACCAGACCGCGTTTGCCGCCGTCCCCGGCAGCGCCGAGATGCCGAGCGCGGGGCGGCCGTTCACCCCCGAGCTGGTCGCTCGCCTCGTCGCGGGGGGCACGCTGATCGCGTCGCTGACGCTCCACACGGGCGTGTCCTCCCCGGAGCGCCACGAGCCGCCCTACCCCGAGCCGTACGCGGTTCCGGCGGCGACGGCCCGCCTGGTCAACGCGGTGCGCGGCTGGGGCGGGCGGATCGTCGCGGTCGGAACGACGGTCGTGCGGGCGCTCGAAACCGTCGCGGCGCCGGATGGCACCGTGCACGCCGGATCCGGGTGGACCTACCTCGTCGTGTCAGCCGATCGTCGCGTCCGCGCGGTCGACGGACTGATCACCGGCTGGCACGAACCGGAGGCCTCCCACCTGCAGATGCTGGAGGCGATCGCCGGCGAGGCGCTCGTTCGCCGCTGCTACGACGCCGCGCTGCAGCGTGGCTACCTCTGGCACGAGTTCGGCGACAGCCATCTGATCCTGCCCTGAGCTCATCGGCGAATTGTGTTCTGTCGGTTCGCCCGGCATGCTGTCGCGACAGGTTGTGACTCACGAGGAGAGGGAAGAGCGAGTGCTGGAGTTCGCGTACACCGCCCTGCCGTCGCACGTCGTCTTCGGACCGGGTGCGGCACGGGACCGGCGCCTGGTCGACGCCGCCGACCGGCTCGGCGCGCGACGCGTGCTGGTGGTGGCCGCCGAGGCCGATCGCGAGCTGACGGCTGCGACGATCGAGACGCTCGGCGGGCGGATCGCCGGCCGATTCTCCGACGTCCGGCCGCACGTTCCGATCGAGGTCGCGCAGGCCGCGCGGCGCCTGGCCGCCGAGACCGCGGCCGACGCGATCCTCAGCGTCGGCGGCGGCTCGACGACGGGTGCGGCCAAGGCCGTCGCGCTGACGACGGGACTGCCGGTGCTCGCCGTGCCGACGACCTACGCCGGCTCTGAGGTGACCGCGGTGTGGGGGCTCACCGAGAACGCGCGCAAGACCACCGGCACCGACCTGCGGGTGCTGCCGCGGGTGGTGGTCTATGACCCGGAGCTGACCGTGACGCTGCCGGTCGGGCTGTCGGTGGCCAGCGGGCTCAACGCGCTGGCGCATTGCGCGGAGTCGTTCTGGGCGCCCGGACGCAACCCGATCACGTCGCTGATCGCCGAGGAGGGGATCCGCGCGCTGGCGCACGCGCTGCCCGGACTGGTCGCCGACGGACACGACCTCGACGCCCGCTCCCGGGCGCTGTACGGGGCATGGCTGGCCGGCACGGCGTTCGCGACCGCCGGTTCCGGCGTGCACCACAAGGTCTGCCATGTGCTGGGCGGAGCGTTCGACCTTCCCCACGCCGGCACCCACTCGGTGATGCTGCCCCACACCACCGCGGTGGCCGCGCCCCGCGTGACCGGCAGCGACGAACGCATCGCCGCCGCGCTCGGCGTGCCCGGCGAGGCGGCCGCCGACGCGATCGCCGAGCTCGCGCGCCGGCTGGGTGCGCCCCGATCACTGGCCGAGCTGGGGATGCGCGCCGGCCAGCTCGACGAGGCGATCGAGCTCGTCGACGCGACGCTCGCGCGGCTGCCCGAGCCGGTGGCGCTCGCGGCCACCGACGCGATGATCCGCGCGGCGTTTGCCGGGACCGCGCCGATGCTGGAGGTGGGGGCGCGATGAGTGCGACCGACGGCCGGGCGGCGCCGGCCGAGCGAGAGCAGCAGCTCACCGACGAGGTGGTGCGCAGCTTCGACGACGCCGCGCCGCCCCGGCTGCGCGAGCTGCTGCAGGGTCTCGTGCGTCACCTGCACGCCTACGCCGCCGAAGTTCGCCTGACCGAGCCCGAATGGCGCTCCGCGATCGACTTCCTCACGCGCACCGGGCATGTCACCGACGACCGCCGCCAGGAGTTCATCCTGCTGTCGGACGTGCTCGGGCTGTCGATGCTGACGATCGCGATCAACGCGCCGACCGATCCGGACGCCACCGAGCCAACCGTGTTCGGACCGTTCTTCGTCGACGACGCGCCGCAGATCGGCTACGGCGGCGACATCGCCCAGGGCGCCCCGGGCGAGCCGTGCTGGGTCCAGGGCCAGATCACCGACACGCGGGGGCAGCCGCTCGGCGGGGCGGCGATCGAGGTGTGGGAGGCCGACGAGGACGGCTTCTACGACGTCCAGTACAGCGACGGCCGGACCGCCGGGCGCGCGCGGATGACCGCCGACGCCGACGGGCGCTACGGGTTCTGGTCGGTCAAGCCCGCCGCGTACCCGATCCCCGGCGACGGACCGGTGGGCGAGCTGCTGTCGGCCGCGGGTCGCAGCCCGATGCGCCCCGCGCACATCCATTTCATGGTCGCGGCTCCCGGTCACCGCACGCTGGTCACGCATGTGTTCCTGGCCGGGGGGCCGCACCTGCACGACGACGCCGTGTTCGGTGTCAAGCAGTCGCTGGTCGAGCCCTTCACCGAGCATCCGGCGGGCGCCGGACCGGGCGGCCGCACGCTCGATCGGCGCTGGTGGAAGCTGGTGTTCAACGTTCGCCTGGCCCGGGAGGAGACAGCATGACCGAGACAATGCACACCGACGTGCTCGTGGTGGGAAGCGGGCCGGCGGGCGGCGCCGCGGCCCTGTCGCTGGCCACGCTCGGCGTCGATCACGTGGTGATCACCAAGTACTCGTGGACCGCGAACACGCCGCGGGCGCACATCACCAACCAGCGGACGGTCGAGATCTTCCGCGACCTGGGGATCGAGGCGGACATCCGGTCCAACGGCACGCCGAATCACCTGATGGGCGACACCGTCTTCTGCACGAGCCTGTCGGGCGACGAGATCGGCCGCGTGCGGACGTGGGGAACGCACCCCGCGCGGCACGCCGACTACACGCTGGCGAGTCCGTCGGAGCACTGCGACCTGCCGCAGACGCTGCTGGAGCCGATCCTCGTCGGACACGCCGCCGCACGCGGATCGCACATCCGCTTCGACACGGAATACCTCGGCCTCCGCGAGCACGACGACGGCGTCACCGTCGAGGTACGCGACCGCGTGACCGGCAACCCGTACACGATCGAGGCCACGTATGTGATCGGCGCCGACGGAGGGCGCAGCCGGATCGCGCAGGACATCGGGCTGCCGTTCGAGGGTCAGATGGACCTGGCCGGCTCGATGAACATCGTCTTCCACGCCGACCTCAGCGAGAAGGTCGAGCACCGCCCGAGCGTCCTGTACTGGGTTCTGCAGCCGGGCTCGGACATCGGCGGGATCGGCATGGGACTCGTGCGGATGGTGCGCCCGTGGGACGAGTGGCTGGTCGTCTGGGGCTATGACATCAACGAGCCGCCCCCGCAGCTCGACGACGCCGAGGCGACCCGTATCGTCCACAACCTGATCGGCGACGACACGATCCCGGTGACGATCCGGTCCACGTCGCTGTGGGGCAACAACAAGATGTACGCGACGCGGTACCGCTCCGGACGGGTGTTCTGCATGGGTGACGCCGTCCACCGCCATCCGCCGTCGAACGGGCTGGGCTCCAACACCTCGGTGCAGGACGCCTACAACCTCGGCTGGAAGCTGGCTTACGTGCTGCGCGGCGAGGCCGGCCCCGGGCTGCTCGACAGCTACGACGAGGAGCGCGCTCCCGTGGGCCGGCAGATCGTGTTGCGCGCCAACAAGTCGATCGAGGAGTTCGGACCGATCTTCGAGGCGCTGGGCTTCACCGGCACGAGCGACCCCGAGGTGATGAGCGAGCACATGCGCGCGCGGGCCGACGACACGCCGCAGGCGGCCCGCCAGCGCGTCGCCCTGCGCGAGGCGCTGGAGCTCAAGGACTACGAGTTCAACGCCCACGGCGTCGAGCTCGGCCAGCGCTACCGCTCGTGCGCGGTCGCCGCCGACGGATCGCCGGAACCGACCTACGCCCGTGACCCCGAGCTGTACTACCACCCGACGACCTGGCCGGGAGCGCGGCTGCCGCACTGCTGGCTGGGGGCGGGCGGTCACAAGGTCAGCACCCATGACCTGGCCGGGAAGGGTCGCTTCGCGCTGCTGACCGGGATCTCCGGGCAGCGGTGGGCCGCGGCCGCCCAGCGGGTGGCGGCACAGCTCGGCATCGAGATCGCCGCCCACGTGATCGGGCCCGGCCGGGAGTACACCGACCTCTACGACGACTGGGCGCGGCTGCGGGAGGTGGCCGAGGACGGCTGCGTGCTGGTCAGACCGGACGCGCACGTGGCGTGGCGCGCGCCGGCGATCGTCGATGACCCGGTGGGCGAGCTGCACGCGGCGCTGCGGTCGATTCTTCACCGCGACCGCGAACCGGCGGACGACCGCCGGACCTTCACCGTGCAGCAAGGAGCCCACGCATGACCCTCACGCGCCAGACGATTTGACAACGGCGGCGTCGCTATCCGTGGCTGGCCGCCGGTGTCCCGGTGGGGGCGTGAACGCGGGTCCAGATGTCGCCGAGCGCGATCTGGTCGGTGGCGGTGAGCCGGTCCAGGAAGAATCGCCGGACGCCCTCGCGATGAGTGGCGCGAGCGGCCGCGGTGTGCGCGAGGCCGCTCGCGGTCAGCTCGGCGTACAGGCCGCGGCCATCGGTGACCGCCGCGCAGCGGGTGACGTGGCCGAGCGCGACGAGCCGGTCGACCAGGCGCGTACAGCCGCTGCGGGTCAGCAGGACCCGCTCGGCGATGTCGGACATCCGCAGGCGATGCTCGGGGGAGTCGGCGAGGAGGATCAGGACCTCGTAGGCCGAGATCGACAGCCCGTGCGCCGCGCGCATCTGGGCGTCGAGCTGCCGGCTCACCCGGGCGTGGACGACGAGCATGCCGCGCCAGGCGGCGAGCTCCTGGTCGGTGAAGGGGGGGGTGGTGTCCGGCATGTGATTGTCTCAGCAATCATACTCGCCGTGGTAGAAGGAGTCGTCGTGCGATCTAGTTGCGCATACAAGCAGATCGCGATATGATTGAGCATGCAACTAGACCTCAGGGCCCGCCCGCCCCGCCCGCCCCGTCCGATGGAGGAGAACGATGAAACTCGACGGCCTACACCACCTCACGATGATCACCGGCGACGCGCAACGGAACGTCGATTTCTACGCCGGCGTCCTGGGCCTGAGGCTGGTCAAGACGACCGTCAACTTCGATGCGCCCGAGGCCTACCACCTGTACTTCGGCGACGAGCAGGGCTCCCCGGGCTCGATCCTCACGTGGTTTGAGTTCGCCGGCGCCCAGCCCGGTCGCGC
>JBELAG010000150.1:0-13487 GCA_049509055.1 Solirubrobacteraceae bacterium
GTCGCGATCCGCGGCATGTTGCTGCGAGCGCAGGCCGCGGTGCTCCCGGCGGACGCGATCGATCGCCATCAGCTGCTCTACTGGAACCGCCAGGCGCCGCTGGTGTGCTTTGCCGAGAACCGGGCGGGCGAGGTGTTCGTATGCGGCGAGCTTCCCCTGGAATCGCTCTCGGCGGAGATGCTCGACCGCTTCCTCGGTCTGCTGCTGACGAGCGCGACGCGCGCGAGAGAGGTCGCCCTGGGCAACGCCCGGGGATCATGAGCCCGGGCCCGGACCCCGATCATCCGGACGCCCGGCGTGCCGGGCGTCGGGCGCGCCGAGCAGGCGTGGTGGCGCGCACCGACGCCGGCTCTCGCAGCAGCAGCCCGATCACGCGCTTGGCGGTCTCCGGGTCTGGGTTCACGGCGCGGTCGCCGGCGTGGTAGAGGAACCGCTCGCCGAGTGAGACGATGCCATCGGCGAGCAGGCCCGGCTCGTCGGGCGGCCGGTAGCGTCCAGCGCTCGCCTCCTCCTCGATCAGCCTGGTCACGGCGGCGATGAGCCGCGGACGGACCGCGCCCGCCGGTTCGGTGATCACCCGCAGGCCGGCCTCGCCCTCGAGCGTCAGAAAGGCGGCGAGGCTCGGGTTGCCGGCGATCGCCTCCAGGAAGTCGCCGGCGATGCTCCGCAGCCGCTCGACGCCGGTCCCGGCCGCGGTGCGGGCGAAGTGCCCGAGCAGCGCATCGACCTCGGCCCAGGCGACGTCGCCGAGCAGCCGGTGGCGGTCGCCGGTCCAGCGGTAGAGCGTCGTGCGCGCGACGCCGAGCTCGGCGGCCAGCCTGCCCATATCGACGCGCTCGCCGGCGAGAAACAGCTCGCGCGCGCGCTGGAACGCCGCCGCGGGCGTCGGTCGGCGCTCGACGATCGCCGCGCCCGCCATCGCCTGCCGGTAGGCGATTGACGGGGTGCGGCGAGGCTCGGCCATCGCCCAACGGTAGCCGATCGTTGCAGCGAATAGGACATTGACAGGATTTGTCCTGTCGACTACGTTCTCGCGTCATGATCAATCGCCTCCGCCCGGTCACGATCGCTCTGTCGGCCGCGCTCGCCGTCGGCTGCGCCGCCGCCGCGCCGGCCCCCGCACTCGCGGCGGTCACGGCCGGAGCCGCGGCCCAGCGTTCCAACCTGCCCGGCCTCACCACCGCGCAGTACATGAACGCCTTCGTCACGCGGCGCGGGTCGCGCCTGGTCGTGGACGGGCGGCGCTTTCGGTTCGCCGGCGCCAACGCCGAGTTCCTCGGCCTGCGCAACTACGGCCCGATCCCGTCGGTCGGCCAGCCGGTCGGCAGCGAGCGCTACCCGACGAGGTTCGAGATCGCCGATGAGTTCGCGACGCTGCACGAGATGGGCGCCACCGTCGTGCGCGCGCAGACGATCGGCGACACCGTCGGCTGCGCGCTGTGCGTCGAGCCCCGGCTCGGGCACTTCAACCCGAGCGCATTTCACGAGATGGATCTCGTCGTCGCGACGGCCCGTCGCTACGGGATCAAGCTGATCGGCGAGTTCGACGGCGACGCCAACGGTACCCAGCCCTTCGGCCCGCCCACGACGGGCGCGCTGATCGGCGACGCGAGCACCGACTGGTACTGCGCGTGGAGCCACATCGGCCAAGCGGCGTGCCCGACGGCGACGTTCTCGGACCCGCGGCTGATCGCCGATTACGAGCGCCACATGACGGCGGTGCTCGACCACGTCAACCCCTACACCGGCCTCGCCTACAAAAACGACCCGACGTTCGCCGGATGGGTCGACGGCAACAACCTGATGCTGCTCAATCCCACGCCGCTGGCGACGTTCGAGCGATGGCTGCGCACGGTCGCCGCCGACTTCAAGTCGATCGATCGCCGGCAGCTGTTCATCGACATCGACGCCGACGGCGGCGACTACCTCCCGCCCGGCGACACCGACGGCCTCGGGCCGGACGAGGGACCGGTACCGGTTCCCGCCGTGATCCGCACCCCGGGCGTCGACGTGTTCGGGCAGGAGTGGTACCCCAAGGACTTCCCCGCGCTGCATCCGGCCAGCGGCGCTGCCACGCAGATCCACGTCAACGCTCGCGCGATCACCGCCGCCGGCAAGGCGTACGCCACGATCGAGTACGGCTGGGACCGCTACAACGCGACCACGCGGACCGTGCTCCGACGGTTCCTCGCCGGTCTCGTCGCCGATCCCGACGTCTCGGGCGACCTCTTCTGGGCGCTCGCCGCGCACGCCGCCGGGCACGGCTGGCAGGCGATCCCCGCCGACGAGCACTGCCGGCCGACGTGCGGCGGGCTCCACGAGGACGGCAGCTGGTGGGCGATGTACTACACCGGCCGGCCGACCGCGAGCAACACCGCGTCCGACATGGCGGCGCGGGCCCAGATCATCAGGACCCAGGCCTACCGGATGGACGGTTTCAGCCACGCCCCCGCCCACGAGCGCGCGCCGGCGCCGGTGATCACCTCGACCCGTGGTGGCCATGTCCTGTTCGAGGGCAGCGCCGGCGCGGCCCGTTACTCGATTCAGCGGCTCACCGCCGGTCACTGGAGTGAGCCGTGCGACCGTTGCACGACCGACGACGACGACGGCTGGCGCGACCCGACCGGTGACACCGGCTGCTACCGGGCGATCGCCGACAACCTCGCCGGCGTGCCCAGCGAGCCCTCGGCGCCCGCCGGCCGGGGCTGTGGCGCGGGGCTGCGACGCGCCGCCGCCCGGCCCTCGCCGCGCCGGTGGGTGGGAGCGTGGAGTACGTCCCCGGTCGATCCCGGGGTGCTCGCGGGCGCGGTGGCGCTGGATGCCGGAACCGGCGGTCACACCGTCCGCGACGTCGTGCACACGACGCTCGGTGGCAGTGAGGTACGCGTTCGGTTGAGCAACGTGTTCGGCAGCCGGGCCGCGACCTTCGACGATGTCCGGATCGCGATCCGCTCCTCCGCGGCCGCACTCGCCGCCGGTACGAGCCGCCGGGTGCGCTTCGGCGGCGCCGCGAGCGTGACCGTCGCGCCGGGGGCTCAGGTCACCAGCGACCCGGTCGACCTCGCCGTGCGCGCCGGCCAGGACGTCGCGGTCAGCATCTACAGCGCGCGCCCGACCGGGACGGTGACGACCGGCGGCAGCCTCGATCACACCACCTGGATCGCCGACGGCGACGCGGCGGGCAGCGCCGGACCGAGCCGCTACCTGACGACGTCGCTGGCCTGGTACTGGCTCGGCGGCGTCGACGTGCTCGCCTCGGGCGCCGGCGCCGGCGCGATCGTCGCGCTCGGCGACTCGATCACCGCGGGCTACAACTCGACGCTCAACGCGGGTCGCGACTGGGTGGACCTGCTTGCCGATCGGTTGCATGCCGCCCATCCGCGCCGCAACCTGTCGGTGCTCAACGCCGGGATCGCGGGCAACAACCTGCACGAGAGCAGTCCCTGCTACGGGCAGAGCGCCATCAGCCGCCTCACGCGCGACGCGCTCGATCAGACCGGCGTGCGCGACGTGATCCTCGACGAGGGCGCCAACGACATCACCCAACCGACCGAGCCGCGCTCCGCGTCGCTGTACGCGTGCCTCGCCCACCGCCGGATCTCCGCGGCCGGGATGATCGCGCTGCTGGAGCGAGTGATTGCGCGCGTCCATGCCGCGCACCTGCCGATCATCGGCGTGACGATCTCCCCGTTTGGCCGCTACCGCTACTGGACGCCGGCGATCGAGGCCGAACGCGACGCGATCAATCGCTGGATCCTCACCAGCCATGCGTTCGACGGCGTGATCGACTTCAACGCCGCGCTGCGCGATCCCGCGCACCCGTCGTGGCTCAGGCCGCGCTACGACAGCGGCGACCATCTGCATCCCAACGACGCGGGCCATGCCGCCATGGCGCGCGCGATCAGGCTGTCGCTGTTCGGCCGGTAGACGGTTGCCGTGTGGATGACCGCGCTCTCGGGCGCGCCGGGGAGCGGGCCGGCGGTTCCGCGTCGGGCGCTCACTCGTCGGCAAACGTCCATCGGAGGCTCGTGATGTCGTTGCGATGGACGTTGACCCCGATCACGCGCGCAAACGTCCATCGCAGCCCGCCAACGCGCCGGCGCTGGACGTTTGCATGTCGACGCCACCGCCGGCCGCTGTTGACCACACCCGCGGCTCGGAACGGCGTTGGTCGCGGGACCGCCGCCCGTTCGCCGACACACCGGTCGAGGTCGCGGTCAACCACGGCAGCACACCCTGCCGTGACCCGGCTGAGACGAGACCGCGGCCGACGCCGACCGGGTCGACCGCCGGCTACCGCAACGGCTCGCCGATCCGGTGGTGCCCGGCCAGCGCCCGCGCCCGGGCCGCGAGGGGCGCGTCGACCCGCGCGGCGGCAACGGCATCCCCCGCCGCGTAGACGGCGCGCAGCGCTGCGGTCATGTCCTGCACGCCGACCGGCGCGGCGTCCTCGACGGCGCCGACGGTCCCCGGATCGAAGGGCAGCCCGAGCGCGCGGTAGACGGCGTCCGTCACCGTCCGGATCCGCGCCGAGCCGCTGACGACGATCACCGCGCTCGTCAGCGCGGCGCGGGCGATGACGCGCTGCGCGACCCCGGCGATCTTCGCCCTCCCGCCGAGATTGATGCTGTGGGCGCCGGGGCAATACTCGCCCGGCACCTCGCCGGCCCGGGCGGGCACGCCGAGCGCGCTCAGCGCGCCGAGGATGAGCGCCGTCATCGCCTGAAACCGGGGCTCGAGCCGCGCGTCGGGACCGTCGGCGACGACGATGTGCTCCAGGATCACCGACCCCTCGTCGTACGCCGCGGCGTGCCCTCCGGCGGAGCGCAGCACCGGCACGAAGCCGCCGCGACGGGCGGCGCCGGCCGCCGCCTCGAACCCGGGAGACCGCGAGTCAAGGCGCCCGAACGCGACCGCCGCGCCCGGCGTGAAGATCCTCAGGACGGGGCCGCGCGCGCCGGCGGCGACCTCGCGCAGCAGCGCCTGCGAGAGCGCGATGTCGAGCGCGGGATCGGACGCGAAGCTATCGGTGAAGAGCTCGAGCACACCGTGATTCTCGCCTGCCCACGCGCGTCCCAGGCCTGGGCCGGGCGACGATAATGCAGCGATGCCCGCCTGCCGTCGACCGCCGCCGGCGATTCACCGCCGGTGATGCGCGAGGGCAGCCCGTCGGTCACCGCCCGGCGCGTCGCCGCGTACCGCCTCCGGTTCGAGCGACTGCCGGGCGAGGCGGGCGACCCGTCGGCCGACGACCGGTTGGCGGCCGACGTCGTCGGCGCTGAAGCCGGAGCGGGAGCGGGAGCGGAGACGATCAGCGAGGCCGGCCCGATGGAGCGCCACTTGCGCGGGCGCACGATGTTCTTCGACCGCGTCGTCGTCAACGCCCTGGAGCGCGGGGCCCGTCAGATCCTCGTGATCGGCGCCGGCTATGACGGCCGCGCGCTGCGCTACGCCGCGCCGGCCGTGCGCTGGTTCGAGGTCGACCACCCCGACACCCAGCGTGACAAGCGTGAGCGCCTGGAGCGGCTCGGGATCGTCACGCCGCAGATCACGTTCATCGGCCGTGACCTTGGCGAGGCGGGTCTTGCCGCGGCGCTGTGTCGCGCGGGCTTCGATCCCGACGCGCCGGCGCTGATCATGTGCGAGGGAGTGGCGGTGTACCTCGACGAGGCGGTGCTCGAGTCGCTGCTCGGCGAGCTGCGGTCGGTGGCGACGGCGGGAACGCGGCTGGCGGTGTCGCTGGCGACGATCGTGACCTCCGCGGAGCAGGCCGAGCGCCGCGCGCGCTTTCGTGAGTCGGTGGCGGCGATCGGCGAGCCGTCGCGCAACACGATCGGCGTCGACGCGGCCGGCCCGATGCTCGCGCGCGCGGGATGGGCGCCCGTGGAGATCTCGCCGCGAGCCCGGCAGGCCGGCTTCCTCGTCGCGGCGCCGGCATGGACGGCGCCCGCCCCAGACGCTCCGGACGCCCCAGACGCTCCGGACGCCCCAGACGCCCCGGACGCCGCGGGCGCCGCGGGCGCCGCGGGCGCCGCGCGGATCGGAGCGTTCATGGAGCGCACCTTCCGGCGCGCCGGCGCCGACACCCTGCCCGGCCATCTCGAGCGCCGTTACGGGATCGGCGTGTCCGGCATACGTGCGCTCGACGTCGGCGTGTTCGCCGTGCAGCGCCGCGACGGGCGGGACTGGATCGCGCGCGTGTTCCCCGCCGACCGGGCGCTCGACGCGGCCGACGGCGACGCCGGCGTGCTGCGCTTCCTGCAGGACGCCGGCTACGGCGCCGAACGCTGTGCCCGCCCGGACCCGGTCAGCGTCCATCACGGCCAGGGCGTGCTCGTCACCGAGCGGGTCACCGGCTCGCCGTTGGGCAGCGGAGAGCCGGGCCTGCGGATGCTCGGCGAGCGGCTCGGCCGGCTGCACGCGCTCCCGCTCGACGACGGGTCGGCGTCACATCCGGGCGGGGCGTGGCATCACGTCGCGCTCGGCGGCGGCCCCCGGGAGGAGATCGACGCGGTCCGCTCGCTGCTGGACGCCGCCGCTGGTCGCGTCCGCAGCGAGGAGCGAGCCATGTACGCCGCGCTGGCGCAGGAGCTGGCCGGCGCCGAGGACTGCCACGGCCTGCCGGAGGCGCTCGTGCACCCGGATTTCGTCGCGGCCAACGCGATCCGCACGTCCGACGCAGAGGTGGTGATGGTGGACTGGACGGGCGCGGGGCGTGGGCCGCGGGTGTGGCCGCTCGCGTTCCTGCTGTGGGCCGCCGGGCCGTCGCGCGCCGGCGCCGTGATCGCCGGCTACGGCGCGCACGTCCACCTGGAGGAGCCCGAGCTTCAGCGGCTCGCCGCAGCAGCGGTCACGCGACCGCTCGTCCTCGCCTGCTGGGGGCTGTGCACCGGACGCGAGCGCCTGGCCGATGTGTCCGGCCGGCTGGCGTCGATCCGCGCGCGGGCGGAGGCGGTCGCCGCGATTGCTCGGGCGGCCGCCGGCGCGCCGGCGAATTGATGCCAACGTCGGCGCGGGCGGTTGTTGGCGCGCCGGCGACCTGATGCCAGGTTGGCGCGAGCACCACGGTCACTCGCAAACCGTGCAAAAACCGGGGTCCGGCGTACATCCGTGCCGCAAACCATGCAAAAACCGGGGCTAGACGTGCATCCGTCCGGCAAACAAGATTGAATTTCACCGTCATCGTCGAGAATCAATCCTTGGAGGAGTGCTTTGGCGCTTACACAAACGCAGCTCGTGGCCGCCGTGGCGGATCGTTCGGAGTTGAGTAAGAGCGACGCGAAGCGGGCGCTGACTGCGCTCGATGAGATCATCCTCGAGGAGCTCGGCAACGCTCAGAAGGTGCGGATCGGCGGCCTCGTCCAGCTGACCGTGCGCGTCAAGCCGGCGCAGAAGGCGCGCAAGGGCCGCAACCCCGCGACCGGTGAGGAGATCACGATCGCCGCCAAGCCGGCGAGCGTCGACCTTCGCGCCCGGCCGCTGGCCAAGGCCAAGGGAGCGCTGCCGTCGGTGCAGAAGGCACGCCGTCGCCTGGCGGCCGCCTGACCGTCCGGGAGGACGCGAGCGCCGTCGAGTCGTCAGTCGCTCGGCTGCGGGCCCACGGGTTGAGTACGACGCGGAGGGCGGGTTATCGTCGTTGACGGACGACGACGACCCGTACCCTGCCGGTCATCGCGTCGGGCAACGTCAGGCGCCCCACGCTACCCAGTGACAGCTGGCGCGTGCACGGTGGCGGTCCCGCCGCTCCGCCGCCGGTGGTCGCGCACGCCCAGGCGCGCAGCCGCCCGCGGACGCCGCGGGCGCGGCGGACGGTGATCACGCGCGCCGCCCCGGCGCCGGCGGCGCCGCCGCTGCCGGCGGCGCTGCCGTTGCCGGCGCCGAAACGGGAGCCGCGCGCCGCGAGCACCGCATGTGCCGCGACCGCATCGCCCGAGCTCATCTGAGCGACGGCCAGCGCGGTCCCGTTGGCATTGCGCAGGACCGCGTCGCCGTCGAGCAGGACAGCGGCGGCCGCGGACGCCGACTGCACCGGCCCGACGTACTGGGCTGACCAGACGACGGCCGTGCCGCCGGCGTTGGAGGCGGTCTCGCGCAGGCGCAGGATCGCGCCGACGTCGGCCGGCAGGATCGTATAGGTGCCGGCCGAGCTCACCGCGACACAGGTGCTCGTGCAGCGCATCACCTCGGTCGTGTCGGAGGTGACGACCGGCCCGGTCCACACGCCGGGCGTGATGCTCAACGGGGTGCCGACGACGCCGCCGGCGGCGCTCAGCACCGGCAGGTCGTGCCAGCGCGGGGAGGCGGGCAGCACGACCTGCGAGGCGCCCGTCGCGGCCGGCACCGAGCCGTCGGGATTGGTCGCCGTGATCACCGCGATCAGCGTGTGGCCGACATCGGCGCCGACCGGCATGTAGGCGGCCGAGGTCGCGCCGGCGATCACCTGGCAGGAACCGCCACCGGCGTCGCAGCGCTCCCAGGAGGTGGCGTAGGTGGTGTCGGCGGTGGCGTTCCAGGCCGCCCCGGCGACGCTCACCGCGACGCCCTGCTGCACCGCGGCGGCGCTGAGCGACGGCGCGCGGGTCACCGACGGAGGCAGCGGGGCGACCGCGGCGGTGGGCGTGGCCGCCGCCGTCGCCGAGCCCGTGCTGTTGGCGGCGGTCACCGTGACGGTGATCGTGAAGCCCTCGTCGGCCGCCACCAGCGTGTAGCGCGTATCCGTGGCCCCGGCGATGTTCTGGCAGTTGTGCCCGGTGGCGTCGCAACGCTGCCACTGATAGGTGACGGCGGTCGGGCTGTTGGTCCAGCTTCCGTTGGTGGCGCTCAGCGCGTAGGTGCGCGTGGTCGTGCCGGTGATCGCCGGCAGCACCGTGACCTGCGGCAGCGGCTGGTCCTCGACGGTGAGCGGCGCGCTCTGCGCGGTCGCGGCGCGGCCGGGCGAGGTGACGTTCGCCACCAGCACGATCGTGTGTCCGTCGTCGGCGGCGCTGAGCGTGTACTGCGACGCGCGGGCGGCGACCTGGGTGCAATTGGAGACCCCGTCGGGATCGCAGCGCTCCCAGTCATAGGTGGCGGTGACGAGCGGCACGCTCCACGTGCCGGGGCCCGCGCTCAGCACCTGCGGCGGCTGGGGGTTGCCGCTGATGTTGGGCGGCGTCAGGTCGGTGAGCGGCTGGCCGGCGACGATCGCGGTCAACGGGCTCGTCGCCGAGCTCGAGCCCCCCGGCGAGCTGGCGGTCACCGTCACCGCCAGCGACGAGCCGACGTCCTGCGCGCCGGGGGTGTACGTCTGACCGCTGCCGACGTGGACGCAGCTCGGCGTGACGACGGTGGCGGTGGCCGGGCAGCGCAGCCAGGCGTCGATGAAGGTAACCGTCGAGTCCCACGTGCCGTCGTCGGCGGTGAGGACCGAGCCCTGCATCGGCGTGCCGGACGGTACCGTGGGAGCGATCGTGTCGTGGGGCGGCTGGGTGACCGTGGCGGTCGCGGGGCTCGTCGCGCTCACGGCGCCGTCGGCGTTGGTCGCGGTCACGGTCACCTCCACGCTCTCCCCGACGTCGGCCGCAGCGAGCGCGTACGTCGGTCCGGTCGCGCCGGCGATCGGCTGGTAGCCGTCGGCCGGGTCCCCGCGCTGCCAGGTGTAGTCATAGGTGTCGCCGGCGGGGCTCCAGGCGCCCGGTCCCGCCGACAGGATGGCGCCGAGCTTCGGGATGCCGGTGATCGCGGGCGGCGTCGTGTTGACCGGCGGCGCGGACTGCACGACGCCGCTGGCCGCGCTCGCCGCGGACGCCGTCCCGTCCGGGTTGGTGGCGGTGACGACGACGCGCACCGTGTCACCCTCGTCGGCAACCGCCGACGCGTAGGTGGAGGCGGTCGCGCCGGCGATGTCGGTCCATGTCGCGCCGCCGTCGGGGGATCGCTGCCACTGATCGGCATAGGTGTTGCCGACGCCGGCCCATGTGCCGCCGGTGGCCGTCAGCGTGGACAGCCGCTGCGCCGCGCCGCTGAGCGTCGGGGCGATCGCGACCTGGGGGGGAGAGCTCGTCACCGTTGCCAGCGCGGCGCTGGGGGCGGTCGCGGAGCCGTCGGGATCGGTCCCGGTGACCAGCACGCGCAGCTGATCGCCCTCATCGCCGACCACCGGTGTGTAGGCGGTGCCGGTCGCGCCGGCGATCGCGGTCCACGTCGTGCCGCCGTCGCCGGAGCGTTGCCACTGATCGCTGAAGGTGACACCGTTGCCCGTCCAGGTGCCGGGCGCCAGGGTGAGCGCGCTGCCGCGCTGCGGGGTGCCGGCGACGGTCGGAGCCGTGCTGTCGGCCGGCAGCGACGCGGTCACCGCGGCGCTCGCCGCGCTGGCGGCGTTGACGGTGGCGTCGGGGTTGGTGGCGGTCACGACGATCCGGATCTCGTCACCCTCGTCGGCGACGGTGAGCGCATACGAGGTGCCGGTCGCGCCGGGGATCGCCGTCCAGGTGACGCCGCTGTCGCTCGATCGCTGCCACTGCTGCGACGTGGTGTCGCCGATCCCGCCCCAGGTGCCGGTCGTGGCGATCAGCGTATCGCCGCGCTGGGCGGTGCCGGTGATCACCGGGGCGGTGGTGTTGACCGGCGGGGCGCTCGGCACGGCGGCGGTCGCCGCGCTCGCGGCGCTCACCGTGGCATCGGCGTTGAACGCGGTGACCACGAGCCGCAGCTCGCAGGTCTCGTCACCGACGCCGACCGCGTAGGTGGCGCTGGTCGCGCCGGCGATGTTCGTCCAGGTGGCGCCGCTGTCGGCGCTGCGCTGCCACTGGAACGTGTACGCGTCGCCGACACCGGTCCAGGTGCCGAGCGTGGAGCCGAGCGTCGCGGTGCGCTGCGGGATGCCGGTGACGGTCGGCGGCGCGGTCTCGACGGGCGGCGCCGCGGTCACCGGCGCGCTCGGCGCGCTCGCCTGACCGACCGAGCCGTCGGGGTTGGTGGCGCTGACCAGCAGGCGGACGTCGTCGCCCTCGTCGGCGACCGTGAGCGTGTAGGACGGCGCGGTGGCGCCGGCGATCGCGGTCCAGGTCGCGCCGCTGTCGCCGCTGCGCTGCCATTGGTCGGTGATCACGTTGCCGAGCCCGTCCCAGCCTCCGGCCGTCGAGGTGAGCGTCAGCCCGCGCTGTGCGGTGCCCGAGATCATCGGGGACGAGGTCGCCGACGGCGGCGAGGCGGCGACCGTGGTCGTGGCGGTGGTGGCGGCGCTGACCGTGGCGTCGGGGTTGGTGGCGGTGACCAGCAGACGAACCTCGTCGCCCTCATCGGCGAGGCCGAGCGTGTACGTGTAGCCGGTCGCGGCGGCGATGTTCGTCCACGTCGTCCCGTCGGAGGAGCGCTGCCATTGATAGGCGATCGAGTTGCCGACCCCGCTCCACGTGCCGGGAGTGGACGTGATCAGCGTGCCGCGCACCGCGGCGCCGGTGATCGTCGGCGCGACGGTGTCGACGGGCGGCGCGCCGAGCACCGTCGACGACGGCACGCTGGCCGCGCCGACGGGGCCGTCGGCGTTGGTGGCGGTGACCAGCGCGCGGACGATCATCCCCTCGTCGGCGACCCCGAGTGTGTAGGTGTAGCCGACGGCGCCGCTGATGTTCGTCCAGGTGACGCCGCCGTCGGCGGAGCGCTGCCACTGGCAGCCGTAGCTGTTGCCGATCCCCGTCCAGCTGCCGACCGTGGCGCTCAGGCCGTCGCTGCGCCGGGCGGTGCCCGACAGCCCGGGCGCGGCGGTGTTGACGGCGGGCGCGGCGATCACGTCGGCGGTCGCGGCGCTGGTGGCGGTCACCGTGGCGTCGGGGTTGACGGCGGTGACCTGCGCCCGCAGCGCGTCGCCCTCGTCGGCGACCTGCGGCGTGTAGGAGGGGCCGGTCGCCGCGGTGATCGCCGTCCAGGTCGTGCCGCCGTCGGCCGAGCGCTGCCACTGGAAGCTGTAGGCGTTGGCGAGCCCGGTCCACGCCCCGGCCGTCGCCGACAGGGCCACACCGCGCTCGGCGACGCCGCTGATCGCCGGCGGGGAGGTGTTGACCGGCGGTGCCGCCGTGATCATCGCCGTCGGGACGCTCGCCGCGCTGGCGACGCCGTCGGGGTTGGTGGCGGTGACCAGCGCCCGCAGCTGTGAGCCCTCGTCGGCCACGCCGACGGCATAGGTCGGGGCGGTCTGGCCGCTGATGTTCGTCCACGTGGTGCCGTCGGGCGACCGCTGCCATTGCACCGAGTAGACGTTGCCCACGCCCGCCCAGGTCCCGTTGCTCTCGGTGAGCGTTGCGCTGCGCTGCGCGGTGCCGGCGATCGTCGGGACGGTCGAGTCGACCGGAACGGCGTCGGCGACGGCGGCGGTGGGCTGGCTGGCCTGCATGACGACGCCGTCGGGGTTGGTGGCGGTGACCACGACGCGCAGCGTGTCGCCCTCGTCGCTCGCGGAGGGCGTGTAGGTGCCGGTGGTCGCGCCGGCGATCGCGACGAAGCCCTCGCCGAAGTCCTCCTGCCACTGGTAGGCGTAGACGTTGCCGGGGCCGGTCCAAGTCCCGCGCCCGGCGGTCAGCGCCGAGCCCCGCTCGGCGATCCCGGTGATCGTCGGCACGCTCGCGTTCGCCGGCGGGTAGGACGCGATCGGCACGGTGGGGGCGCTCGCCGTGCTCGTCGAGCCCTCGACGTTGACGGCGGTCACCACCACCCGCAGCTCGTCGCCCTCGTCGGCCACCTGGAGGGTGTAGGTCGGCGCCGTGGCGGCGGTGATCGCCGTCCACGTGGTCCCGTCGGTCGATCGCTGCCACTGATAACCAAAGCCGAGCCCCGGGCCGCTCCACACTCCCAGGGTGGCGGTGAGCAGATCGGTTCGCTGGTCGGTTCCGCTGACCGTGGGAGGGCTCGTGTTGAGCGGTGCGAGGGAATCGATCGGGCCGACCGGCGGGCTGGTCGCGGAGGCCTGGCCGTAGGGGTTGACGGCGGTGACCGTGACCCGAACCCGGGTGCCGGTGTCGGCGCCGGCCAGCGTGTACTCCGACGCCGTGGCGGCGCCGATCGCGCTCCACGTGACGCCGCCGTCGGAGGACCGCTGCCACTGGTAGGCGTACGTCGCGCCCGCCGGGTTCCAGGTCGAGACGACGCTGAGGACCTGGCCCTGGTCGGGCGAGCCGACGATCGCCGGCGCGCTCGTGTTGGCCGGGGCCCCCGAGGTGACCGGGCCGGTGAGGGCAGAGGCGGCGGTCGAGGTTCCGTAGGCGTTGGTGGCGCTCACCGCGATCCGCAGGTCATCGCCGACATCGGCGGCGGCCGCGGTGTAGGAGGCGGACGTGGCGCCGGCGATCGCGGTCCACGTGGCGCCGCCGTCGGGCGAGCGCTGCCACTGGTAGGCCAGCGTGGCGCTGGTGGGATTCCACGTCCCGGCGGTCGCGGTCAGCGTCTGTCCCTGCTGCGCGGTCCCGCTCAGCGCCGGCGCCACCGTGTTGATCGGGGCCACGTCGCCCGGCGGC
>JBELAG010000151.1:0-13456 GCA_049509055.1 Solirubrobacteraceae bacterium
GGAGGCGGGGCCTCGCTGACCAGAGTGAACGCCGCGCTGATCGCGGTGTCGGTGGTGGTCAAGACGGTGAGATCGTGAGCGCCCGAAGCGCGGCTGTTGGTCACCCCGACCAGGCCAACCGCTGCGGTCAGACACCAAAGCTCGCCCTACCGGCGTCCATTACGACTCGTGCCCCGGGCGCGCGCCGCGGCAGGTGACCGGTCAGGATCGGTCGCGCTTTGCGGCGCGGACCAGCGCGCCGGTTGACGCGGCGAGGCCCAACCCGGCGGCGGCGACACCGTACTGGCCCCACGTGGTCGTGACGAACCGCGCAGGGCCTTGAATTCCCTTGGCAGCGAAGATTGCGGGCGCGAAGCTGAGCGCGCCCAGCACGCCGCTCGCCCACAGGACCACGCGTCGAGCACTGACTGACAGCAGGACCCGAGGAGCAGCGCCTGGCAAGCAACGGCGCGCCTACGCACACCACTCCCTGCTTCCGCGAGCGAGGGATCGGTAGAAGTCGACTTCGCCGGTCGCTGACCATTGCGATTGTCCCCACGTGGTGAACCCTTCGTCGTTGGGGCCGGGTTGATGATGGTGGCCTGATCTCCGGCAGCACGCAGCGTGTTCTGTACGGCGCTGCTGGCGGCGTCCAGGCCCCCGTCGGTCTGCTCCAGTACGGAGAACAGGGCTTCGACGGCGGCGTTGTCGGATTCGGTCAGCGCCAGGATGGCGTCGATGTTCTGTTCAGCGGTCAGCCCGTCGCCGGAGCGTTGCAGCTGGTCGAGCAGGGTGGTGAGCACCGGCACTTTCATCGTCGACCAGGCGTGCTCGACCTCCAGCTGCCGTAGGTGACCACGGGACTCTGGCCGAGCGGTGCGATCGCAAGGCCGACCGGGCCGGGCTGGCCGGCGGCAAACGCGGCGAAGCGGGCCTGCGCGCCGGCCAGGTCGTCGTCGCCGCCGGCGGTCGCGGCGGTCGCGGCCGTGGCGGAGGAGACTTTCTGACCGTCCGGGTAGGTGATCGAGTACGCGGCGATCCTGACCGCCGACGGCCGCGCGGTCGCCGTCGACATCGACCGGGGGCGTTGGCAACCCCGAGCGCGTAGGCGACCGCGGCTGCGCCGACGACGTCCACGACGACGACAGCGACGATCAGCCGGCGCAGCCGCTGACACTTCAGGCGGCTGTGCCGGTGCTGGGCTTCGGTCACCCGGCGAACGTCAGCGACGCGTTGATCCCGCCGGTGCAGGTGACATTGTTATCGCCGTCGGCCGTGCAGGTCATCACGTAGGTCTTGCCGGTCGCCGGCGAGGTCGCGACCACGCTGGCATCACCGCCGGAGTTGCCGTCGGCGAAGTAGGCCGACTGCACGTTCTCCGCAAACCCACACGAGGTTGTGCCGGCGTTCACCGACACGCCGCTCGAGCCGCACGCGGTCGTATCCGACGCTTCAGGGCTGCTGGCGCTGGGGGGCGCGGTGGTGCCGGGAGCCGCCGTCGTGCTGGTGACCGTCGTCGTCGTCTGCCCCTTGGGGGCGCTCGCGGCCTTGCTGGCGTTCTGCGCGCCGGTCACCCACGAAAGCAGGTTGCTCGTCCCCGACACGCTCGACGCCGCGCCAGACGCGACATTGCCCAGCGGCACCAACGCCGACTGCGTGTTCGCCGCGAGAGTCTGCAGGTTCGAAGATCCATTCCCAGTCGGGTCAGACAACGTCGAGGACACCGCCTGCACATAGCTGGCGTCCTGCGCGAGCGCCTCGTCGGCCTGCTGGGCCAGCGACGACGCCGACGCGGGCACAGTCAGGACACTCACAGCGCCGCGGCCGGCGGTGACCGCCTGCTGGGCGTCCGCAGCGGCGTTGGTGGCCGCCGTCAAGCTGGCCTGCGACCCGTCGATCCCCTGCAACGCCGACGACAGCCGCTGATTAGCCGCAACCACCGGCGAAAGCGCCGCCGACAGTTTGGCCTGAAAAGAGCCCGACGCCGCAGACGCCCCCGACGAACCAGACGAACCACCGGTGGCCAGGATGATCACCGCGACAGCAATCGCCGCAAGGCCGACCGCGCCAGCCGCCACGATCAGCGCAACCCGCGACCGTGACCCACCGCCGCCGCCCCGAGGCGCGGGCGCGCTGACCGCCGGCATCGTCACCGTGCTGGCAACCATCGTGCCGCACTCCGGACAGAAGTTGCCCTCGATGGGATGCCCGCACTGCTTGCAATAACGAGCCTGACCCACCTCGCCGGGCCGTTCCTCTGTGGTAGCCATCTCAACCCCCTCTCTCGTCGTGCACAAGCACGATGGCCGCGGTGCGTCGCTTCACGCCGACACCGCGCGTCGGGCCGCGTTGCCAGCAACCGAGTCGGGCGGCATCGCCTCGCTCGCCGATGCAGGAGCCGTCGCCACACCACCACGGTCTGGGGAGAACCACCGCGGCCCTTTCCCGCGCACGCAGACTATGTCGCGGTAGCATGGCGCTGACACTGCGGGACCAATCACGACATGCCGCCGCACGCTCGTCGCTGGAGTCAGTATCCGCGCCGGTGAGGCGTGTGCGTGCGCGTATCCCTTCGACGCGACCGGCACATCGTGCACCGAGCGCTCCAGCGAGGCCCTCGCCGTCACCGCGCGAAGCCAGATGGCGTCGGACCGGCGGGCGCGGCTTGGTGGTGGCGCCGCTGGTTCCTGTGGCCTGAACGGTCATGTCAGGCGCTCGGCTGCTTGACGCGGCGGGCGAGGATCCGCGAGGAGACCGCGAGGACGCAGGACGCGAGCAGGCCGGCCACGAAACCCCAACCGACCCCGCCGAGCCCGACCGCTGACTGCGCCGCGATCTGCAGGTAGGTGATCACGCCGCCGAGGATGCTGAAAGCGGCCGCGACCCGCGTCATCCACAGCCAGCTGCGATCGCTGGAGCGGACAAACAGCACCAGCCCGGTCGCCGCGATGACCGCGAGCAGCACGAAGGTCCAGCCCGGCACAGCGGAGTGGGTCGTCACCGACCCGACCGCGATCGGCCCAACGCTGACCGAGTCCGTGGTGTTCGCCTGCGGGCCCAGACCGGCGATGAACAGCACCGCCGAGCTCAGGACCGCGCACGCGAGCGGCTTGTCCGCCTTCGCGGCCGCCGCGATCGCCGGCAGGCCACCCTCGCGGATCTCATCGATCACGGTCCGGCTCGGACGAGCGGCCTCACTCGAGCCGGCGAACACGTCGGATTCGCTGGTGAATGTGGGGGACATCGACACCTCCTGGCGGGTCGGAGAAGCCTCGTGGCGGATCGCCCGGGCTTCGGTTGATCTCTGTGCCCAGCATCGCGACGATCGGCCGGGCCGGAAAGGCCCTAAAGGTGGACACCCGCACCACCCCGCGACCACGTGCCGTCGCGGGCGCAGGACAAGCTCTCAGCCCATCACGGTCATGACCGCATCCGTCCGAGCGTCCAGCGCGTCACGTGGCAGACCGAGTCCGGCGTCACCTACCAACCGCCGTGGCGCGGCGGTTGGCTCTGCCCGCTCGGATGGGCCGACTGCCTCACCACGCCGGAAACGAGCGTCAGCACGACCGTGCGACCGACGGTTTCTCGGTGCGTGGGCGCAGACGGCGTTGTGGTTTGACCCGGGCCCGGCGTGTACTTGCCACAGCTGAGCTGGTAGGGGGCCGACGCTCCACGGCCGGCTGGGGACCCCGGGCGCGGATGGCACCGCGGTGCTGTTGTACAGGCGTCCGTCGCCACAGCGCATAATTCGCGAGAGGGTAAACGTCGCCGGCTCATGCCGATACGTGTTCGAGCAAGGTGCGCTGCAGCCTTGGTAGGAGACTGTGGTTCGCCCAGTCCGGTCGGGCCGCGTAGGACGAGAAGGTGGCGCCCGTCATGAACAGCTGCAGCGTCCCCGGCAGGTGAAGTACATCGCTGACGGCCGGATCGCATGTCCGGTTAGATACCCACCCTGACCGGTGCAAACGTTGGCCACATAAACGGGCGTGGTGCCGGCGGCCGACGCTGCCGTGGCCGGCACGAGGACGGCGATCGTGACGAGAACGCCGACGAGCGCCTTCCACCGGTTCCTGCTCAACGCTGAATGTACACGTACACTGATCGCTGGGAGGATCGCACAGGCCGCCGTGTCTGAGCGAACCCCAAGGTGCATGCTGGCGTTACCTGATCCTCACGCACCGAGCGACGAGGAGGCGGGTCCCGGCTTCTGATCACCGGCCGACCTCCCGCGGATCCATGACTGCCAGGCCGAAGGCCGGTTGCGTGCGCCGCGCCCCCGCCTTTCCCCCGCCGACGCCGGTCCCTCCCGAGTGCCGACGGCGGGCACGCAACCGACGCCGAACGTCACCCGCCGCGCGCCACACCTTGCAGCCGTGATCGGACCCGCGGTGGTCGTCGTCGACACGGGCGTGTCTGCAGTGCCGCCAGCGCGTACAGGAGAAACGCCGTGTCCAGACGGCCGACCCACGGCGAAAGCGCGTCATGCCGCGCAGATGATCGCGGCGCGAGCGCCGAGGTGATGACCCATCCGAACGCCCGAAGACATCCCCGTGCTCACTGCCAGAGCGGAGCAGCGCATCGCGCTCGACCGCGGGCAGCGCGTCGCGGAACGCGTGCGCCCGGGGCCTACCGAACTCATTTCCGGCCAAGGCATCGCAGCGACGGGCAACAAACGCTAATCTCCACGGCAAATCACGGTACGCTTGGCCGAGCCGAGGACCATCGATGAGGGGGTAGATATGGGCCTGTCACCTGTTCGACTGCTGAGTGCGGCCATAATCGCTGCGGCATGCGGGATGGCGCTTGGATCAGCCGATGCGTTAGCCGTCGGAACCAAGGTCGGCGCTATGGTCCCGGTTCAGACTGGGATCGGCGCTGCAGGCCTCCCGGGTGCGACAGTCTACGGAGATACTCCGGCGGACACTCCTGAAACGGTGTCCTTCGTCTTGCGTGAGCAGCACCAACACCAACTGGAGAGCAATGTTGAGGAGGGAATCGGGCACGATCTCTCAGTCAGCCAGTTTGCCGCGACCTATGGTCAGAGCCACGAGAACATCGCCGCACTACAGGCCTACCTGGCGGGCTTCGGGATCACCACGCAGGTCGATGCAGACGACGTCGATGTCGTGGCCAGCGGTACGGCCGGCGAGTTCGACAGCGCGCTTTCTGTGCGGCAGCACGAGTATCACGTGCCCGGGCTTGGGGCGGTTGGAGGCAACGCGGGCATCCCGGCCCAGAACGTGCATGGCACAGCGCAGTCGCCGGAGCTCCCCTTCCCGATCGCCCAGTACGTTCTCGCGATCTTCGGACTCACCAACTACGGCCCTTTCAGCAGCCAGGCCGTGCGTTTTGACCCGAATGCGCTCCATGTCACCGCTGAGAGCGGCAGCGACTCGCTCAGCGCCAGCAGCTGCGTGGCGCTCGCAGGCTTCCCAGATGCCTGCAACACCCCGGCGAACTTCGCTGAGAATTACGGGCTCAGCCCGCTCTACGCGCACGGAGCGCAGGGCCAGGGCCAGACCGTGGCGATCGTCACCCTCGCGGCGATCGACCCGGGAGCGCCCCAGTATTTCTGGCAGAACGTCTTAGACCTTGCGCCAAGAAGCGGAACCGTCACGGTGGAGAACGTGGATGGCGGCCCCGGCGCTCCCAACGCCGACAGCGTCGAGACCGACCTCGACGTCGAGCAGGCCGGCGCCATCGCCCCTGCTGCCAACGTGGTCGTCTTCCAGGCTCCCGAGACCGATTACGGCTTCGTGGACGCCTTCTTTGACGCTGCGAGTCAGAACATCGCCAGCACGGTCTCGACGAGCTGGCTGCAGTCTGAGACTGACATCCGCTCCCTGGTTGCTTCCGGCAGCGAGCCCCCAGCGTACGAGGCGGCGTTTGACGAGGCGTTTCTGGAGATGGCCGCGCAGGGCCAGTCTGGCTTCATCGGGGCCGGTGACTGGGGCGCTTACACCGCCCATGCCCCAGTCGATCTGGGCACCACCAACCTGAGCGTGGGCGAGCCGGCCGACAGTCCGTACGTCACGGTGGCCGGCGGAACAACCCTCGCGTGGACGGCCGACCTGATCGGGCCGGAAGGTGTCTCCACTGTGAGCGTCCCTGAGCAGCGGACCTGGGCGGATGACTACCTGTGGCAGCCGTTTTCCGTTGTCGACGGGGTGGCCGAGGCGACGATCGCCGAGGCGTATTTTGACAACGCCGGCGGGGGCGGGTTCAGCGAATTGGAGCCCGAGCCGGCTTACCAGTTGCGCGTGCCCGGCACCAGCTCGTTCAGCGCCGTTCCCTATCTGACCCCCACGGACTACCAGCCCGTCGGTGGGCTCGTGGAGCCGTTCGCCTGGAGCTTTGACCCCACACCTCCGATCGTCACGGGATCGGGCGTCGGACGAGCGGTTCCAGACGTATCCGCGGATGCTGACCCTGCCACCGGGTACCTGGCCTACTCGCCCGCTTTCGAGCCGGCTGACCCGCCGCTTGAGGGCGAGGGTGGCACGAGCTTTGTAGCGGCGCAGCTGAACGCCTCGGCGGCGGTCATCGACTCGTATCTCGGTAGGCGCGTTGGCTTCTGGAACCCGGCGATCTACTCGTTCGCGACGTCGCCGAACTCGCCGTTCACGCCACTCGATGTGCAAGGGACCGACAACGACAACCTCTACTACACCGGCACGCCGGCCACGCTATACAACGAGGGCAGCGGCCTTGGCTACCCGGACCTGAGCAAGCTGGCGGCCGACTTCGGTTCACACCGCTAGTGTCGTGTCGGTCGGGCCGCTGCTCGATGGTCTTGAGCTTCAGAGTACCTGCTTGCGAGCGGCGCGTGGCTGGTGCGCGGCGACGGGAGGGCAGCTCTCGCCACGCAGGGCGCAGCGGTGCCGTCGTCGCCAAACCGTTTCCGGGGATCTGCTGCGCGCAGGCCTGCGGCCGCCAACGGAAGCGTCGCGCATGGGCGGGTCAGATTCCGTCGCACGGCATCGCCGCTTGATCTTTCCGGGTCAGCGCCGATCAAACGCGCCAGCGGCTGGGCACATCCCGGTTCACCCCCAAGGCAACTCAGGAACCCGCCGACGCAGCTCGCGGCTCGCGAGGTCGCCAGAGGGGTTCGCTCGGTCAGATCTGAGCGACACTCGGGTCGCTGGTCGCTCGCATCGGCAGCAGCGAGGCCGGACCTCGCGCGGCAGCGATCGTGCTCGGACCGAATCGCACATCGTCCCAGCCTGCACACATACGGGCGCGAACACCGGGCAGATCTCAGCCGTCGAATATGATGCTCAAGGCTCGGACGGGTGAAGCCGTCCAACCGTCTCCTTGACCGGGCCAGTCCAGATGTCGACAATCGCGACGATTTTGTCTCCGGGCGAGTCGCTGGGCGGCTACCGCATCATCGACGTTCTCGGTTTTGGCGGGATGGCGATCGTCTATCGGGCCGAGCAGATCTCGCTCGGGCGAGAAGTCGCCCTGAAGGTCCTGTCCCCCGAGCTCGGCGAAGACGAGGTGTTCAGGGAGCGATTCCGGCGGGAAGGCAAGAACGTGGCCGCGCTCGATCACGCTCATATCGTGACCGTGCACGACTCGGGCGAGGCGGACGGCCGCCTGTATCTAGCGATGAGGCTCGTGGACGGTGCGACGCTGGCGGTCCGGATCCGCAGCCATCTCCCGAACGCGCAGCGCGTGCTGGACATCCTCGGGCCGATCGCGGACGCGCTCGACACCGCGCACTCGATCGGTCTGGTGCATCGCGACGTCAAGCCCCAGAACATCTTGCTGAGTAGCCGCGGCGACGTCTATCTCGCGGATTTCGGCGTGGCGCGGAGCCGCCAGACCGACGGGCTCACTGACACGGGTGCCTTCGTCGGGAGTTGCAATTACGCCGCCCCGGAGCAGGCGCTCGGTGAGCCAGCAACACCGGCCACGGACGTCTACTCGCTCGCTGTGGTCATGTTCCAATGCTTTACCGGGGAGGTTCCCTATCGCGGGGACACCGCGCCAGCCGTGCTGATGGCGCACATCAGCGCTCCGCCGCCCGTCATCACGGGACCAGAGGCTCGAGGGTTCAGCGCGATCTTTGCACGCGGTCTTGCGAAGGACCCTGTGATGCGGTTCCCGAGCGCTGGCGAAATGATCGAGGCGGCCGCTGGCGTCATCGCGCGCCTGACGCCAGCCGAGCAATCGGCCGCGCCACTCCTCGGGATTGTCTATGAACGGTCCGGCTCAGCTGCTGTGCCCGCCGGCGGCTCCCCATTCGTCGGCGCCGTGGCGGAGGCCGAGCCCGCGCTTGGCCCGGATATGGGTGGACATCCTCGATGGCAGGGCGAGCCATCAGCGCCAGACAGCGCGAGAGCAAACCCATCACGTGCGGACGAAAGAACCACGGTTTCACCTGTGGCTCCTGACACCGGGCCCCAAACTGAGGCTCAGATCAGCGACCCCGCGGGCAGCCCTCAGCGCACAACGGAAGGGGCTGACACGACGCGCCCAGATCCAGCGAAGCCAACAACCAGCCTCGACGCGCCCGGTCGAACCAAACCTCCGCATGAGGCAAGGAGCTTTGCGGACTCGCAGCTTGAGGAACTGAAGCGTTCGCTGCCCCATGAGAGCGATTCGGGCACCGAACCCCGTGCGGCACCCTCGCTTCGCGACCCGAAAGGTGAGACTGGGGGTTTGCCGTGCATCGCAGGTTCGCCCGGCGCCCAGCGGGCTCCCGCCGGGGCGCGAGGTGCTGCAGAGAATGCGCAGAATGCACAGCCGCGATTGACGGTTCTCTGCCCGAACTGCGGCACTGCATGTGAGTCGGGCCACAGGTTCTGCGCAGGGTGCGGCGCCGCCCTCGAAAAGCCCCTGTCTCGCCCGTCCGGCGCGGAGGTACGCGATCCGACATCGCCCGCCGAGTTGCGGTTGGCGTCGGTGCTATTTGTCGACCTCGTAGGGTTCACAACCTTGTCCGAATCGCGCGGGGCCGACGATGTCGGCGAGCTGCTGGGGCTCTATTTCGAGACAGCGCGAACCGTCGTGGATCGCTACGCGGGAACAATCCAGACGCTCATCGGAGACGGGGTCATGGCCGTGTGGGGCGTCCCGTCCGCGCATGAGGACGACGCCGAGCGCGCGGTGCGAGCGGCGCTCGACATCATCGATGCGGTTGCCGCGGTCGGCGAGCAGGTCGGCGCGCCAGGCCTGCGAGCACGGGCGGGAGTCGTGACGGGCCAGGTCGCAGCGCTTGAGAGTCCCGGGGAAGGGCTCGTGGTCGGCGACCGGGTCAACACGGCCGCGCGCGTGCCATCGGCCGCCGACCCCGGATGCGTGCTGGTCGATGACGTCACACGCGAGGCGGCGTCGCTGGCCGTCGCGTTCGAGGATGCCGGCGAGCACACTTTTACGGGCAGGGCGGGACGGCTGCGACTCTGGCGCGCGGTGCGGGTGGTCGCTGGGGTCGGCGGAGTGCAGCGCGAGCAGCTGCTCGAGGCTCCGTTTGTCGGCCGGGAGGCTGACCTGCGCTTGCTCAAGGAGCTGTTCCATGGAGGGCTGGACCGACGCGCGGCCAGGCTCGTGGCGGTGACCGGCGAGGCCGGCATCGGGAAGTCGAGGTTGCGATGGGAGTTCACGAAGTACATCGATGGTCTCGCGCAGCGCTTTCTGTGGCACTCGGGACGATGCCCGCCGTTCGGAGACGGGGTTGCCTACTGGCCGCTGGCCGAGATGGTCCGCCAACGGCTGGGAATCGCCGAGGGCGCATCGGCCGCGGACGCGTCGACGAAGCTCATCGAGGGACTCGATCGGTGGGTGGGAGACGCCAAGCAGTGCGAGTTTCTGGTCCCCAGGCTGGGGGCGTTGTTGGGACTCGTCGAGCCCGGGTTGGGTCGCGCCGAGCTGTTCGCCGGCTGGCGGCTGTTCTTCGAACGACTCTCGACTCACGAGCCGGTGGTGCTGGTGTTCGAGGACCTGCAGTGGGCCGACGTCGGAGTGCTTGACTTCATTGAACATCTCCTGGAGTGGTCGTCCAAGAGCCCGATCTTCATTCTCACGCTCGCGCGGCCCGAGATCGAGTCCCGGCGCGAGGGGTGGCCGGCCGTGCATCGCGGGACGACGCTGATCCAGCTCGACCAGCTCGCCGATGAGGCAATCGGCGAGCTGCTTGAAGAGCTCGTGGACGGCCTGCCTCTCGCAACGCGCGAGCGGATCGTCCGACGGGCGGAAGGCGTGCCACTGTACGCAACGGAGACGGTGCGCATGCTGGTTTCTCGCGGTGTCGTGCACGAGCGCGACGGCAGGCTCGTGCTGGCTCGTGAGCTGGGGGAGCTCGATGTGCCCGCCAGCCTCAGCTCGCTGCTGGCGGTGCGGCTCGACGCGCTGGCGCCTGCCGAGCGGAAATTCGTGAAAGCGATGTCGGTGTTTGGCGCCTCGTTCGCGCGATCGACGGCCGAGGCGCTCGGCGACGTGCCCGGTGCGGACATCGACAACATTCTGTCCATGCTGGTGCGAAAGCAGGTGTTGATGATCCGCGCTGACCCGCTCTCGCCCGAGCGCGGGCAGTACACGTTCGCGCAGGGGCTGCTGCGTCAGGTCGCATACGAGATGCTGAGCCGGAGGGAGCGAAAGCCCCGGCATCTGGCAGCCGCCAAGCATCTACGGCGCGTGTTCGCGAACGACGGTGAGGAAGTGGCAGGGATGATCGCTGCGCACTATCTGGAGGCGTGGCGTGCCGCCGCGGGCGACGCTGATGTTGCGAGACTCCGTGCCGATACGGTGTCCGCGCTGCGCCGCGCGGCGCAGCGCGCGGCGACGGTCGGCGCTCCGGAGGTGGCGGAGCGCGCGTACCTCACCGCGCGAGACCTCGCTGCCGACGAGGCCGAGCACACGTGGCTGACGCAGGCGGCCGGAGAGAAGGCGCTTCAGGCCGGGCGCCTGGATGCGGCGGTCGACCTTCTCGAGGCGGCCTCTGCCGCCCACAGGGCGGCGGGGCGAGACCGCGATGCGGCGCGCATCGCCGTCGACCTCGGGAAGGCCCTGGCTCGGATGGGCCGTCTGGACGAAGCGGCTGACCGGATCACCGCCGCACTGCAGGTCCTCGCCCGCGACCACGAGCCGGACCCACAGGTGGCCGAGCTCAACGCACTGCTTGGGCGTATGTTGATGTTCGCCGGCGACGACCGCGCGCTGGAACCGCTGGAGACCGCGTTGCAGATGGCGCGGGCGCTCAACCTCCCCGTCGTGCTCAGCGAAACGCTCGATGCCAAGGCCATCCTCCACTTGTTCGCCGGTCGCGTGCAGCCAGCACGGCATCTGCTCGCAGCCGCGATCGAGAACGGCGAACGCCATCAACTGACGGACTCGCTCGCTCGCGCCCACGCTAATGCGGGTTACCTGGCCCTGACGTGGGACCTGCCCGACGCCCTGGCTCATTTCGAAGCCGCGCTGGCGCTCCACCGCCGCCGAGGGGACCGCCACCAAGAGGCCTTGGTGGTGAGCAACCTCATGACCACTCACATCTTCGCCGCGCGCTGGAAGGAGGCCGAGCGGCTCGGCGCCGACCTCCTCCAGGACGGCGAGCAACGTCCAGGCGCGGACTTCATCCACCACCCACTCACGATCCTCTACGCCCTCCGCGGCGAACTCGACGCCGCCCACGCAAGCCTCGAGCAGATCGCGGCCTGGAGACAATCAGGCAACGACGAGGTTCGGGCGGCGCACACGGCCGCAGAGATCAGCGTGATGCTTGTCGAAGGGCGCGCCGAGGATGCGCTGGAGCAAGGTTGGCGGATGCTCGCGAACGGCATCGACGTCCTCGGAGTGTCCACGGATGCCGTGCGTCAAGCGTGGCCCGACACCCTGCAGGCGGCACTCCAGAGCAGACGTCTTGAGCGGGCTCGCGCTGTCCTGGGGCTCCTGACCAAGCGGACGCCAGCTGAGATCCCTCCGTACTTGGGCGCGCAAATGCTCCGTGGTCGGGCGCTCACGGCCGCTGCCGAGGACCAGGACGACGCCATCGAGAGCGACCTCCGTGCCTCGATCGACACGTTTCGCGAGCTCGGCTACCACTACTGGCTGGCAGTCACACAAACCGATCTCGCCGCCTGGCTCCGGAGCCGGGGACGTCCCCGCGAGGCGGCGGCGCCGCTCGAGGAGGCGGTCGGGACGTTGCAGGCGATCGCTGCCCGCCCCGCGCTGGCCCGCGCTCGAAGCGCGAGCCGCGCGGCCGCACTCCGCTCGCGAGGTGACTCGAGCCGAGCCGGCTGAGCAACCGGGCTGCGGCGACATTCCCGCCAAGCCCGCGGCCTGCAGACACGTGCCGCAGTCGAGTCGAGCATGACGCGACGCATGCACGGCGCCGACCGGCGTCGCGACGCCTGTCGTCGCAAGCTGGACTCACTCGTCGCCGCTATGGACGTGTGCGCCGCCGCGGACCGGCCGAACATGAAAGCGCTCTCACCACTCGGTCCGGTCGCCAGCCGCTGACAGCGCGCAGATCGATCGTGATCCGGCTCCATCAGCCAGTGCCAAGCCGCACGGGGACCCGTGAATCGACCGTCAACATCGCATTGCACTCCCTTAAACATTCGGCATTCGGCGACTGGGCCGATACGCGCCACGCTGACGCGGGTCAGGACAAATCCAACCCCACGGACGTCAACCGGATCAATGCGCGACCGGGCGCGAATCCCGCCGTTCGGGAGTTGTCGAGCCCCAGCTCGGACGGCGCGGCGACGGTCGCTCAAAACGGGCCCAACAGGACGACTATGGATGACGACCGCCGACGCTTGCGATGCGCGGCCGGCGATGGCCTTGCGCGGCCAGGCTGGTTGCTAAGATCGCGCTGGGAACCGAGTGATCTCAGACGCACGCAACGGATCGCCACCGGGACGTAGGGTCGGGGCCAACGTGACCAGCGCAAATGCCCAGGCGGCCGGGGTCGACCCGCTCGCCAAGTACTCGCTCCGGCCGGAAGAGGGCGTCTCGTTGAACGCGGCGATGCGCGATGGATCCCCGTTTATCGCGTACCGCGATGGAGCCGGCGACCTGCACCTGTTCGTGTTTCCGGTCGACGAGGAGCAGGTCTTGGTTGGCCGGTCAGATCGTGTCGGACTTCAGCTTGCGTGGGACAGCGACATCTCGCGAGTTCACGCTGAGTTCCGCTGTCTGGCAGGCGAGTGGACGATCTCGGACCTGGACTCATCGAATGGCACGTTCCTGAACACCAGGCGGATCGCCGGCTGCATGCGCCTGCGTCACGGCGATCGGCTGGTTCTCGGCAAGACGCTGCTGGCGTACCTCGCTCCGAGAACCGGACCGCTGGAGAGCACCTCGATTGCAGGTGACCAGCCCGGTATGGCAAGTCTGAGCGCCGGTCAGCGCAGGACGTTGATCGCGCTCTGCCGGCCGCTTCTGACCGACGACGAGCTAAAGGCGCCCGCTTCCAACCGCCAAATCGCCGAGGAGGTGCATCTCACCCAGGACGCCGTGAAGATGCAGCTGC
>JBELAG010000152.1:0-13407 GCA_049509055.1 Solirubrobacteraceae bacterium
GAGGTCGCGCGGATGCGCTACGCGTTGCAGAGTCTGGGCGACGCGCCTTTCGAGGCTTCGCCGCAGGCGGGGGGCTCGCCGGGCTTTGCCCATTCGCTGATCATCGCCGATGAGCTCACGATCACACGGGCGCTGAGCTCCCTGGAGCGTTCGTCCCCGCTATCGACCCTCAGGTCGGCGCGATCCATGGTGGCGGCGATGAAGCCGGCGATCGATCGCATCTTCTGGATTGGCGCATACGGCGGCGGCTACAACGGCAAGCTCGGGGCGCAGATCCAGACGCTACAGGGGCGGCAGCAGATCGCTCTCAACGCGGTCGACATCCGACTCGCGCGCGCGAGCGCCATCTACGCCGGGCGCGCGTCATCGGCCAAGCTCGACGCGACGATTGGCTCGCTGGCGACGATCGCGCTGCTGCTGATGACGTTCGCGGCCCTATACCGTCGCACGGTCCGCTCTCGAGACATCGCCGCGATGCTCGCGGCCGAGAACGGCGACCTGCTCGCAGCGAGTCGGACCGAGGCGGTCACGGACGCGCTCACTGGTCTGGGCAATCGCCGAGCATTGATCGCCGACCTCGAAGCGCGGCTGGCAGATGCGGACGCAGGTCACGAGCTGATGCTGGCGTTGTTTGATCTGGACGGGTTCAAGGAGTACAACGACACCTTCGGGCATCCGTCTGGAGATGCCCTGTTGGCCCGGCTCGGCGATCGTCTCTCGTGCGCGCTCGAAGGCGAGGTCGGCGCTGCGTACCGTATGGGCGGCGACGAGTTCTGCGTTCTCGTCGTCTGTGAGCGGCGAGCCGGCGCGCGGATCGCGGCGCGCGCTGCGCGCGCCCTGAGCGAGACCGGGGAAGCGTTCAGGATCGGGTGCTCATACGGGACCGCGCACGTGCCCGCGGACGCCGCGACTCCCGCTGACGCGCTGCGCCTAGCCGATGACCGCATGTATGAGCACAAGAGCTCTCGGGCGTCGGCCGGGCGCCAGAGCGCGGACGTGCTGCTGCGAGCGCTCGCCGAGCGCAGCCCAGGCCTGACCGACCACCTCAGCCACGTCGCGGCGCTCGCGACCGCGACCGCTCGGCGGATCGGGCTCGGCGAAGCCGATATCAAGCGCATCCAGGTCGCCGCCGAGTTACACGACGTCGGGAAGGTTGCGATCCCTGACAGCATTCTCAACAAGCCGGGTCCGCTCGATCCCGACGAACGGGTGTTCATGCAACGCCACACCGAGATCGGTGAGCGGATCATCAACGCCGCCCCAGCGCTCGCGAACGCCGCCCAGCTGGTGCGCTGGAGCCACGAACGTCACGACGGGACCGGCTACCCCGACCGTCTCGCCGGCGAGCAGATCCCGCTCGCCGCGAGCATCATCACGGTATGTGACGCGTTTGATGCGATGACCTCACACCGTCCTTATGCCGACGCGATGACCCACACGCAAGCGCTCGCCGAGCTGCGCCGCTGCGCCGGCACGCAGTTTCACCCCGACGTCGTGCACGAGTTCTGCGAGCTGATCAAACAGGACGCGACGGCAGCCGACCACGCGGCCGGAAAGCGGGTGCCAGCTTGACGCCACGCGCCAGGCGCGCCGGTGATCGACGTCATCGGGACGAGGCTCGTGCAGGCGCACCAAGATCAGACACCAGGCGGAGCGCTCCACCAGCGATCGCTGATCGGTCCGCGGTCCCCATGATCAGATCGCCCTCTCACTGGCCGGCCAGCACGTGACCCTCGAGCTCCACCGGGCGCTCGGCGATCATCCCCATCGCAAACAGCCTTTCACGCCGCTGCTCGCCGCGCAACCGTCGCCGTCCACCCCGACCCAACTTCGTTTCGGCGTCGGTGACCCGCATGGGTCGCCGATCGGCTCCTCCGGGACGGCGCACCGGCTCCGGGCCGGCATCGCCTATAGGCTCGGCAACCTCGCCTTCGAAATGCCCCTCGGCGTGCTCCGTATTTCAGTCGGACCCTCGCGATGCCACCGGCGGCGAGGTCTCCCTGCTCAGGCGTGGGCCGTCTCGGCCCCGCGCCGGTCAACGGCGGGTGAAACGCATACTCGGCGGGGATCTCGCTCGAGTTCAAGAACATCGCCGTCGACCCGCCCCGCCCGTCGTCGTCTCGTCCAAGGGCCGAAGGCGGCTCAAACCTCAACGCGGTCGCGCCATCAGTAGGGCTGTGATCGACAGGGTACAGGCCCGACTACGGGTGTCAGCGGTCGCTCACGGCCGGTGCCGCACGATCCCTATTACCAAGAGCGCCGAGTCTGGCTAACACGTGCTTGGGCGATGATCCGCCGGTCAGGGCCGCGTCAGTCGACGCCCAGCGAACCGCCGCTTTCGCGATCGGCAGCCGGGCCGCCGAACCGGCGTAACGGCGCGATGTCAATGGCGCCGTCGCTTGCGCTGACACCGGCGACGCGGATCCGCGAGCGCGATCGACGCCGGCCCTGGTTGCATGGGCACCGTCGAGCTTTGGCACCTCTCGCGTCCGCCCCGGTTTCGGCGACTTCCAGGGCTGAGCCCGTCCGGACGCCGGCAAAGTCGTCGTCGCGCGGATCTGGCGCGCCCTGCTCGTCGCCGCAAGCAGGGCGCGCGATGAGGCGTGCAAATCCCGACGATGCATGGGCAATGTGGCCGCCGCTCGCCGCCGAGCCGGCGGCTCGACCATCAGCGTCTCCGACTCGGATCCAGTCATCGGCGTGGGTTGGCAGCTGCCAGATTGCATCACGCGAACCTGCAGTCTGCCCGGCCTGCTGGTCTGCCGTCTGGGCCGGCGACGGCGCCTGACGAGCCCGGGCCGCGACGCATTTCAAGCGAACGAGCCACACCCCGCCCGCGAGCACGATTCGGGCATCATCGTGCAGTCCCGACGTTGCTGCCGACGACCGTCCGTGAGCGTAGGCTGCGTCCGACGACACGCCAGCTCGGCGCAGAGATCAGTGGGGAGACATGGCGGAATACGGCGAATGGACCCGCAGGGGAGCGACTCTGAGCGACGTGACAGCTCGCAGAGAGTATGGGGTCGACTCGGATTTCATCGTCAAGGGCATCAGCGCTGGAAAGCTCGAATATCGCGAAGGCGCGATCCACGGTAACCCGTACATCCGGGTGCTGAGACGCCAGCTTGAGGCATACATCGCTGAGGAGCTCGGCGACGATCATCTGCGTAGCTGGCGAGACAAGACGGAGCTGCGGGAAGTCAAGCGAGAGATTGCTCAGCTACGCAAACGGCTGGATGAGCTTCTGGCAAGAAGAGCAGAGCTCGAAGGCCGGCATTGACGGTTACGCAGACCCGCGCGGATTTCGACGTTGACGGTCGCCCCGGAAAGCAGACGTGACCGCCAGGGTGGCCGCAACTGGCGGTGCCGAGCAGCTCGGGCTCGCCGAACTGACTGCTGGTTTGGGGATGCCAGCAGCGGTTGCGGCGGGCCCGCGGCTGCTCCTCCCGGATTGTCGAGCGGAAACCGGTCCCGCAGGTAAGTGATCGGATCGGCGCGATCGACTAGGCGGCGACCATGAGCCCGCCGAGCGTCCGGACGGCGCCGACGCGTAGCGCCACCGCTTCGAGCGCCTTGCGCAGAAGCTGCCGGGAGCTGCTGGCGAGATCCAGAAGCGCCGCCGCCGCGAGCCAGTCGTCGATCATCCCATGCCGCTCGTGGGCGATCACCTCGCGGGCGAGCCGCCCTCGCTGAAGGTTAGTGTCGAGCTGCTCGGTGCCGCGTCGAGCAGCGGGCCGTCGGCGGACCTGTCGAGCACGACCTCGGACAGGCGGCTGAGCTCGGGGGAGAATATCTTCGGCAGGTCGGCCTGGAGCGAGATGTCGGTGCGCGGCAAGTCTCACAGCCCGTCACACAGGACCCGCAGCTCCCCGGTCTGAGCGCGAGCGCAGCGCGGCCGCCGCGTCGCGCGAGGCGAGCACGAGGAGCGCGTGCGCCTCGCTCTCCTCCGAAAGGTCCGCGCGGCAGGCCGCAGCAGCGTGTGGCCGTCCGGCCCGAGCCGCAGGGACAGGGATCGTTGCGACCGACGCCCGCCACGACCATATGGTGGTGCGCGAGCCGGACGGGCCGCGCGCGCGGCCGCCCGTCCGGAGTCTGAGGAGCTCCGCTTCCAGAGCGGGCACCATATGGCTCATATGCTGACGTGGGGCTCCTCGCTTGACCGGGCGGCGCTCGCCGCAGACGGCCACCAGCTGGTCGAGTTCTCGGCACTGCGCAGGGAGGTCGAATCACGCGCCAGGCGTGCGCAGCAACGGCGTAGCAGCCTTGCGAACCCCGCCCAAGAGTGGCTGTCGCGCGTCGCCGCGGCCGGCAAGCTCGCGATCCTCGGCGTGCAGCTGACGAGTGTTGATGACCTGCGCGTGTTGCACGGGTACGTGCTCGAGCCGGCGCTGCGGTCTGCGACCGCGGTCGCGATCGAGTGCGAGCAGCGCCTCACACGCCTGTCGCCGGTGCAGTTCGTAGATCCACAGTTCGGCTACCCGTACACGCTAGAGCGGGCGCTGGACGCGGCGATGCGCTTGTTCCGGGACCGGGGCGATCGGTTCTCAGAGCCACGCGCTGTCGAGACGGCGCCCGCCCCGAACGCATCCGCGCTGGACGCGTGGCAGCGACGTGCGGTCGCGGCGCGCGAGGGAGTGGTGCAGGTGATCGCGCCGGCCGGAAGCGGCAAGACCGCGGTGCTGATCGAACGCGTGCGCGAGCTGGCCGGTCGCGGCGTGCCGACGGAGCAGATCCTGTGCACGACGTTTAACCGCGACGCTCGCGTCGAACTGCAGCATCGGCTCGCGGCGGCTGGCGTCGGCTCGGTGGCGGCGCGCACCTTTCACAGCATCGGCTGGTGGCTTTTGCGCGAGGAGCGCCTCGCGCGCCGCGGCGGCCCCCGCGAGCTGTCGTTTAATCAGTGGAGGCGCCTGTGTGCGATCGCGCTGCGCGACGAGGGCGAATGGATTGACCCCAGCGACGCGCGCGCCGCGATCGGCGCGATCAAGCTGGGTGAGCTGGCCTCGCCCGAGGAGTTCCGCGTCCGGGCCGACCGCGCCCAGGATGGCCCGGCGCTGGCTCGCATCTATGAGCTCTATGAACGCCACCTCGTCGAGCAGCAGATCCATGACTTCGACGATCTTGTTCTGCTGGCGGTCAGGGCGTTGCGCTCTGACCCGGAGTTGCGGCGCCGTTGGCAGGCCCGCTTTGATCACGTGCTGGTCGATGAGTACCAGGACATCGAGCCCGCCCAGGAGCTGCTCGTGCGCATCCTCGCCGCGCCGCAGGACTGCCTGTTCTGCGTCGGCGACGAGGACCAGACCTTGTACGGATGGCGACGCGCGAGCGTCCGGCGGATGGTGGACCTCGATCTCGCCTTCCCGGGGTTGCAGCGTCACGCGCTCGCGCACAACTACCGCTGCCCGCGGCAGGTCGTCGCCGCGTCGAGGCGGCTGATCGAACGCAACGAGATTCGTTTCCCCAAGCGGATCGAGCCCGACCCGGTCAGGCCGCCGGACGGCGATGATGCGCTTTCGCTGCACGAGCACGCCAGCCAGGCACACGCAGCGGCCGAGATCGCGACCACCTTGCAGGGCAGCGATCGCGAGCAGATCGTCGTGCTGGCCCGCACCACCAACCTGCTGCGCACGGTTGCGCTCGCCTGCGCGGAGCTGGGCGTGCGGATCGCCGCGCCCGAAGCGGTGTTCGAGCCGCACGGCGCCCGAGCTGCGCTCGAAGCATACGTGCGCCTATGCGCGACCCCGCGAATGGCCGAGCCCGACGACGTGGCGCTCGTCTGCCGCGCCCCCAGCCGAGGATTGCCGTTGGGTTCCGAGGAGGAGGTGACAAGCCGGCTGCGCGCCGGCCTGACGTTTAGCGCCAGTCTCGCCGCCGTGTCGCCAGACGCCCGCATCGGGTTCCGGCTCGAGGACGCAGGCCGGATTCTCGACGCGCTCGCCGCGATTCCCGACGCTCTCCGGTTCGTCTCCTATCTACGCACCGCCGGCGGGCTCGACGACCACTTCGCCGCCTACGAGGCCGCGTTCGGCGACATCGAGAAGGTCGAGCTCGAGACGCTCGAGCAGGCGCAGAAGGAGGCCAGCGGCAAGACCGTGCTCGAGTACGCGCAGTTGCTCACGGGCCGCCGCGACGCACTCCGCGCCGTCCGCGACGATGCCCGTGGGATCGAGCTGACCACGATCCACCGCGCCAAGGGCCGCCAATGGCCCGAGGTGCACCTGTTCGCCTGCGAGGAGCAACAGCTCCCACACCGCCGCGCGCTCGACGTCAACGAGCAGCAGCGCGCCGCCGGCGAGGGGCTCGAGGCCGAGCGCCGGCTCGCCTACGTCGCGTTCACCCGCGCGCGAGAGCGACTCTCGCTGCACACGAGCGACAGCACCCCCAGTCGCTTCCTGACCGAGGCTGGCCTGGCGCCGGCTCGCCCGTACGGACAGCCGGAGCCGGAGCCCGGCCGCTCGCCTGAACGCGACCGGCGCCTGCCGAAGGGGACCGGTGACGGTCCGGTCGCCGCTGTGCTGCGCGAAGCATTGCGAGTCGGACTCGCCTACGCGCTACGAAACGCCACGAGCCGCACGACCGCGCTGGCGGCCGCCGCGACGGCGGTCGAGCACGGGCTCCTCGGGCCCGACACCGCATCCACGCGAATGACCGTCCACGAGCTACTCACCGCGATTGAGGCGATCAGCGACACAGAGCGCGCTGCCCTCCTGGCCGCGACCAGCGTCACAGAGAACCAGACGCCGATCGCGCGGCTAAGCAAGAAGTCGCGGGCACGCATCGCCCGCGCGCTCCGCCGGCAGGCCTCAACATCATCCCCGTCGGCCCGCTGCTAGCACCCCGGAAGGACGCCGCCAGTGCGGCCGACATCAGTCCCCAGCGTTCACGGCGCGCGATCCCCGAACCGAACGACGAGTCCGCGAGCGCACCCACGCGGGTCCCGCCCGCCCACTCTGGACTCCGGCTATTCGCACGCCATGCCCCGAACCCGCTCGTCGCCGAAAGGGAGGCGCACACGAGGCGTGCATGCTCCGCGGCGATGCCCAGGCAGTGCCCGATATGGACCGCCACTTCGTGGCCGGCGCGGCCGCTCTCGCCTTTGGGCGGGAGGGAGAGTCAGCCGCCGGCGGCGTCGGCGGTTGCTTTCCGTTGCGGGCGTGCCTCCGGCGGGGACGGCACGAATCGTCGAAGTGAGCAAGAGCTCATCGAGGGTCCGGCTGACCGTCGAGCTCGCACCCGACATCGCGCGGCTAAAGCTCCCTAAAGGGCGACGGTCGCCCTGCCGATGGGCAACCCATGCGCCTTCGCATCGTGCTGGTCCGTGACGACCAAGAGCGTGCACGGTTGCTGGACATGGGTCGTCGGGTGCGCCGGTCCGAACTTATCGCCGCGGCCGGTCTGGTCGTCGCGATCGCTCTGTGCGTTCCGTCGCTGGGCCCGCAGATCCTCGTTCCGCCCTTATGCGCCGTGGCCGCGTTCTTGGCCGCCCTGACGCGATTGCCATATGCCCGTCGCCCCGAGGTGTTGCTTGCGGGCGCATTCGTCTTCACCCAGGCCATGAACGCGGTTGCGGTCCTGGTCGCGTCGGGCCCGAGCCTGTACCTGCTGCCCCTCTTCATGTTCCCCGTCCTGCTCGTCAGCGCGGTCTTTCCCGCCCGCGCCGCCGCAGCGGGGGTCCTCTTCACCGCGCTGTTGATGATCGCCACCGCGATGATCGCCAACCCATCGATGTTGAGCGCGGCTCCGTTCGCGCTCATCTACCCCGCCGCCGCGATGATCGCCGCCGCCGTCCCGGCCGCCGCCGTGCGCGAACTCGACGTCAAGACTCGCGCCTCCGTCGTGGTCGACCAGCTCACCGGCGTGCTGAATCGCAGCGCGCTGGAGTCTCGCGTCGCCGAGCTCGAGCACCAATCGTCGGTCGCCGACCGGCACGTCACTCTCCTGCTGGGGGACGTCGATCACTTCAAGGTCATCAACGACGTCCACGGGCATGGCGTCGGCGACGCAGTGCTGCACGCCGTCGCACAACAACTCGGCGAAACCATCGGCACGGCCTACCCCGTCTATCGACACGGGGGCGAGGAGTTCGTCCTGCTGCTGCCCGACCATGGAGCCGAGTCCGGCGTGACCCTCGCGGACCAGCTGCGGCGCGCCGTCTCGCAGCTCCGCGTGGGCGAGGTCAAGCCCACCATCTCCTTCGGGGTGGCCAGCTCCGTGGCTGGCGAGCACTTCGACTACCGCGCCACCTTCTCCGCCGCTGACCAAGCGCTCTACCAAGCTAAGCGCGCCGGTCGAAACCGCGTGCAGGTCGCGGATGCTGTGCAGCGGCACGGCAGCGCCACGGCGGCCGGAACGGGAGCGCGGGTGCTTGCGCTCGAGCGCCGCCATCAGCGCTCCACCCGCACCGCCGAGCGCACCTCCGCACAGATCGCTCTGAAGCGACGCCAGGTGCGCTTGGCTGATCAGCACGCCCAGACCGGAACTTGGCTGGCCCGCGATGATGTCGAGCGTGGCCACATCCTTGAGCTGAACAGACGCCTTCATGCGTCCAATCGGCCGGGCTATCTCATCGGCTTCGCGGCGATCGTCGCCGGGGCGTTCGTGTACGGCTGGATCTGCGTCGTTCCGCCGGCCCTGGCCGCGGTGATCTACAACGTCGTCGAGGGCCGCCTCGATCGCATGCGCCGACCCGAGTACGTGCTCGGCGGGATGTGGCTGCTCACGCAGACCTTCAACGCGACCGGTATCGCGTTCGTGCACTTCTCCTCGCCGCGCCCTCCGCTCTTCTGCGCGTGCTTTTTGTCGATCATGTTCGTCGGCTCAAGCGCGGTGTTCCCGCGCCGCGGCGTGCTCGTCGGAGTGGGCTTCGGCCTGGTGCTTACGATCTTCGCGACGACCGCGATCGATCCGTGGCTCGCGCTTCACAACCCCGGCTTTGTCGCCCTCCCGGTCGCACTCGTTGGAGCTGCAGGACTCATCGGTTCCGCTGCGGGCCGCTCGGCCTTGGACCATCGCGACGCGGCCGTGGTCGATCGACTGACGGGCATGCTCAACCGCCTGGCGCTTCTTGCTCGCGTGTCCGAGCTGGCTCACCACGCCACCGCGACCGGCCAGGAAGTGTCCGTGATCGTCGCCGATCTCGATCACTTCAAGATGGTCAACGACACCCACGGGCACACAGTCGGCGACAGAGTGCTTCAGGAGACCGCCCACCGGCTGTGCGGTTGCCTGCGCGCGTTCGACGCCGCCTATCGAGTCGGCGGCGAGGAGTTCGTGATCCTGCTTCCCGGCGTCAGCGGCGAGGCGGCGCTTAGGCTCGCCGAACGCGTTCGTGCCGCCGTCGGCGAGGATCCCGTGGCAGGCCTAAAGGTCACGCTTTCGCTTGGCGTGTCAGGCACCGAACCTGGTGAGCCGTTTGAGTATCAACGCATCTTTCGGCGCGCCGATGCTGCCCTATACCAGGCGAAGCAGACGGGCCGCAATCGCGTTTGCCGCGTTGAACCGCAGGCTGAACGCGCCCTCGCGGCGTAAATCGCGCCACGCCAAAGCTCTCCGAATATGCGATCCCCAAGGCGTCCCGGGCGGCGCCCGCTCCGGTCCCACAAGTCACGCTCGCCGCGCAAGTCGCCCCGCCGCTCGCACGCTATGGGCGCTATGGCCCAATCTAGAGGATCCGGCTGACGCGGCGCGGACGACCGCTTTGCTCCTCCTGCCACCAGCCCGTCGCGCGACCCTATAGATCGACAATCGCGCCGATCGGCGGCTCCGGACGAGTGGTTCGCCACAGATCGGATCGCCGGCGCCGACCGACGCCGATCGCTTCGACGATTCGTGCCGTCCCCGCCGGAGGCACGCCCGCAACGGAAAGCAAGCGCCGACGCCGCCGGCGGCTGACTCTCCCTCCCGCCCAAAGGCGAGAGCGGCCGCGGCGGCCACGAAGTGGCGGTCCATATCGGGCACTGCCTGGGCATCGCCGCGGATCATGCACGCCTCGTGTGCACCTCGCTTACGGCGAAGAAAAGCGCCGGCTCCTTTGGGCCAGCCTCCGGTCGCGCAGCCGCTGGCCGCCCGATGCCGCACCACCTGACCGGCGCTCAGGAGATCCAATATCGGTGCATACGGCTGCCGTCCTCGGCGACACGTCTTTCTTCAAGGACGCCGCCGGAACGTTCGATCATGGCTGCCAATTCGACGTTGGCGTCGTCGTAGATCAGCAGCACTCGTCCGACAACTTCGGCGCGGGCGACGGTTAGCGACTGGCGGACAATCTCAGACGCATAGCCACGACGACGCGAACCGGGACGGACGCCGTAGCCGGAGTGGCCCCCGACAGCAGCGAGGTGGTCGTTGAGTTCGTGCCGGATCGAGGCCCGGCCTACGATCGCACCATCGACCTCGGCCACGAGAAAGGTCGCCGGCACACGCTCATCAAGCGACCGGACGCCTCGCCGACTTGGCGCGAGACTCGTTCGTGTTCCTTCTTGACTGGAACCCTCACGCGGCCGGGGGCCGCGGCAAACTCCCGGGCTTGGGCCTCCGTTCGAATCGGGACGCGGCGTCGCCCGACTGCCCTGCACAGATGCCGAGGTCCGGTGCGTCTGGAGATGCGGAGATCATCGGACCGCTCGCGGGCGGCGCCGTATGGCAGCGGCCAAGCCGCCTGGACTCGGCTGCGGCGACCTTCGTCGAGTCGGTCGCGGTTAGACTCCAGATCCGAAGATCTCCCGCAGGTTGATTGGCTCGAGCTCCAGCGCGAGAGACGGGCCATCGCCGTAGCGCATGTGCAGCGCGTCGCCAACGATCCCAACCCAGGGTTCGGGGAAGTCGCCGTAATGCTCGTCGGATCGCGCTGGCCAAGGCTCGGTCGTCGCTTCCGCGATCTCTGACTGGCAGATGTTCAGCATGTCTCCGACCAGTCCGAGCAGCCGTCGCTCGTTGGTGCCCCATCCACTTCGCAGATCGGTGCTAAACCCATACGATCGGCCGTCAGGAGCGGTGAGATCCACGCTGGCCAGACCGGCGATCAGCGACCACCCCGCAGCAATGGCCGGCGCCAAGCGGGCGACCAGCGCGTCGGCGAGCGCCTGCGGATCCACGTGGTCGGTCGCCCAGTCGCGCTTTCGTTTCTTCGGGCTCATGTGGAGCGGGCGATCGCCCTGTGCATCATGTCGAGTCCAGTGCGCGCCCAACTGCCATCCGCGCAGATTACCTCTGCATGGGCAACGCCGGGATCGTGCGTGAGGCTCGCCAGCCGTGGTTTCGGCGACGTCCAGGGTGATCGTCGCTCGTGCCGCGGACGCGCTCGCAGTCGCTCGACATGACCGGTTCTGTCCGGGAGCAGTCGTGGGCTACGCCCTGTCCGGGTCACGCGACGCTGCATAGGCGCGCCGCGGTGTCGCTGGCCATGATGCCGCTGCCCGTCTCCTCAAGAGGGCGAGCCAGGTCGACCTCGGCGCGGACTACTGCTTGCACGTGATCGGTAGCAAGATCGCTGCAACCACGCCGGTCGGTGCTCTCTCCCTCTCCGCGCCAAGCAGGGCCTGTGGAGTCGCCGACGAGATGGCCGTACGACAACGAAGGCAGGTCTGCGTCGGCGTCCGGGAGCCGGGAGCCGGGACCCGGCCGAGTGTGGCTCCTCCACGTCAGGATCAACGCCGCGAACTGTGGTTGTTGTGATACAACAGTGGTTATGGCAACGATCAGCTCTCCGTCTGGAGCCGACCGTGACGCGCGGCGCCGTTCGGTGGTGTTGGCGACGTGTTGTCTGAGCGTGTTCGTGGCGGGAATCGATGTGACGATCGTCAATGTCGCGTTGCCGTCGATCCAAGGGGCGCTGCATGCGTCGGTGAGCGGTCTGCAGTGGACGGCCGATGCCTACACCGTCGTTATTGCGTGCCTGCTCATGCTGTCGGGCTCGCTCGCGGATCGCTTCGGTCGCCGTCGGGTCTTTCAGATCGGGTTGGTGGCGTTCTCGCTGGGGTCGTTGCTGTGCAGCGTGGCTCCGTCGCTGGGGTGGCTGATCGCGTTTCGCGGACTGCAGGCCGTCGGCGGGTCGATGCTCAACCCGGTGGCGATGTCGATCATTGTCAACACGTTCACCGACCGTGCTGATCGGGCGAAGGCGATCGGCGTGTGGGGATCGGTCGCCGGCCTCAGTCTCGCGAGCGGCCCGGTGCTCGGTGGCCTGCTGGTCAGCGGGTTCGGGTGGCGTTCGATCTTCTGGATAACCGTTCCGGTCGGTCTGATCGCGATCGTGCTGACGCAACGGTTCGTGCCCGAGTCGCGGGCCGAGCGGCCCCGGCGGCTTGACCCTCCTGGTCAGCTGTTGGTGATCGTGTTTTTGGGCTGCCTGACCGCCGGGATTATCGAGGGGCCGCGCATCGGGTGGGGCTCGGCGCCGATCATGACCCTGTTCGCGGTTGCCCTGCTCGCGGCGATCGCGCTGGTCGTGGTCGAGTCCCGGCGGCGTGAGCCGTTGATCGACATGTGGTATTTCCGCAGCGCGCCGTTCTCGGGCGCGGCGCTGATCGCGGTGGTCGCGCTCGCTGCGGTAGGCGGCTTTCTGTTCCTCAACACTTTGTATCTGCAGGATGTTCGCGGCTTTAGCGCGCTGCACGCCGGATTGCTCACGATCCCGATGGCCGCGATGCTCGGCGTGTTCGCCACCGTCTCAGGGCGGTTGGTGGTCAAGCGTGGCCCGAGGCTTGCGTTGATCGCTTCTGGTGCTTTGATAGCCGTGGGCGCGGGCCTGCTGATCGGCCTTAGCGCGCACACCGCGGTGTGGTATCTGATCGTCGCCTATCTTGTCTTTGGCGCTGGGGCGGGTCTGGTCAGCACTCCGATGACCAACACCGCAATGTCGGGCATGCCCCGAGACCAAGCCGGTGTCGCGGGAGCGATCGTCTCCACCTGTCGCCAGACCGGCGCGGCCGTCGGGGTCGCGGTCACCGGTTCGATCATCGCCTCCGGCTTTGCCGGCTTCGTGCACGCCAGCCACGCGGCGTGGGCTGTGGTCGCCGGCTGTGGAGTGATGGTCGTGCTGCTCGGCATCGTCTCGACCGGACGCTGGGCGCTAGCGACCGCCAAGCGAAACGGCGCACGCCTGGACACTGACATGAGCCCCACCACGGAAGGAGCCCAGTGAGCACCCGATCGAATACGCCACCAGACACCGCATCCCGAGTGTGGAGCGCCCTCCACGAGTTCGTCACCGGACAGGACCGCCGGCGTGCCCTGCGCGCCGCCCTCGATCTCGGGCCCGGCAAGGTCGAGGTGCTGATCAAGCTCACCGACGGTCCGATGACCCTGCGAGAGATCGCACGCGCCGCCGAAATCGACCCACCAGCCGCGACCGTCGGCGTCGACCAGCTCGAAGCGCGAGGCCTGGTCCATCGCACCCCCCACCCCGAC
>JBELAG010000153.1:0-13391 GCA_049509055.1 Solirubrobacteraceae bacterium
AGAGTCACGGCTGGGACAGCCACATGATCGAGTTCTTCGCGGTCGGCACGGCGATCATCCCCACCGACGACAAGCAGCAGATCGACGCGCCGACGCCCGTCCTCGACCTCAACGATCACTAGACACTAGAGCGATCCCGGGCGGGTCAGCCTTGATCGAACTCGAGGGAGCGGACCATGTCGTCGGCCAGCTCGGGGTGGCGATACGGGCCAGGCGCCCGCAGCGCGGCGATCACCCGCTGCTGGTTGTCCGGGCTCTTGTCGTGGCTGTGCTTGAGCTTGCAGACGAAGTGGGTGACCGGGATCCGGAGGCCGACCGTGCCCCTGGCGAGTTGCCCACCCCACTCCGGGTCGAGGAACTGCGGGTCGGGCACATGGCGCTCGAAATGCTCGACCAGGCGCGTCAGGACGCTCAGGTTCTCCTCCGGCGCGAGGATGTGCGGCACGCCGTAGCAGTGAGCAACGCTGAAGTTCCACGTCGGTGCCGGGGTGGTGCCCGGGACGTACCAGCTCGGGCTGATGTAGCCGTGGCGTCCCTGCACGATCACCATCACCTCGCGCTCGCCGAAGCCGTGGACCCGATCGTCAGGGCGCCCGACGTGGGTCAGCAGCTCCAGCCCGGTCGCCGCCTCGTCAAGCAGGACCGGGTAGTGCGATGCCACCAGGTCTCCGGCATTGCTGCTGACCAGAGTGCACCATGGATTCTCGCGGATCAGCCTTCGCACCACTTCGGGGTCGTCGCTGGCGTGGATCGGATTCGGTCGCATCGACGAAGTGTGCCGCACCGCGTAGCTCGGCTGCCCGGGCCAGGATACGACCGTGACCCCTGGCACGGAAGCTGCACGGGCCGTGGCGCCGAACGGCGCCGGAATGGCGGGTCGCGGCCCGCCGGCGTGGGCGGGCGGGGCGCAGGCGCAGGCGGCCCCGGCACCGCCCGGCGTTCCGTGCCCGATGTCGGGCGCCGCCCGGGCTTCGGCGCGGGGCGAGCGGGCGGACGGGTCCGGCGGCGTGGCCAGAGCGGCGGGACCGGCGCCACGGCGCCGGCGGTCGGGCTGCGAACGATGCGATTACTCGCCGGGCGCGGCCGGGATCGGGGCCGTGACTTGGCGGACCCAGGCCGCTCATCCTCCGCCATCCAGCGGGTTATCACGCGCGACGGCCGGCGTCGAACACTGCACACGTCGACGAGCCCACCGCCACGCCGATTCCACTGCTGATCCATGGCCGGCTCGCGACTGCCTGCATCGAAGGAGGCGAAGCGACGTGGCGCTCGACCCGGCAGGCCTCGGCGCGTCACGGTCTGGTCGCTCGGCGAGCGGCGTACGGCGCCATACCGGCGAGTCCTCACATCGATCATCCAGATTTCAGGCCACGACATCCATGCCGCTCGATCACCGCCCCGGGCCCGGCAGGCACCCCGATCAACCTCCGAGCGTGCCCCACGTCTGTCAAGGCCGGTCGAAAAGTGGGCCACCGACGCCGGTCGAAAAGCAGCCCACGGGGGTGTAGCTATCGCAGAGGGACCTTGGCCCCGGTAGCGGTCAAGAGCATGGGGAGCGGCGCCCCGCCGATGCCCTGAACGAACCGGGCCACGATCAGGAGGGCCTGGCTGCCCGCGACCCCGCAGACGGCGGAGGCCGCGGTGAACAGCGCCACGCCGGCCAGGAACACCTTCTTTCGCCCGACGAGGTCCCCGAGTCGCCCGGCGAGCAGCAGCAGGCTGCCGAAGGAGATCAGGTATGCGTCGAGCACCCAGGCGAGGTTCGCCTGGGTGAAGTGGAGACCGTGCTGGAGCTTGGGTAGCGCCACGTTGACGACGGTCGAGTCCAGCACGTTCATCAGCTGCGCCAGGCAGACGACCACCAGCGCCAGCCAACGGCGGCGGTCTGACGCTGGGCCGCGTGCGACGGTGGATCCCTGCGCGGTTGCAGTCATGGTAAACACCCTAGCAAGACGGTCCCTACATCAGTGATGATCTTTAGGCGGGTGATTGTCGGTGTCGGCCGCCCGCCGGCGGGCGCCACTGCTAGCGTGATCCGCGGCAATGGCTGACGAGCACTCCACTACCACCCTGGTCCTGCTGACGCAGCTGTCGCGGTCGGTGTACCGGCTGGCCGCCGAGCGCGGCGCCGCCGGCGGTCGCCTCAAGCAGTTCCTCGGGCTCAGCTATCTGCGGGAGCTGGGGCCGGTGGCACAGAAGAAACTCGGTGCGATCCTCTGCCTCGACGCCAACAACACGGTGCTGTTCCTCAACGAGCTCGAGAGCGCCGGGCTGGTGATCCGGCGCCGCGACTCGAGCGACCGTCGCCGCCACATCATCGAGCTGACCCCCACCGGGATCGAGGTGCTCGATCAGGTCGAGCGTTCGATGGCCGAGCTCGAGGATGAGCTGCTGGCGGCGCTGTCGCCGGCGCAGCGATTGCAGTTCCGGAGCCTGATCGACCAGGCGTTGCACGGCCCCGACGGGGTCATGGAGCGCACGCGCGTCGCCGTGAGCGAGCCCGCTCACGCTGCCGGCTGACCGCCGGCCCGCGCCCCGAACCCGCGAATCCACTCAGGGTCGAGTCAGCGGAACGTCCAGTGGACGAGCACCGAGCCGTCGGATGCGTCAAGCGGTGTCGTGCCGAGGTCGGCGAGTCGATCCTTGGCCCACGCCACCGCGAGCTCGTTTGCCTCGCTCGCGGCCTCCTCGCTGATGAAGACGCCGAGACTGCCGATCTCATCGCCACCAAGATGGACGAGCGTGTATGAGAGCACGTCGTCGACACCCTCAAGCTGTCGGACGTACTCCGTCTCCACCCGTTCGGCAACCTGGGCGATCGTCCCCGGAGCGCAGCGGAGTCGTCGAATCGTGGCATGCATGGTCATCCTCCAGGATCGGGTGCCGGCAGTATCCATCGCCGCCGGCACGGCTCACCGGCGTCAGGACCGCGGATCCCACGACCTGCCCCGGATCAGGTCTCCTCTGGCCCGTCCACCGTGCCGAACGTGCCCTCCTCGTCGTTCTGCGGGTTGTCAGCCTCCTCCTGACCTCTCGCAAAGCTGCCGAGCTGCCCGTCCTCCGGGTACTTCTCGAGGTCTTCCTCGCCGGTCGCAAAGCTTCCGACCTGCTTGTCCTGATCGAACTTCTCGGGGTCGGCCTCGCCCTCGGCGAACCCTCCGCCGGTCGTCCCGTAAGCACGGGCCGGGTGCTCCCCCTCGCGCTTGCCACTCATGTGTGTTTCTCCTAGTCGTAGCCGATGGAAGCTGAGGTCAGCTTACCGCGGCGTTCAGCCCATGGCTAGGTGCCAGGCCCCGGGAGCCGCGAAGCTGCGGTCGTCGGATCCCGGGGTGGCGCGTCACGACGCCGGGCGCACGACCCGGCGGACCACCCATCGATGCTTGCCGATCTGCCGGCTGCGGGCGAACCCGTGGCGCTCGAACAGCGCGACGGTGCCGTTGTGGAGAAACGAGCCCGACACCTTGCGGCCGGTCGTGTCCTCGGGATAGCTCTCCACGCTGCCGCCGCCGAGCCGCGCGATCTCGGCCAGCGCGCCCGCGAGCGCGGCTTCGGCAACGCCGCGGTGGCGATGCGAGCGCCCGACGAAGAAGCAGGTGATCCGCCAGTCGGGCAGATCCCGCAAGCCCTCGCGGTACGCCTTCTGGTGCTTGATCCGCGGCAGCTCCTCGGTCGGGCCGAACTGACACCAGCCGGCGCACCGCGCGCCGTCGAACACCAGCGCGGCGTGCGCGCGTCCCTCTCGCACCCGCGCCTCCTTGAGTGCGCGTCGCTGCTGCGGTGTGTGGACGTGCGGGCGGCCCTCCTCGTGAAAGCCCAGGCACCAGCAGCCGTCCCAGACGCCGTGGTGGTCTTCGGCGAGTCCGGCGAAATCGGGCCAGGTGCTCGCGTCGAGCGGGCGCGTGGTGAACGGCATCGGCAGAAGTATGCGCCCGCGGCAACGGCTTGCTCAAGTCGCCGGCGGCGGGTGCCGATGATCGCGACATGCACCCCGGACCGGGGTGCCCCCGCCGCATGACGCGGCGGATTTGTCATCTCAACCAGTCAGGACGGACGAAGATGCAGATCCACTTGCGACCGGTATCGGGCGGGCGCCTGCCGCGCCCCAAGGCTCTGTGGAGGTTCGTCCTCTGCGCGTTCACCGTGTGTCTCGCGGGCGCCCTGACGCCGCTCGCATTCGCCGACCAGTCCGGGCAACCGACGACTGAGCAGTCGCCCCAGACGGTCTGGGCTCCTCCGGGAACGCTCCCGGAGTCAGATGCCCTGGCGGCCTCGCAGGTCACGCCGGAGCCCGAGAACCGGCCGTCCAACCGCGCGGCGAACGCCTACGTCCCCTCGAACTTCGAGCTGGCGCGGTTCCGTTCGATCCAGGGCCCGAACGGCGAGACGTCCATCCAGGAAAACCCCTTGAACGCGTACGTCACCGGACGCGACGGACTCGCCGATCCCTCCACCGATGATCTGATGCAGTGGGCGGCGCACAAATGGGGGATCCCCGAGGATTGGATCCGGGCTCTCGCCGTGTACGAGTCCTGGTGGCGTCAGGATGCCATTGGTGACCTGCGGGGCGTGTCGCGCGCGTCGTACGGCGAGTTCCCGGTGCAGGCTCGGGCACCGCGCAGGAGGGTGTTCGAGGAGATGGGCATCAACCAGATCGAATGGCTCCCGAACGAGACGATCAACCCGGGCACCGGACGGCTGCGCTGGCTCTCGACGGCGTTCGCCCTGGATTACATGGGTGCCACGATTCGCTACTACTACGACGGCGACTGCGACGCGTGCGGTGCCGGCTACAGCGCCGGACAGCAGTGGGCGAGCATCGCCGCCTGGCACGCCCCGCGGCCGTGGAACAACCCAGCGGCGACCTCATACATCAGCTCGCTGCAGGCCATCCTCGCGGCGCGCACCTGGACCACCCCCGGGTTCCAGCACCCCTGCCTGCCGGCCTTGTCGGTCGGGGAGTGCGCGCGTCAGAGCTAAGCGGCTACTACGGCTGGGAATCGCCAGCTGCCAACCGGTGTGGCGTGACGCGGCCTCGCGTCACGCGCCCCGGTCACCAGTTGGACGCAGACCGCAGGCGCCGGCGTGCGACGATCCCGGAGTGAGCGCGGCCGATCACACCCCTCGCTGGATCGCCCTCGACGGCGCGGTCAACGCCCGGGTCGTCGTGCCCGGCGTGCTGCTGCGATCCGACAACCTGCAGTCGCTGAGCCCCGACGATGTGCGCGTGCTGGTCGAGCAGGCGGGGCTCGAGGTGGTGGTCGACCTGCGGACCGACGTCGAGGTCGCGCTCGAGGGGCCGGGTCCGCTGACGGCCCACGCCGGGGTCCGGATCGAGCACCGCTCGCTGTACCCCGATTCCGGCGAGAGCGCCGATCTCGACGCGGACACGGTGATGCCGTGGGGGCCGCCCGACGCCGGCGAATCGCCCGACGAGCCCGCCGTCGTGCGCGCGTACATGAGCTACCTCGTCCGGCGACCGGACTCGGTCGTCGGCTCGGTGCGGACGATCGCCCGCGCCGACGGCGCAGTCCTGCTGCACTGCGCGGCGGGCAAGGACCGGACTGGGGTCGTGGTCGCACTCGCCCTGGAAACCGCCGGCGTCGGTCGCAACACGATCGTCGCCGACTACCTGGCGACCCGCCAGCGCATCCACGCGATCATGGCGCGCCTGATCAGCTCCCCGACCTACCGCGCCGAGCTCGAGGGTCACGACCCCCAGCAGCACGCGCCCGTCCCGGGCACGATCGAGCGCGTTCTCGACCTCGTCGACGAGCGGTTCGGCGGGTCGGTGGCGTGGTTGACGGCGCGCGGGCTGGGCGAGCTCGACCTGGCGCGACTGCGTCACCGCCTGGCGCCGTCCGGCGCCCGCATCCCATTTCCGTGATCAGCGAGATCGCCACGTGGCTCGCATCCCACCGGCGAAGTGGCTAGCCGACGAGCAGCGCGAATCCGTGGTCCCAGGCGCCCCGGAGGCCGCCGATCTTGACCCACGCGATGCAGAACGCCTCCAGCTCGCGCGAGCCCGCGATACCGCCGATGTCGACCGGCTCGGGCCAGCCGAAGTCGGCCAGCACGTCACCCACAGTGCGCTTGGCGTCCTCGTCGTCTCCGGCGATCAGCATCGTCGGCCGGCCGCCGCTGAAGTGCGGGTCCACGAAGTACGCGTTCCCGATCGTGTTGAACGCCTTGACGACCTTGGCGTCGGGGAGCGCGCGCTGGACGCGCTCGCCGAGCGAGTCCTCGCCGCTGATTCCGAGCGTGGGCGGGAAGCCGCCCGAGAAGTCCAGCGGGTTCATCGCGTCGATCACGACCTTGCCGTCGAAGTTCTCGCGACCGGCGTCGGCGATCGCCGCCTCGGCGGCGGTCCCGAGCAGCGCCAGCACCAGCAACTCGCCGTGCGCTGCGGTCTGCGCGAACGTGCCGGCAGTGACACCCGCGCCATCGCCGGACAGCCATTCGCTGAGCTCGGCCTTGCCGGGGTCACGTGAGCCGAGCATCACCTCGTGGCCCCGACTGCGAAATCCGGCGGCCAACCGGCGACCGACCTCGCCGCTGCCCAGCACGCCGACCCGGGTGTGCGCCAACCGAGCGTCTGCCATGTCTGCTCCTCTCGCGTCGTGGTGTTGGGAAATCTAGTGAGACCACTAGTGCGAGCGCAGGTCGGCCACCCGCGGTCCGGACGAACGCCGGAGGTCAGTACTGCTCTCGCCGGGTCGTGCGCGTCGCTCGCCCTGCGGCGGACCGCTACTGCGTGCGGTAGCGCAAGCCGTCGAGCGCGATGTCGAGGATGTGATCGATTTGCCCGGGCTCGCCGGCTTGGATCTTCGCGATCCCGCCGACCATCTGGATGACCTCCGGGAGGTCGGTGTCGGCGCGCACGACGTGCGACTGCTGGGCGCGCGCCAGCAGCGGCCCGCCCGCCGCGTACATCGCCGCGCGACTGCTGGCGAACACCGCAGCGTCGCGGTCGACGTAGTCCAGCAGCTCGTGGGCCAGCGCCTGCTTGGTGGCCATGTAGGCCACGAACCGGTGCAGCCACGCGACGAGTCCGTCCCACGGGGGTAGGTCGGCGAGGTCGGCCGCTGACCGGCACAGCGCCTCGACCTCGTCGACGTAGACGGCCTCCAACAGCGCCTGGCGGTTGGGGAAGTGGCGATACAGCGTGCCGATCCCGACCTCGGCGCGCCGCGCGATCTCCTCCAGCGAGGTCGCCGTCCCGTCCTTGCCGAAGGCCTCCCGGGCAGCGGCGATCACCTTGTCGTAGTTGCGCCGGGCGTCGGCTCGCTTGGGTCGTGCGCGCAGCGGCTGATCGGTGGTGTCGGTCGTGCTCACAAAGGTTCCTTGACAAAACGGAGGTATCCTCCGTATAGTTTCCGGAGGAACCCTCCACTTAGTTCTGGAGGATGCCTCCAGTTTATCACCGGCCGCAAATCCGGCCTCGACAGTTCGGACCCCATGACTGCTTCTCCGCTCTCTCACCTCACCGACCGGCGCCGCTGGATGGCGCTGGCGATCGTCTGCCTGGCCCAGCTGATGATCGTGCTCGACACCACGATCGTCAACGTCGCGCTGCCGGCGATCCAGCGCGATCTCCACTTCAGCCAGGGCAACCTCACCTGGGTGATCAACGCTTTCCTGGTGACCTTCGGCAGCTTCCTGCTGCTGGCCGGCCGCCTCGGCGACCTGCTCGGCCGAAAGCGGGTGTTCCTGGCCGGCGTCACCGTGTTCACCGCCGCATCGCTGCTGTGCGGCCTCGCGCCCAGCCAGGACCTCCTGGTCGCAGCGCGCTTCATCCAGGGCCTGGGCGCCGCCCTCCAGGCCTCGGTGATCCTCGCGATCATCGTCACCGAGTTCCCCCAGCCGGCCGACCGGGCACGCGCGATGAGCGCCTACGTCTTCACCGCCGTGGCCGGCGGGTCGCTCGGCCTGCTCGCCGGCGGAGTGCTGACCCAGGCGCTCAGCTGGCACTGGATCTTCTTCGTCAACCTCCCGATCGGCGCGGCGACGATCGCGCTGGGGCGGCTCCTGATCCCCTCCGACCGCGGCGCGGGCCTCGGCCACGGTGTCGACTGGCTCGGCTCGGCGCTGGTCACGGTGTCGCTGATGACCGCGGTGTACGCGATCGTCGAGGCGACCAGCCACGGCTGGGGCTCGACCCAGGTGCTCGGCTTCGGGGCACTGGCGATCGCGCTGATGGCCGCCTTCCTGGCCGTCGAGTCGCGCCTGGAGGATCCGATCATGCCGTTGCGCATCCTGCGCCTCCGGGGCCTGGTCGCCGCCAGCATCGTGCGCGGCTTCGTCGTCACCGGCATGTACTCGACGTTCTTCCTCGGCACGCTGTACCTCGAGCACGTTCGTCACTACAGCGCGCTGCGCACCGGCATGGCGTTCCTCCCCTGGACGGTGACGGTCGGGATCCTGTCGCTCGGAGTCACCGCACGCCTGGTGGCCCGGTTCGGACCGATGCGGGTGCTCGTCGCCGGCATGCTGAGCGTGATCGCCGGGCTGACCCTGCTTCGCACGACAGGTGCCCACACCGCCTTCTTCCCGACGGTGTTCGGCGCCTACTTCGCCATCGGACTGGGAATCGGCAGCGCGTTCATGCCGCTGCTGACGATCGCCATGGCCGACGTGCCGGCGGCCGACGCCGGGCTGGGGTCGGGCATCACCAACGTCTCCCAGCAGGTCGCCGGAGCGCTCGGGCTCGCCGTGCTCGGCACGATCGCGACCAACCGCACCCGGTCGCTGCAGGCGCACGGACACGCGCTCACCGCCTCGCTGCTCGGGGGGTATCACCTCGCCTACACGATCGGCGTGGCGAGTGTGGCGACCGGCATCATCGTCGCCGTGGTCGTGCTGCGAAGCCGACGCGTGCGGGAGGAGCCGCAGCTGATGGCCGGTCCTCCGGCGCTGCGCTCCTTCGACAGCGAGCCCGAGCCGCTGGTCGAGCGCCAGGCCGCCTGAGGCGCGATGCGGCCCCGCGAGATCGAGGGATCTCCCTGACGCGACGACTCAGGGCGGGATGGGACCGTGGTGGGGCAGTTGTCATCAACCACCAAGGAGGACCCGGTGTATCCCATTCCCAAGGCCGGGCTCCCCTGCCAGACCTGCATGCCGCCGCCCCCGCCGCCGCCACCCCCGCCTGTCCAGCGCCCGCTGCTGAGCATCGATCTGGCGCGCCAGACGCCTGACCGCCAGTCGGTCCACATCGTCGGCTGGGCCGACCAGACGAGCATCCCGTCGACTCCGATCACCGTGGAGATCAGCGTCGACGGGGCTGCAGCGACTGCGGTGACCGCCGGCGTCTCGCGTCCCGATGTGGCCGCTGCACATCCCACCTGGGGTCCCGACCACGGGTTCGACATCACCCTGCCCGCCGGCGCCACCCCTCATCAGGTGTGCGTCACGGCTGTCGGACGCAACGGCGACGCCAACCAGACGTCCTGCCTGTCCACCGATGACGTCGTGAGCTTTGCCGCGACCGGCATCCAGTACGACACCTCCGATCTGCAGATCCTGTCCAACTCCCTGGACGAGCTGGACACCGAGAAGGAGACCAACGACACGAGCGTCACCCAGAGCACGACGATCAGCGGCATGAAGACGCTGACCGACACCTCCAGCTGGACCGACACCTCCAGCTGGACCGACACCTCCAGCTGGACCGACACCTACGGTGTCTCGGTGACCGTGACCGCCGGCATCGGCATTCCGATCTTCGCCAACTTCAGCGTGGCGGTGCAGGGATCGGCCACTTCGCCCAGAATGGGTCGACGAGCGAGGCCAACACGTTCAGCTGGTCACAGCCGATCGTCGTCCCGCCCGACTCGATCGTGGAGGGCGACGTCGCCGTGTACCGGACGACGCTGACGGTCCCATACACGATGACCGGCAACGCCGTGTACGCCAGCGGGGCCACCGCGCCGTATTCGGTCAGCGGCACGTATACGGGGGTCAACAGCCATGACCTGCAGGCGACGGTGACGCAGTACAACCTCGACGGGAGTCCCGCGGTCGCGCCGGTTCGGCAATCCGCCGCCAGGCTCGTGGAGTCCGGTGCATGACCGCTCGGTCGAGGTCTCCGCGCTCCTCCATCGCCGCGGCCAGCGCCAGATGAGCCCGGCGATGAGCGTCGGGCGGGGCGGACTCCAGCACCGCGCGTCGCAGCAGGGGGTGAGCGAAGTCGATGTGGCCGTCTGCGATGCGGATGATCGCCGCGGCCTCCAGCTCGCTCCAGGGCGAGGCGGCGGGGTCCACGCGGCGGGCGGCGCGCAGGAAGGCGTCCTGCTCCGTGGGCTCGTCCAGCGCGGCGATCAGCGCCGCGAACGCCGCCGATGCGGAGAGCCGCTCGATCCGCCGGCCGAACAGCCGGTTGATCAGCCGGTGCGACACCGGGTCCCGCGGGTGCGCGGGATCCGTCGACGGCGGGTCGGGGGCCGGTCCCGCGCGCGGCAGCTCGATCAGGGCCAGCGGAACGCCGGCGGCGAGCGTGACCACCTCATCGACGGCTTCGCCGGCAGCGTGGGGCCCAGCAGCTGGTGCAGCCCGGCGAACGGCAGCTCGGACTGCACCTCGAGGCCGGTCGCATGCAGCAGCTGAAAGCCCTCCGCCGGTGCGAGCGCCGCCTCGAGCAGTGCGGTCTTGCCCACCCCCGGCGCTCCCGTGATCATCACCCCCACCGCATGATCGCGGCCCTCGGCGATCGCCGCCAGCAGCCGGCGGAGCTCGTCGTCGCGTCCGATCAGCCGGCCGAGCCGCACGCCGTCGGCCAAAACCCACCCACTCAGCCCGCAGGACCGTCGTCCACGTTCTGGCCAATTGCCGCACCGAAAGGGTCCACGTACATGGTTGACATGGATGTAGGCGGATCAGTGGGCCCAGCCCGCGGCCCCGAGCGGCTCGGTGGCGGCGATCACACCGGCGGCCATCACCAGACCGAAGGCGGTGCGGCCGTGCTCGCCCCCCGCCGCGAGCATCTCCTCGGCTCCCGCCAGCAACCGGTCGACGCGCTGCAGTGCCGGGCCGACGGCGCCCGGATCGGGGTCGCGGCAGGCGGCCCGGGCCAGCGCGACGTACTGCAGCCCGCGCTCGAAGTTCGGCGGCGGTCCCCCGCCGAGCGCGGCGGCGAACGACATCATCAGGTAGCCGTTGACGCGCGCAAGGCGTCCGCTGATCGGACGGATCTCGGGCACGCGCGGCGGCGTCGGCGCCGGCAGCGGCCGGCCCTCCAGGATGTCGGTCATCGTCCCGCCGACCAGGCGGCCGCGTGCGTGCTCGTCGAGGCCGGCGTAGCCGGCCAACCGCAGCGCCACATGCAGCGCCCCGAGCGGGCGCCCGTAGGGGACGTCGGAGGCGAACACGATCCGCTCGACGGGGATCCGGGCGAACAGCTCGAGGTGGTCGAACACCGAGAAGGTGGAGGTGTCGTAGACGACGTTGGGATGGTCGCGCAGCCGGGAGGCGAACATCCCCTGATCGGCGATCGCCCCGTGGGCGAGCACGAGCACGACGTCGGGGTAGCGCAGCGCGAGGTCGGCGAGCGGGTCCATGCGGGGCATCCCGCGGCCCGCGTGGATCAGGATCGGCACCTTCGCCTCATGTGCGACCTTCCAGATCGACTCGGCGGCGGCGTCGCCGAAGCCGAACGCCTGGGCGCGCGGGTGCAGCTTGATCCCGCGCGCGCCGCGCCCGAGACAGCGCTGCGCCTCACCGACCGGATCCTCGGCGGGATCGAGCCGACAGTAGGGGTACAGGCGCCCGCCGGAGGCCTGCGCCCAGCTCAACACGCGGTCGTTGGGCACACGGTAGGACGGGTGGCGCTCGGGATCGTGCAGCGCAAACGTGCAGGCACGGGCGGTCGGGCTCACCTGGTCCAGCGCGGCGAGCAGCTCGTCGGGGCTCAGCGCCTGGCCGTCCTCGTCGCGCCCGAGGTGGGTGTGGGCGTCGACGACGAGCGCGCCGGAGGGCAGCAGCGCCCTGACTTCCGCGATCACCGGCTCGTAGGCGGCGGCGAGGTCCACGCCGCCATCCTCGCAGGTCGCACGACCCGTCACCGGCGCCGGCGGGCCGTCGACCGGCGCGCGTGATGCCGTCGACGGCTACTCGGCGGGCCGCTGCGGAAGATGAGCGTCGGCGTACTCCCGGGCGAGGCGCTTGGGCGCCCGGGCCAGCCACGCCTCGACGATCAGCTCCTCGAGGTCTGAGACGCGCGCTCGCTCCAGCGCCACCAGCACGGCGGGGTAGCCGTCGAAATGGGGCGTCGTGAAGTAGACGTCGGGGTCATCGGCGAGCAGCGCCTCCTTGGCGATCAGGTGCTCGACGCGCGCTCCCAGGATCGCCCCGGTCGGCGCCGCCTCGCCGAGCGCCCGCAGGTCCGACGGGCGCAGCGGCCGCTCCCAGACGAACAGCTTGTCGCGCACCCGCCAGATCGCGATTCCACGCCTGGACTGCTCGCCGGTCTCCGGCAGCGCGAGCGCGATCCTCCGGACGTCGTCCCAGGTGGCCACCGACGCCAATCGTACGCGCCGCGCCGTTCACACCAGCGCGCCCGTCTCATCCGCGGGGCGGGCCGGTCACGACATCGGCGGTGCGAGCCCCGTGTCGATCAGCAGATCGCCGAACGAGAACGTGGCCGACTCGTTCCCGATCTTCACCAGCGACGGGTCGGGCTTGAAGTTGGTGTGCAGGATCGAGCCCGGCGTATCCCACAGCACCCGGAGGAACACCTGGGTGATGATGCCCGCGCCGACGCAGCCCAGGGTGCTTCCGGCACGCTGGGCCTCGGCCAGCACGTAGTACAACAGCGGTGTCCCGGTGTTGAACACCGCGTCCTGCGTCGGGTTGATCTTCGCTGCCGGGATCACCGGGCAGCCCATCGCCTTGGCGATCGCCTGCCCGCTGGCGAGCCCGTCATAGTTCCCGCGCGCGAAGTCCCGGGAGACGAGGTCTCCGCTGCCGTTGCAGACCGGCGAGGCGGCGTCGGTGCAGCCCGGGATCGTCGAGGCCGGCAGATCGAACAGCGCCGGCGAGATCGACGTCTGGGTCCTGCGCGCGAAGTTGATGCCGGTGTCCCCCAGGGGGGAGGCGACGTCCGGGGCCAGGCCGTCGGCGTCCTGCTCGGCGTTGAGCGCGGGCACGAAGTACTTCCACTGAATCTGGTGACCGGCCGGATCGGGCTCCGTGCAGATGCTGAGCGTCGTGCAATCGCCGTTGCCGTCGCCGTCGCCGTCGCCGTCGGCGGTGGGGCCGGGCAGTTGCCCGCCGCCGGTGAGATCGCCGGCCTGGAAGTTGTTGAGGTCGAAGATCGCCACGTTGTCATCGAGGTCGATGGTCGTCGGGTCGATGTCATTGATGTGATAAATCTCGCGCACCAGGCTGTGGCCGAACCGGTA
>JBELAG010000154.1:0-13379 GCA_049509055.1 Solirubrobacteraceae bacterium
GCAACGCGAGCAGCGACCGGATCGATGGCGAGCGCGTGATCGCAGCCATCTGAGAGACTCCTGTTGCTCGGCGGGGATGGCTATGGCGGGCCCGTGGGAAGCTGCAGTCCGCAGGCCTTGGCTGCCTGTCTGAACGCAGGCGAGTGGAAGACCTCGGTCGGGCCGGGGTCGGGAAAGTACTCGCCTGGGCCGAGTGTCAGAGTCTCCACATCCGATACGGTGGTGAGCGGATCCGGGAAGTTGGAGATCTTGTGTGCGCGCATGCAGTGTGCGAACGCAAGCGCGGGGCGCAATTCGGCGGCTGACGGCTCTGGGGGGCCGTGCAAATGCAGGCCGACCGGCTGCAGCTTCGCACAAGCTTTCTCGGCCGCTTGGAACGCCGGCAAGGCCGGGTTGGGAAGTGCGCCGTTCGAGCCCGGATCGGGGACGTTCGGCAGACCGTTCGCCCGCATGCAATCGGCGTACTTCAGCGCGTGCGTGTCGGCCGATCCAGAGCTGCTCGGCTTGGAAGAGGAGCCACACGCGGCGAGGGCGATGGCGGACACGGCGAGCGCTGCGACGAGGCGTGCGGGCGGCATCGCGCGCACTTTTACACGGGGCGCGTTTCACCGCGGTAACACATCTGCCGCGCGGCGATGGATGAGTAACTCGGCGAGCGAAGGCTTCAGCGGTCCCGCACAGACGATCGCTGCGAGCGAGCCTGGCGATCCGCCGGCGAAGTCGGTCGACCCCTCCATCCGTGGCCGAGCAGCCAGGTCGCCCGTCGGGGCCCGGCTGCTCCTCCGACGGCGCGGGGGGTGACGGTAGCCCCATTCATTGATCGAGAGGTTGCATGCCGAGTCGCGGGTGGGGAGATACCGACCATCCGCCGAGACCTTTCCGAGCGGTGTTGTCGTTGGCTGCGTGCATCGGAGGCGTCCCGCTCATGCCCGCTTCACTTCAGGAACCTCAAACAGAACGGCGTGAGCACCAGGACAATCCCGGCGTTGCCGATCAGCGCTCCGAGAACCGATGCCTGAAGACCAAGACGTCTACGCCGACCACGGCGATGACCAGCGCGAGCCATTGGAGCACGATGTGTGCCCGCCTCCTCATCGTTGCGCCCGACTGCTCGAGGACGTTGACGCGACGCTTGTCGCCTCGAGCCAGCACTGAGCGACCGTGTTGGTGCAGGCCTACATGGAAGCTCGATTCCTCCGGTCTTACTTTGCCATGAGCGCGAACCGGACGGTGGAACGATCAGCCGGCCCGCTGACAACGCGCACAATCCAAGGCAGACAACAGGAGGATGACATGCAGCTCGATCGATGTTCTCGCCGGTGTTTGATGGCTGCTCTCGCGTGTTCGATGTTGGCGGTAGCGGCCGGAGTCGTGAGCGCCGCGCTCGGTGCGCCGGGCGGGCTGGTTGTTATGGCTGAGGCGAGTGGCCTTGCCTGCGTGGTCGCGTTCACCCTCTTGATCTGGGCTGCGATTCAGGACGGAAAGCAGCATGATCCGGCCGCTGTCCGCTACTAGCTTCGCGAGTGTGCTGACGGGTCAGTAGCGCCACATCCACGTCTAATGATCGTGACCGCGGGTCGGCGCCGGGAGAGAGCGATCGGGACGGCATGGCTCGCCGAAGCCGTCTCGCAATTCCCGGCGCCGCTTTCGGTCGTGGCGGACCGGCGTCGGGCGGCGCTCATAACGAGCAGTGCGCTGCCGTGAGAGTTAGACTGGCCTGCGATGGCGGCGGTCCAGCCGGATCTCGAGGTGGTCGTCCGACAGCAGGTCGCGGCTGTGCTGCACAGCCTGCAACCTTCCGCGCTGGCCGAAGAGATGGCCGACGTGTTGCTCGACTCGATCCCTGAGCTCGGGCGCGCGACCGACCAGGACTTCCGGGCCAGCCTGGTCCTCAGCTGCGAGAGCAATCTGAGCGCGATCTGGGGCCAGCTGCTTGCCGGACCGGTACCGGAATCAATCACCCCGCCGCCGGGGGCGATCGCGTGGGCACAGGAGCTCGTCCACCGCGGGGTTGAGCTTCCGGCGCTGTTGCGGGCCTATCGGCTCGGTCACTGGCTTGCGGAGCGCCGCTTCGTGGAGGTCGGCGTCGAGCTGGAGCTCGATCCCGACATCCGCTGGCGGGCGCTCGCTCATGCCTCGGAACATTTCTTCGCTTACATCGACGCGGTTTGCACGACGCTCGTCGAGGACTACGAACTGGAGCATGCACGCTGGATCCGCGGCGCGGCGGCCGCCCGAGCCGAGCTGGTCGGTGCGATCCTCGAGCGCCGACCGATTGACCCCCGCGCGGCCACGGACAAGCTTCGCTACGACGTCACCCGCCGGCATGTCGCGATGATCGTCTGGAGCGATCCGCGTGAGGAGACGCAGGACGCCGGATCGCTGGAGACAGAGGCGTTACAGCTCGCTGCCGCGCTCGGGGGCGGCCCGGTCCTGACCGTGCCCATTGGTGAGCGCGTGCTGTGGGCGTGGACTTGGGGCGAGCAGCTGGTGGACGACGCGGGCGCGATATCGCAGCGGATGGGCGCTGGCGTGCGCGCGGCGATCGGCAACTGCGGCGATGGGTTGGCGGGTATGGCCGACTCACACGAGCAGGCGCGTATCGCCCGACGGCTGGCCGAGCTGCGCGAGGTCCGCTCCGGCACGGTCGTCGCCTATCGCACCGGCGGGCTCACCGCGCTGTTGGCGGCTGACCCCGCCGAGGCCGTGCGCTTTGCGGAAGCGGAGCTCGGTGACTTGGTCGCCGGCACGGACGTCGCCGCCCGTCTGCGCGCGACGCTGCGGGCCTATCTGGAGGAGAACCTCAGTCCGGCGCGCGCCTCCCGCCGGCTCGGGATTCATCAGAACACCGTCGTCTACCGCGTCAAGCGCGCCGAGGAGCTCCTCGGGCACGAGATCGAGCCGCGGCGGCTGCAGCTCGAGATCGCGCTGCGCGTGGCCGAGATGTTCGAGGGCCTTCGGGCGGCCTCAAGCCGCCGGCGCTGACATATCCAGAGCGATTCAGTCCCGAGGACGGAGTTGTCCAGCGCCACGCTGAACGCGTCGGCTGAGAGTACCTTCCCCAGCAGGCTGCGCCGGTCGCCGACAAGACGGGCGAGCCTCGTTGCTACGCATGCTTGCGCGGTCCGTACGCTGTGACTCACACTTGGGCTGGGGTCCGGGGAGCCGGTCGGTTCTGGTGCCCACGGGCTCGAAGGCGCTCCGCGGCGGTGGCGCGGAGTGCGGACTGTGCGGCGTTGTAGCCGCACATGCCGTGCGCGCCGGCCCCGGGTGGGGTGGCGGCGGAGCAGAGGTAGACCCCGGGGATGCCGAGGCTGTAGGGGTCCAGCGCGGCGCGCGGGCGGAAGATGAGCTGCAGCGGATCGTTGGACCCTGTGACGATGTCGCCGCCGACGTAGTTGGCGTTATGAGCCGACATGCGAGCCGTCGAGCGGACGTGCCGGGCGAGGATCCGATCCCGGAAGCCCGGGGCGAAGCGTTCGATCTGTGCTTCGATCGCGGCCGTCGCGTCGCCGGTGTACCCGTTGGGCACGTGGGCGTAGCTGTAGATCGGATGAATCCCGTCGCGTGCACGGGACGGGTCGGCGAGCGACTGCTGGCAGACGAGCACGTAGGGCCGCTCTGGCATCTGGCCGCGGTGGAGCATCTGCTCGGTGGCGGCGATCTCGCGCAGCTCGCCGCCGAGGTGGACGGTGCCGGCGCGGCGGGCCGGTTCGTAGGTCCACGGGACGCCGTCGTGGACGGCGAACTCGACCTTGAACGCGCCCGGGCCGTGGCGGTAGCGCAGCAGGGGCCGACGAACGGTGGCCGGCATCCGCCGGCCGCAGACGCGCACGGCGGCGGCCGGGGCGAGGTCGAGCATCACGATCTCGGCCTCGTCGAGCTGACCGAGCGAGTCGATCCGCACGCCGGTCTCAAAGACCGCGCCGCGCTCGCGCAGCGCGGCGATCATCGCGCCGCTGATCGCCTGAGAGCCCCCTTGCGCCACGGGCCAGCCGTAGCGGTGCGCGGCGGTGCCGAGCGCGACGCCGATCGCGCTTGACATCGGGGTGTTGAGCGGCCGCATCCCGTGCGCCGCGACGCCGGCGAACAGCGCCCGGGCCTCGTCGGTGCGCCAGCACCGCGCGAGCAGACCGGCGGGCATGCCTGACAGTGCGCCGAAGCGGGCCATCAGGATGGGGTGCCCGGGGACTCGCAGCATCGGCTGCATGAAGTCCTCGGTGATCGCGTCAAACCGGTCAGCCAGCGGTCCGAACACCCGCTGCCAGCGCCGGCCGTCGGCGCCCAGGTCGGTGGCGGTCTCCGTCACCGACCGATGGGCCGCCGCGCCCCGGCCGCCGTCCAGCGGATGGGCGTACTGCACCTCTGGCCAGCGCCAGCGCAGCCCATGCTCGCCGAGGTCGAACTGCCGAGAGAACGGGGTGTCAAGCGCCAGCGGGTGCGCGGCCGAGCACTCGTCGTGGATCAGCCCGGGGAGCGTCAGCTCGCTGGAGCGAGTGCCACCGCCGAGGGTGTCGGCCGCCTCCAGAACGGTGACCCGCACGCCGGCGTCGGCGAGGGTGAGGGCGGCAGCGAGCCCGTTGGGTCCGCTGCCGACCACGATGGCTGAGGTCATGATGCTGGTCCTCTTCGTTCTCATCGATGAATCATGCCGTCACGATGGTCCGGCTGCTGCCGGCAGTCGCGACCCCTGTGCCCGCGCCGCTGCTGTGCCTGACCCGCTCATAGCCGGGCATCCGGTAGGACACCTGGGTCGCGATCGGCCCGTCCGGCAGCCAGTTCTTGGCGCTGACCGCATCCTTGACCTGCCAGCGGCCCCGCTCCACGATGCCGCCCGCGGCGTCCATCACCCAGTACTCCTGATAGCCGTGCCAGACCGGCTCGGACTCGACCCACACGACGATGAACTCGCCGGGCGCAAACCGGCAGCGGCGTTGGATCGCGGCGATCAACCGCTGGTCGTGCATGTGCCCGTCACCGAAGTTAAAGCCGGTGATCGCGTTGCACGCGAACTCGGCTTCGCGCAGCGTGTAGGTGTCGATGTCGGCGCCGAGCTGGTTGATCATCACCGAGTTCAGGCCGCGGCCCTGGCTGTGCATCGAGCGCCACGCGAGCAGGATCTGCAGGGTGATCTCGGCGACGTTCTCGTCATAGCCCAGCAGCGGCATCTTCGCTTGCAGCTGCTGCTTCTGCATCGGCGCGCCCTTGATCAGGTGCTGGTCGAGCTTGTCCTCGGCGCCCGGAGCGAACGCCCACATCGCCGACGCCCAGTTGCCGGCGTACTGGCGCAACGACGGCAGGAACGACACCAGGTCGGGCCGCAGGTTCCCCAGCACCGGGAACGACAGCATGATGATCGCGGTCGGGATCAGCACGCCCGGTCCGGCGTTGCCCAGCGCGTACCCGTCCTGGGCGGGATACCCGAGGAACAGAAACGCCGTCAGGTACATGAACACGACGTTCCACTCCAGCGGTACGGCGAGCGGGAACGTGGAGATGATGAACAGGTGATAGCCGATCATGAACACCGCCGCGCACACCGTCACCGTGTGGTTGTGGCTGAACAGCAGCACCAGCGGCGGTACCAGCTCGCCGAACACGCCCGGCCCGTGCGCCAGGCGGTAGGTGAAGCCCGACGGGCGCAGATCGTCCGGAAAGTCCGCCACGTGCAGCCGCTTGACCCACTTCAGCGGCAGCCATGGCGTGTTGGCGACCATCGGCGCGATCACGTTCGTGAAGTGACGCGTCAGCTTGGAGAACCCCGCCCCGAACCACACCATGACGATCAGCAGCTTGGCGGCGACGATCATGTCGACGAACGGGAAGAAGGTCATGAAGATCATCGCCGGCACGTACTGCTCGCCGCGGGCCGCCAGGAAGAAGATCTTGTCGCGCAGGCCAAGCAGCGCGATCAGCGCCACGGCAACGCCGATCGCCACCGGCGGCACCAGACCCCGGCTGTGCGTGACGTGCGCGCCGACACCGTGGGCGCTGACGCCCGGGAGCGCGAGCGCGACCACCAGCGAGACGAGCACCCCGAGATACAGCGCCACGTCAACGACCGTGCGCTCGTCCCCGCCGGTCAACGGCACCTTCCCCGGCCAGGGCGGGTTGCGCAGCGCGCCGCGCCGCGCGTAGTAATGCCAGCCGCCCGTGAACGGCCACATGTGACCGGCCAGCGGCCCCCACGACCCCGCCACCCCCAGGCATTCGAGCAGGACGGTCCACAGGATCGCCTTCTCATAGAAGATCGGCTGGTCAAACCACTGTGAGGGATGCAGCGGACTGAGGTGAGACGTGAGCGTGCCGACGAGGATCCCCCCGCCGACGAAGAACACCACCAGCTTCGCGAGATACATCACCATGATCGCCTTCGGCGAACCGAAGCCGTTCTCGATCCAGAACCGCGACAGGACCTGCGTCCGCTCGCGGTAGGGCTTCTCCATGAAGCTCTCGGGTTCAACTTCCGGAAACGTGCCGGTCAGAAAGCCCATCTTCTCCTCCTGATTCGCGTTGACAACTACCTGACCTGAGGGGTTATCCCGGAACCCGGCCCCCGCGCCCATGGCGCACGCCACCAAATCAGACCAGGCTCGATTGTTCGGATGACCCAAACCCGCCAATGTCCAGGGTGAGCCCACCAACGGCGGCCCGCGAATTGGTGCCCTGCACCAATGGAGCACGTGATCGGCTGAGAGATCCTGTGTCGTGTTTTCCCCCGACCTGCGACCACAGGAGCACGCGCCATGAAAGCTTCCCCGGAACTCCAGACTCTCCCGGACCTGCTGCGGATGAGGGCCCGGCGCCAGCCCGACGCCCCGTTTGTCACCCATGCCGGGCGGTCATACACCTATGAGGCGTTTGACGCCCGCACCGACGATCTGGCCGGTGGCCTGGCCGAGCTGGGCGTCAGGCCGGGCGACGTCGTCTCGGTGTTTCTGCCCAACTGCCTGGAGTTTCTGGAGGCGTGGTGGGCGATCCTCAAGGCCAACGCGGTGTTCGGCCCGATCAACCCCGCCTACACGGCAGCCGAGGCCGGCTACGTGCTCGGCCACTCGCGGGCCGTGGCCGTATTCACCAACCAGCACGGCGCAGCGGTGATCGAGCCGGTTCGCGGTGGGCTCTCCCACCTGCGAGACGTGATCGACGTCGACGCGCCGGCGGGCAGCGGCCGGCTTGGGCTCGACGAGCTGGCGTCGCGCGGGTTCGGACCGCCGGCGCTCGCGCGCGGCCACGGCGACCTCGCGGGAATCCTCTACACCTCGGGAACGACGGGCACGCCGAAGGGCGCGATGCTCTCCCACCAGAACCTGCTCGTCAACGCCGCCCAGGGCGCGGAACTCGTGCCGCTCGGGCCTGGCGAGCGGGTCGGGATGCTGCTCCCACTCTTTCACGCCAACGCCCAAGTCGTCACGACGCTGATTCCGCTGACCATCGGCTGCGAGGTGGTGATCTGGGAGCGCTTCTCGGCCTCGAGGTTCTGGGGAGAGGTCGCGCAATTCTCTCCGGTCACGATCTCCGCAGTCCCGACGATCCTCGCCGCGGTCCTCAACACGCCAGACGCACCCGACGGCCCCACATCGCTGCGGTACGTGATCTGCGGCGCCGCGCCGCTCAGCGTCGAACTACTCAGGGCGTTCCAGGATCGATTCGGGATCCGGATCCTCGAGGGGTTCGGGATGACCGAGACGGGGTGCATCGCCTCGCTCAACCCCTACTACGGCAACCGCAAGGTCGGGTCGATCGGCCTGCCCCTCCGCGGACAGCAGATGAAGATCATCGATCAGGAGACCGGCGCGGACGCCGCACCCGGCGAGTACGGCGAGATCGTGATCAAGGGCCCCAACGTGATGATGGGCTACCTGCACAGCCCCGAGGCGACCGCCGAGGCGATCACCGACGGTTGGCTGCACTCCGGCGACATCGGCTACATAGATGACGACGGCTACTTCTACATCGTCGACCGCACCAAGGACATGATCATCCGCGGCGGAGAGAACATCTACCCGCGAGAGATCGAGGAGGTTCTCTACCAGCACGACGCCGTGCTCGAGTGTGCCGTGATCGGCATCCCCGACCCCGTCCGCGGCGAAGAGGTCCTCGCCGTCGTCGTGGCCAAGGACGACGCCACCATCGACCCAGACGAGCTCGCCACCTTCGCCGCGCAACGCCTGGCCAAGTACAAGCTCCCCACGCGGATCATGTTCCGCGCAGAGCTCCCCAAGACGCCGACCGGGAAGATCTCCAAGAAGCCTCTGCGCGACGAGTTTGGCTCCTGGCAGACCGTCCACGCCGCCGCGCTCGCCGGACCTGAGCGCAACTGAAAGGCGCCCGGCAGCTGATCAGCGTCGCGGGGACCGGCCTACCACTCAGACGTCGAGTGTTGCCCGGCTCCCCCGCGGATCGGTCCGAAACGACGGCGAAGGACCGTATAGGCGGTCCCGCCACAGGTCAGTGGGACGAGCAGCCCGATCGCGTGGTGGAGCAGGACGGCGGCGATCGCGGGATTGGCGCCCACGCCGTAGAGGATCAGCATTCCTGCCATCCCGCCGATGGTGCCCGCGGCCGCCGGGAGGGGAACCGATCCGCCGAGTGCGCCGATGATGTTACGCCATGATGACCACCGGGAATCCGGGTAAGGGATGGGCGTGGATCGCGAGCAATGCGGTCCAGAGCACGAGCACGTCCATTCTCAGATACGCCACGATCCCGAGCACGCTGGCCCAGGCGCCCCGGTGAAACAGGAGCCGCTCGGTATCCTTCACGGCATCCGCGAGCGTCGTGATCGCGGTGGGGATCTTCGGATGCCTGGCCTGCAGCCGCTCGCCATCGCGCCAGGCGTGGGGGGCGACCAGCAGCGCAACCGCCGCGATTCCGGCTCCCGCCGCGGCTGCTGGAAATAGCGACAGTAGAAGGTCGCCCTCGCCGGCGAAGATGCCCGTCGCCAGCCCGACGCCGAACAGCACCAGCGCCAGCGCACCGATCGCGGTGTTGAGAAAGCTGAGCTTGGACTGGCGCTCGGCGATCAGCTTCGCCGGCGTCCCGAACCAGTGCAGGATCAACGCTCCAACGCCGGCACCGCCCCACGCGCCGCCCGGGAGAAGGAGGCCGCCCCCGAGCTGCGTCCACGCGACGCGCTCGTCCATTCCTCGTCCTCGGCCGTCGCGGGAGAGGAGGTTCTCCGGGTCGACGATCGCGCTCCAGGCGATGACAAACCCGGTCTCGGACAGAACCTCGAGCGCGATCGCTCCCAGCACCCATTCCCCGGACACGTGCTCGAGGGCGTGCAGCGCCCGCTTGAGCGCAGGGATCAGCTTCAGGACCACGTAGGCGAAGACCACGTAGCCGGCGAGCTTCAGCGCCCGCGTCTGCAGATGACGCTTGGCATCGCTCAGCGCATGACGGGCGTGGTGCCCGGGCGCGTGCAGCTCGACGCCTGTCTTGAGCGGACTGGCGCTCATCACCCACAGGCCGGGACACCGACGCTTGCATTGCGCGGGTCCCCCAGCTCAAGCGCGAGCGCGGACCAGGCGAAGTCCTCCGCTCCCATGCCGCGCCCGTCGTGCGGACCGTGGAACTCGCGCAGTCCTTCGCGCGACACGGTCTGCGTGATCGCATGGGCCAGCGTCGCCGCCCGCTCCGCGTAGCCGAGACGCACCAGACCCCGCCACAACACCCACGCGCTGTTGACCCAGGTCGGCCCGCGCCAGTATCTCCGAAGGCCGTCGAAGTGCTCCCGCAATGAGAATGCCGGTTCGTCGAGTGCCACCGACGGCGCTGGGACGACAGTCCAGAACCGGCGCTCGTCGAACGGGTACTCCACCAGCCGGTGGCCGATTTCCTTGGGGAGGTCGGGCAGCGCAAGCGGTGAGAGCGCGGTCCACGTCAGCGGGATCCGCTCCTTGATCGCCGGTGACACGGCCGGCAGGAACAGCCCGCTCGGTTCGTCGTCGGACCGTGCGATCAGCGCTGGGGTTATCGACGGAAGCCCGAGCGCCAGCCGAGAGAGCCCGTTGATGACGTTCGTCTTGGACCTCGCACACTATCGGGTCACCAGCGGCGCGCACAGCGTCGATCCGAAACGCGCACTCGCGGTTACGGCGGACGAGCTCGACGAAGCCGGGCAGCCCCTGCGCGCGGTGGCGCCAGATCGGGTCGAACTGCGGCGAGGCATCCAAACCGGACTCGTCGGGCTGCAGGATCCACAGCAGTCCGTCGCCCTCGAGGTCGCGCTCGGCGCCGATCGTCGCGTGATGAGCCACGATCCGCGGCTCCAGCGCCGGATCACCGACCGCTACCCGCCAGGCGAACGCCAGCGGCGGTGGCTGGATCGTCGCGGTCATCATCTCGTCGCGATGGATCACGTCGTGGTACAGCGCCCGCGGGCCGCTGACCGGATGCTCCCAGAAGATCGTGTGACCGATTAACCCGTTCGGACGCGCGGCGGCGAGTAATGTTTCGAGCTCCGCGCGCGACCGCGCCGGATCGAAGTGGCGCCAGGCGATCGCGGCAAAACATGAGTCCGAGTACCACTGCCAGCGGTAACGGCCCCGGGCTCGGGCTGGTGTCCGCAAACGGCACTCCATCGCGCTCGCCGACGATCCAGCTCGCATCAAGCACGTCCCGACAGCGCTGCGCGAGCCCGGTCATCGGCACCAGCTTCGCAGACCCAGCCATCGCCCCGCTGTCGCGCTGAGCGTTCCCGGATCCCAAGCGACCTGCTTCATGTGGCGCCGGGCCTGAGCTGACCCGTCGCCCCGTCTAGGCGAACGCGCCGATGCTAGTGATATCGCGGCCGACGATCAGGGTCTGCATGGTTTCGGTGCCTTCGTAGGTGTGGATCGCTTCGATGTCGGCCATGTGGCGGATGACGTGGTTGTCGAGCAGCAGGCCGTTGCCGCCGAGCATGTCGCGGGCGTCGGCGCAGATCTGGCGGGCTTTGCGGGTGTTGTTGAGCTTGGCCAGGCCGGCGATGGTGTCGGTGAGCTGGCCGCGTTGGGCGAGTCGTCCGATCTGCAGGCAGTAGAGCTGCATGGCCGTGAGCTCCGCGAGCATCCGGACGAGTCGGTCCTGGATGATCTGGAAGCTGGCCAGCGGGCGTCCGAACTGGTGGCGGCGCTGGGCGTAGGTGAGCGCGGTCTCGTAGGCGGCGACGGCGTGGCCGAGCGCGGCCCAGGCGCAGGCGCTGCGGGTCGCGGCCAGCACCCGTCCGGCGTCTTTGAAGCTGTTGGCGCCGGGCAGCCGGTTCTCGATCGGGACGCGGACGTCGTGCAGGGTGATGTCGGCCTGCCAGATCGCGCGCAGCGCGCCTTTGCCCTCGATCACCCGGGCGTCGTAGCCGGGGGTGTCCTTCTCGACCAGGAACCCCTGGACATTGCCGTCCTCGCCGCGCGCCCACACGACGATCACGTCGGCGAGGCTGCCGTTGCGATCCAGCGCTTGGCGCCGTTGATGACGTACTTGTTGCCGTCGCGGTGGGCCGTGGTCTCGAGCGCGACCGAGTCTGAGCCGTGGTCGGGTTCGGTCAGCGCGAACGCGCCGAGCTTGCGAACGCTGGCCATGTCGGGCAGCCAGTGCTGCTTTTGCTCTTCGGATCCGAACATGGCGATCGATTTCATGGCGAGGCCGGATTGGACGCCGAGCACGGTGCCGAGGCTCCCGTCGCCGCGGTTGAGCTCCATGTAGGCCAGCCCGCAGGCGATCGGATCCAGGCCGGGGCAGCCGTAGCCGGTGATGTCCTCGCCGAGGATTCCGAGCTCGCCGACGCGGTGGATGAGCGGCCAGGGCAGCTCGGCGCGTTCCCAGTAGCCGGCGATCACCGGCAGCACCTCGTCATCGACGAATTCGCGCACGCGGCGCAGGACGGCAAGCTGGTCGTCGGTGAGCTGCTCGCGCAGGAAGAAGTAGTCGGTGGCCAGCGCGTGGCCGAGATCTTCGAACAGTGGGGGGACATCCAGCGTCTGCATCAGATCTCTCCCTTCTCGGGTGGTCAGTCGGTGGCGTGAAGCTCGGGTTCAGCGAGCGCGTCGGCGATCGCCTTGTAGGTCTTGCGGTTGAAGATGTGCCCGATGTGGCTGCCGGTCACCTGCACGCAGTCGGCTTCGGGCACGATCGATTCCTGCCAGCGCACGACGCCGTCACGTTTGCTGTAGATGCTGGTGAGGCGACCCGTTCGGTCGGAAACGGGCCGGCGTAGTCCCGGGTGAACGCGCACCCACAGCACGGCGTCAGGCACGTCTGAGAGCGCGCCCGGCTGGTCGCGAACAGCGCCTGCCGGGCCGCGGCTCGCCGAGCGGCCGACCCCACCACGGACTGACCGCCGGCTCGGGCGGGTCCGGCGTGTCGGGCGCCGGCCGACCGCACGTCGATGGGCGATCCTGCGCCGCGCTGTCCGGGGTCACGGTCTCATCGGGCGTGAACGTAGGTGCCGGGCGCCTTGGCCGTCGCCCGGTGCTTGCGGCTGCCGAGCGTGGTCGGCGCCGTGCCCAGCGCGCCTGAACGCTCGGCGAGCCATCCACTGTAATCCGGCCACCAGCTTCCGCGTCTGACGTCGGCCTGGCGCACCCAATCGGCGACGTCGGCCGGCGGCTCGTCGGCGAGCCGGTAGCTGGAGTGGCTGTCGGGCGCCGGGGGGTTGACCAGCGCCTGGATGTGCCCGCTGGCGGAGAGCACGAACCGGGAGCTGCCGCCCAGGAGCTCGACCGAGCGTTCGGCGTTCTCCCACGGGACGATGTGGTCACGGAGGCCCGCGACGATGTAGCTGTCGACGGTGATCGCCCCGAGGTCGATGGGGGTGCCGAGCACCTCCAGCGCGCCCGGGTGCACGAGCGAGTTCTCCAGGGCGACGTGCACGAAGTCACGGTGCAGCCCGGCCGCCAGGCGGACAGCGTCCTGATTCCAATACAGGATGTCGAATGCCGGCGGGTCCTTGCCGAGCAGATAGTTGTTGACCACGTAGTTCCACACCATGTCGTTGGGCCGCAACCAGGCGAACACCCCGGCCAGGGCCTGCCCATCGAGGTAGCCCTTGCGAGCCGACTCCGCCACCGCGGCGGCAGCGACCTCCCGGCTGGTCAGCGCCGCGGCCGTCCCAGCGCGTTCGTTGTCCAGCGCGCACACGAACAGCGTCAGGCTCGCCACCTGGTCCTGATTGCCGGTCGCGGCGAGATGCGCGACCGCAGCAGCCGAGATGATCCCGCCCGAGCACGCCGCGTTGACGTGCACGGCCGATTGCCGGGTGATCTCCGCGACCGCGTCGCGCGCCTCGAGCACCGCGCCGGCGTAGGTCTCCAGATCGAAATGGCCCTGCGCGGCGTCGGGATTGCGCCAGGAGACCATGAACACCTGCTGGCCCTCACCGAGCAGATATTCGACCATGC
>JBELAG010000155.1:0-13349 GCA_049509055.1 Solirubrobacteraceae bacterium
TCCTATCCGATCTCCTGTCGCCGACACCGATGGACGGCCGCTGGCCGTCCGATGTCCCCTACCCGTATTGCGGGGTGCCGGAGAACGTGGCGTTGCGCGCGTTCGAGCTGCCGGCGGGCACGCCGTTGGCGCCGCGGCCGACGGTCAGGCCGGGGACTGTCGTGATCGACCGCGGTCGCAACTATCAGTCGGTCGCGTTCATGGGCGCGTGTGAGTACCTGCACATCAACGTCCAGTCCGCCCGCCCGTATCGCGGTTCGGACAAGGGATGGATCGAGCGGCTGTTCAGAACGATGCGCGAGCGGCTGTTGGAATCGCTGCCGGGCTACACCGGTCCGAACGTCCTCGCGCGCGGGAAGGACATCGAGGCCGACGCCGTCTACTTCACGCACGAGCTCGAGGCGATCATCGGCCGCTGGGTCGCTGTCGACTATCAGCAGCGTCCGCATGACGGGCTGCGCGTCCCCGAAGCGCCGCATCTGTGCCTGAGTCCGAACGAGGCCTACGACGAGGCGGTCGGTCGCGCCGGGTTCCTGCACGTGCCGCGTGATCCGGACCTGCATCTGCGGTTGCTGCCGGTCCAAGCGCGGGTGATCAGCCGTGCTGGGGTTGAGATCGGCGGGTTGACCTACGACGCGCCGGTGCTCGATCCCTACCGGCAACAGCGCTGCCCGCTGTCGGCGTTCGACGGGAAATGGCCGATCCGTGCCGATCCGCGCGAGGCTCATCGCGTGTGGTTCCACGATCCCGCCGACGGACAGTTCCACGAGCTGCGCTGGCGCCACGCCCGCATGGTCGCCCGCCCGTTCGGCGCCTCCGCACTGAGCTATGTGAAGGCGCTGCTCGTCGAGTCCGGGATGCACCGGCCGACAGAGGAGGAGATCGCCACGCAGCTGGCGCGCCTGTTGCACGAGCTCTCCGACGCAGATCTGTTCCGCGACCGCCGCGCGCGCCGCGAGGCGGTCCGCCAGGCGGTGATCGCCGAGCAGAAACGCGGCCCGACCCGGCCACAGGAGCCGCAGCGCTCGACGCTACCGCCTGAGCACGACGGATGGACGGGGATCGAGATTCCAATACTCGAGCTCGAGCGATGATCCACGCAGCGGTTGAGCGGTGGCGGCGGTTGACGGTCAAGGAAGGCTGGCGAGGGTTCGTCGCTGATGAGCCGACCGTCCGCCCGGAACGTCTGGCGGCCGGTGACTACCGTCGGCTGAGCGAACGCGACCGGCAGGGCTATGACCGTGGACGGGTGCGGCACGCGCACGGGTTCGGCCCGATCCGCTCGCTTTACGCTGCGGTGCACCACGCGCTCGAGCGGCTCGTTGTCTCAAACGAGCTGCGCGGTCCGGGCGCGCGGCACGGCGCGGCGTTGGACGGCAACCCGGGGAACGGGAAGACGACGATCGCGAGCCACTTCGGCCGCCACTACGAGCGCCGCTGCCGAGAGCGCTACCGGCACGAGTTGACCCCTGACGGGCATGAGTACCTGCCGGTCGTCTACGTCAACGTCGACGCGCTGCCGACGATCAAGGGCCTGAACCACGCGATCCTCGAGTTCTACGGGATGGGGCCGCCGCGCAGCGCCAACGCCCGGCAGCTGACCCAGTTGGTGCTCGAGTGCGCCAGGTGCTGTCGAACGTCGTTGATCGTGATCGATGACATCCATCTGCTGGAGCTGCGCCGTGACGCGGACCGTGACGCGAACAACCATCTCAAACGCCTGGCGAACGATCTGCAGGCCACGTTCATCTACGCCGGCGTTGGCCTGTCACACGGCGGGTTCATGCATGAAGGCCGCGTCGGTGCTGACGCCGCACTCGCGCAGATCAGCCAGCGGTTCAAACGCCTCCCGGTCGAACCGCTGCGCCGCTCCACCCAGGCGGAGCGGGCGACCTGGCTCGGGGTGCTGAAGATATTCGAATCAGAGCTCGTGCTCCTCGCCGCAAGTGCCGGTGATCTGACGCGGGAGGCGGATTATCTGTGGCGGCGCACCCAGGGCGTGATCGGCTCGCTCACGCAGCTGTTGACCGAGGCCGCCGCCGAGGCGATCGACACAGGCACCGAGCGGATCACCACGAAGCTGCTGGACGGGATCGATATCGGCTACGCCGCCGAGGTCGGCGCCGGGCGCCAGCAGCCGCGAGCCGCCGCTGCGTGAGAACGCTGCCGCTCAGGCTCGCGCCGATCGAGGGCGAGAGCCTGCCCGGCTACGTCGCTCGCTACTCGCACACCTACCAGTTCGGGCCCGGTGACGTCCTCAGAGCGCTCGGCCTCGACAGCGGCACGGGAACCGTCCGCGCCGCAGGACGCTACGGCGCGTGGCTGTCCGGGCGCCAGATCGAGCAGGTCGCGATCGCGACCGGGATCGACCCAGCAACGATCGAGCGGATGCTGCTCTCACGGTACGCCGGCCACGCGTTCGGGCAGCCAACCGGCCCGATGGACACAGCGCTCGCAGCTGCCGCCCCTGCAAGCGAGATCCTGATCCGTTGCTCACGGTTCTGCCCCCACTGCCTGCACGAGCGTGGCGCGTGGCTGCTTGGCTGGCAGCTCCGTTGGAGTTTCGCGTGCGACGCTCACCGCGTCCTGCTTCTCCGCCGCTGCCCAGCCTGCGCCGCGGTCCCCGTGACCGCGCTGCGCGAGCGCTGGCCACGCGACCACGGCGGCTCTCTTTCGGACCCGACGCGTTGCGCGCATCGCTCAAGCCGCGGGCTGTGCCGCGGCTGGCTCGAGTACGCCGCCACCTCGACAGTGAGCGATCTGACGCTCGCTGCGCAACACCGCATCAACCTGCTCCTCGATGGCGCGGGGCCGAACCCGACGCTCGCTGGCGTCGGGCTGGATCCCCCGAGCTACCTGCGCGACCTCAGCAAGCTCTGCAACCTAGCGCACCGCTGCACCCCGATATCCCCACGGCAACGCTGCCCATCGTGGTCCGGGCACCGGGTCCGTGACCATCCGGCAGATCTCGCGAGGGTGCTGCCCACCGCGCTCGCGCTCGCCGATCTCCCCGACCCCGACACCCTCGCCGACGCGCTTCGCGAGCTCGCCGACGACCGCTACCACAACGGCGGGGTGACGCTCGTGTTCATCGACAGCGGCCCGATGTCCGAGCCGCTGAAACTCGCGCTACGCCGCGCGATCACCCAAGCGATCTGGGTGAGCGCGTCCCGGCAGCTGGGACTTCACCCCGGCGCGCACCACCGCCCCGTCGACCTCGACCCGCGACTCGGACCGCAACACGTCCCACAACTGTTCTGGGCCGAGGACTACCACCGCGAGATCGCCGAACTGCTCGACATCGAGGACTCCACCGACTGCCACGGGCGCCGATTCTGCTCGATGCTGCTCGCACGAATGCTCAGCCCAATGGACTGGGACGCCGCGGCCCGCTACCTCGACCTCCCCGACCCGTTCACCAACGACGCCTACAAGCTCACATTCGCGAAGCTGCGCAGCACCGACCGGTTCATCGAACTCGCCAGCCGCGTGAAACAGATCGCCAACCGCCACGCTCGCCGCGGCTTGATCGACTACAAGCAGCGTCGCGCAGGGTCGAACGAGCCTCCGTTCGAGGCTAGACCCCACATTCGAAACTAGCGTGAGCGGCAACAGACTCGGTTCCTGGGACTCTGGCGGCACACTTGCAACGGACGTTTCGTAGTACGATTGCTTGGTGGAGATACACCCGTCGGCTCGCAAGCACGGGATAGCCGACGAGGACATCGAACACGCGATCGAGAACGCGATGGCCATCGACGACCAAGAAGACGACGTCAGGCTCTACCTCGGCGCGGCCCGAAATGCAGATCTACTCGAGGTAGGCACGATCATCAGAACCGATGGCACGGAGCTCGCGATTCACGCGATGCGAATGCGGCCCAAGTACCGCGGGCTGCTCCAAGGGGAATGATCATGGCGAAGAAGAGCTACGGCAAGACGAAAAGCGGGGTCGAGATCACTGACGAGCTCGTCGAGCGACTGGCCGCAAAGGCAGAAGCCGGCTACGACGTCGACGAGATCCTTCGTCGCCGTGGTGGCCGACCCCCGCTCGGCTCCGCCGCCGCGCGCGTCGAGTCGGTCCGACTCGACCCGGAGCTTCAACAGGCTCTCGTCGACCGCGCGGCGAAGGACCATGAGACGACCTCGTCGGTGATCCGCAAAGCGCTGCGCCAGTACCTGACCACGGGCTGAGCGCTCGCGCCGCCGAGCCGTTCGTTTTCAGTGGCTGGAAGGATCCGCCGGCCACTGGAAACTAGACGCCAAACTGCAAACTAGCCTGAGCGGCAACACGCCTCATGGCCACATACTCCTGGGCGAAGCGGCCTCGGGACGGGGGTGCGTGTTCAGATGCGCTGCGAGAATTCAAGAGCACTGAGCGCGAGGGCTCCGGCCGGCGTGCCTTGCTTGCGCCTGTCGAGCGCGCCGGGCAGGCCGATCACCGCGATGACCAGCACTACATCCCGAGGTTGTGGATAGGTGTTGTGCGGGGCCGCCGGTAGCGTGGCAATCCGTCTGCAACACAGTCCATCATACGCTGAACTGGCATCGGCGAAAGGAGGCGGGATGGCTATACACCAGATGACCGAAAGCGAGCTCGCACCGGAGCTTGAGGCGATCGCCACGGCCGCATTTGAACGGCTCCGTGCTCAGACCGATGGCAACCCGCACGGCGCAGAGGAGGGCCACCGCGGAGTTGCGGACGCGGCGAGCCGCGCCATCGCGGCGGGGCTGCCGCTCAGCGCGATCGCTGAAGCCGAGCGGACCGGTCATGCACGTGCCCGCGAGACGATGGGCACCGAGGTTCTCCGACGCGTCGAGCGCGCCGCGCGTCGCAAGCGGGACACCGATACCGAGTACGAGCACGCCGTCGCTCGCGCAGTTCGGCTTGGTCTCGCCCATCGCGACGTCGCGGCCGCCGCGCAGGTCTCTCACGGCACCGTTCGCGCGATCTCTGTCCGCACAGCGACAACGCCGGCAGATGGCTCGCCGTCAACGACGAGTCAGGCGTTCGGGGACGCCGCGGCTGAGCAGTAATCAACAGCTGCACACCACCTGAGCGGCCCGGCGACGGGCTGATCATCACCGTCGATCCCGACGCAGGACGGCTTCGTCCGGGCTCTCCGCCACTGTCCGCAGCGTCGCGCCGGACGCTGAACCATCCGATCCAATAGACGAGACGTCCCGGCGCCTCGGTGCGACGTCGCCGCGGCAAGTAGCGGCATCCCTCCGGGCGGCGGTCGGAGTCGAGTCGCTGTCGCCGGCGCATGCGCCGCCAATGGTCACGATTGAGCGACGAGACAGCACGGCTTGCACCGAGCGTCTCGAAGTCCGATGGCCCGATCCCGCTGAAATCACGGTCCCGCCATGCCGAGCCAATACCAGAAGATAGGGCTGCGGGTGGGGTTCGCGGGCCCGTCCGGCGCGCTTCGGTCCGACGGAGTGAGAGCACTGCCCGGCGAGTTGGTAAGCAGCACACGAGCGGCGCGCACGCCGGTGACCGGGGGCGTCGTCTTCGGCGCTCGCCTGACTGGTTTGCGGGCGCTGACCTGCGCGCTGACGTCCGTGGCTGGTTGTCGTTCAGCCGCCGGCTCCACGCCCGCGGGGCCGAGAGGGACGGGCGCGACGCCGCCGGACAGCGCACGCACACCGGGATCGGTCGTGGGCCGGGCATCAAACGCAGCAATCGTGGTGCAGTGGACCCGGACGAGTTCGCAGCTGACCTCCGAGCTGCAGCAGGCGCTGTTGACCGGTGGGCCGTCACAAACGCCGACGTGGTTCGTTATGCCGGGTATGCGATGGTCTGATGCGAGCGATGCGGCGTTGTTGGCGGCAAGCCGGGTGCACCCGGATGCGTTCATGGTGTTCTATGAGCGCTACGAGGCCGCGGTGATCGGCTATCTGCTGCGCCGGACTCGCGATGCCGAGTTGGCTGTCGATCTCGCGAGTGAGGCGTTCGCGGCGGCGCTGGCCGCCGCCGACCGGTATCGCCCAGACAGGGATTCCGCCGCGGCATGGCTGTTCACGGTCGCCCAGAACATCTTGACCGACAGCGTGAGGCGCGGTCGCGTCGAAGCGAGAGCTCGTCAGCGGCTGGGTATCCGCGACGCGATCGTCTACACCGACGACGAGCTGGAGCGCATCGAGGCGACCGTCAGCCAGCGCGAATGGGCCGAGCGGCTGCTCGAGCGGCTGCCGAGTGATCAGCGCGAGGCGGTCCGGGCACGCATCCTTGACGAGCAGCCCTACGGCGAGATCGCGCAGACGATGCAGACCTCAGAGCTCGTTGTCCGAAAGCGGGTCAGTCGTGGCCTGGCGGCGCTGCGCGAGCAGATCGAACCGGAGCGGCCATGACGTGGTTGCCGGAGTTCCACGATCAGCTGCACGCCGCGGCTCGCCGGCGAGCACGACGCCGCCGGTGGCCGGCGGACACCCGCCGGCTTGGACACCGCTCGGGGACACTGGCCCGTGCCGTGCAGCTCGCGGTTTCTGTGCTCATCGCGGTCGTCGTCGCGGTGGCCGCGCTCTCAGGCCTGCACGCTGGGCATCGCGTCAGGTCGCACCGCTCCGCCGCTACCCCGGCGATGACCGTGCCGGGCCTGCCGGCGGACGGGATGCGCGGCGTGGTGTCCCTCGCCGGCGCCGGGTTCGATTCGCTCTCAGACGGAATCATCTCTCTTCAGCAGTGCCTCAACTGCGGCGACGGCCATCAGCCACGCCAGGCCGCGATCCGCTATTGGCTGGCGCGAACGTCTGACGGGGGCACGACCTGGCGGCTGACCGCAGTCGGCTATTCGCTTCAGCAGCCGCTGTTTGCCGGGCGCGACGGGTGGGCCGGCGGGCTGCAGGCCGCCGGAAGCACGGCCGAGTACTTCGTGACCCATGACGGCGGTCGCACGTGGCAGACCGCGCCGGCCGCCGCGCCCAACGAGGGAGGATCGGTGGTGTCGATCGGGGGTGGCGAGGTGTGGGCGACCGGCCTGTCGCAGAACGTCGCGATCCTGCACGCCGCCGCGGATAGCGGCCGGCTGGCCGCCACCCCGGCGCAGCCGATCCGCGGCGACTGGACCAACGTTCTGGTGATCGCCGGCGGGCGTGAGATCGCCTACGTGACCAACGGCAACGCCCCCCGGCAGACATTCGTCACCCACGACGGCGGGCGCAGCTGGCAGCGCATCCCACCGCTGTGCCCGGCAGCCGCCGGCGGAGTGCTGCTCGCGGCCTACGGAAACACCGTCTGGGCGGAGTGCCAGCAGCCCCCAGCCCGACAGCCGCAGATCGCGCTGGAATGGTCGCCCGACGGGGGACGAACCTGGGAGCGACGCGCCCCCACCACCGCGTCAGCGGTGGAGCGAATCCAACCGGTCTCCGCGCGGGTTGCGTGGGCGCTGTCCGCCGACGGGGTGATCCGCCGCACGACCGACGGCGGACAGACCTGGAGCCAGGTCTGGTCGGCCGCCGGCTCCCAGCCGGCGACGCTCAAAACCGCCGTCTCAATCGCCAACGCCGCGGGCAGCCCACCGATTCTGATCGCGCAAAGTCCCACCACCGCGAGCATCGTGATGACCCTCACGCGCGGCAACGGACGCCAACAGCGCACCAACGTCGTGCTCTACCGCACCACAGATGGCGGCCGCAGCTGGCGACCCCAAGTCGTTGCGCTCGCCCGTCGATAAAGCCGGCGGGCCACCCTCGCCGGGCTGTTGCGGCGCCAGCCGCAACGACCATCCACCGGACCCATAGCATCGTCTTCAGGCACACGCACGCCAGCCAGGCGCGGCGGGCGCCCTTTGTGCCGGCCACTGAGGAGGTGAACACGCTCTCCCTGGCCTGAGCCGCCGCTCTCACTGACGAGCTCCACCCGTTACACCACGAAGTTCGACTTGACCGGCCGCTTCGTAGCCTTGCCGTCAGCACCCGCTCGTCATGCGAACGCCCTGGGGCCGATCACGAGGCGCAGGTCGAGGACGTCGCGAGCGCATTCGGGATGCGCCACGACCTCCCGACCAACCCCGAGGTGGGGCTCGCGCGCGATCGACGTCCAGCGCGCCTGGTCATCTCCCAGCGCGACCGCGGGCTCATAGACACCGACCACGTCGGCGCAGAACACGCATCTGATCGGGTCGCTCATGCCATCAGCCGATCGCCGCTGAGACCCGGCGCACCCTCATCTGGAGGTTTCGCGCAAGGCTCATACTCAATCCTACTCCCAAACCTCCATCCGCAAACCAACGAGATCGAGGCCGCGTTTCGTCCACGCGCCGTCGATGACGATGTGCTTCTTCCCACCCGTGGCGCGATCTCACACGATCGTGGCATCTCGTTTCCTCAACCGGCGACGGTGGCCTGTTCCTACCAATCTGCGAGCGCGCGACTGCGGCCACGCGCCTACTCGACCGAGGTGAAACACCGTCGATGCGGCCGCTCAATCGTCTGCGTGGCCGCGGGCCGCTGGCGGCCTATTCGCTCCAGATCAGACGGTCGAAAACGACACCGTAGAGCTGCTCCTCGCTCAACGATTCCAGGTCCATGAACCGCAGGCCGATCGTCTGCCCGTCGCAGTGGACCACCTCGGCGGTACCGGCTGACCGAAACCCAGGGCCGGTGAGCTCAAACCGGATGACCGCACCAGCCGCGAGATCATCAGCAGCGATCCGGGCGCCGGTCGCCGAGAGATCAAGCACCCGTCGACGTGCGAAATGGCCTCCGCGAAAGAGCAGGCGAGCCGACAGGTCACCGGTATCGGTCGCGCGCGGATGCCCACGCACAGCCGATCGAGAATCGTTGGCGGCTCTTTGCGGCCATGCCTGGATGGATGCCGGGGCAGTTGAGGCCACCCACTGATCGTGACCCCTTGAGTCCATTTGCAAAACCGTGCTCGCCCCCAGGGTGGCGAGGCGGACTCCGGATCGGGGCCGGCGACCAGCCCCTGCTTCGAGGTCGCATCGGCACCCAACCGCGACGCGGATGATTGACGAGCCGATGTTGGCCGGTTGCCAGATCCGCTCTCTGACACATTCAATCGTTATGGCCGCGAGACTGACCGGTCAGTCTCGGTCACCTTTGCCGTTTTGGTGCCAGACTGGCTTCGGTGACCCGAATCGCGGTTGACACGGGGGCTCGCTTGGTCGCGTGTTTGCCGTAGCCAGTACTGACCGTTCGGTCTCACCTACACTTCCACGGTTGTCATCGAAGTACCGCAAGAGCATCAGCCGGCGCTGCCGTTGGGAATCCGGATTTGTCTTTGCAGGTGTGTGATCGCACCCGCGAGGCGATGCCGGCAAGCTACAGTCCCTCTCAGTGGTAGACTGAAAACCAGAGCAAGCCGGGAATCCCGATCAATGATCGGGTTTGCGAGATACTGACGAAGAGCGGTCGAGGCGGTGTAGATCTGGCTAGAAGCTTGGAGGGTCGCCACGAGTGCAGTCGACCGAGGCCGGGCCGAACGGGTTTGTCGTCTGCGCGGCTCGTCACCGGTTGTTCTCCCGGCACGGGCATTGGTTGGTAACACGGCCCGAGCCTGACGGTCGCCGACTGACGGCTACCGGCGCTTGGGTCGCGCGCGGCGGGTCTGATCGTGAGCTGCGACAGGGCGGCGTCGCGCCTGCTCCATAGGCTCGACCCCCTGGGGTGTGCTACCGAGAGAGCTCCGAGATCAGACCGAGGGTCGCCAGCGCGCCCGCGCGACTGAAAGGAACGAGGAGCGCGAGGAGCGCGATCAGGGATGACGAGATGTACGAGCTGATGCGGGATCTGGTGGAGTCAGAGCCTGACGCGATTCTGATCGTCGATGATGCCCATCGGATCGCGCTGACCAATGAGGCGGCCGTCGAGCTGTTTGGCTACGGTCCCGACGAACTGGCGGGAATGCATGTCGGCAGGCTGATCCCCGAACGGTTGAGGGTGCGCCACGATGAGCTAATCGCCGGATTCGTGCGCGACCCGCGGGAGCGCGCGATGGGCATGGGGATGGACCTGCGCGGCGTGCGCAGCGACGGACGGGAGTTCGAGGCTGAGATCATGCTGCGCCCACTGCAGGCCGGAGCTCGGTCTGTGGTCGGGGTGGTCGTGCGCGACGTCACCGAGCTGCGCCGCGCCCAGTCCGCGAGCGCCTGGCTGACGGGTATCGTGCAATCCACCGGTGACGCGATCATCGGACTGACCACCGACGGGACGATCGCGAGCTGGAATCCGGCGGCGGAGCGACTGTACGGCTACCGGCCCGCGGAGGTCCTCGGCCAGAGCGAGGAGATCCTTGCGCCAGAGGAATGCCGGCCCGATCAGCGCCAGCTTCGGGCCAGAGCCCTCGCCGGTGACACCACCACGCAGTTCGAAACCGCGCAGCTGCGCAGCGACGCGACCCGCTTCCCAGCGTCGGTGACGACATCAGCAATTCGCGACGCCGCCGGGGCGGTGATCGGCGTCGCCGTGATCGCGCGCGACATCACCGATCGCCAAGCGATCGAACACGAGCTGAAGTTCTTAGCCGATCACGACCTGCTCACGGGTCTCTTCAATCGCCGGCGCCTGACCGAGGAGCTCCAGCGCCACGTCGCGCACGCGTTGCGCTACCCCGGCGGCTCAGGCGCGCTGCTGCTCGGCGATCTCGACACCTTCAAGCAGATCAACGACAGCATCGGCCACAAGGCCGGAGACGAGCTGATCGCGTCGCTGGCCCACGTGCTCGCCGGCCGGCTGCGCGAGACCGACGTGCTCGCGCGCCTCGGCGGCGACGAGTTCGCGGTCCTGATGCCCCACGCCGACATCACCCAAGCCACCCAGGTGGCCGAGACACTGCGCGAGGCGATCGGCGCCTTCGAGATGGTGATCGACGGGCGGCCGGTGCGAACCACGAGCAGTATCGGCGTCACCCTGATCGACCCCGAGTTGTCGCTGACCGACATCTTTGCCGCTGCCGACAGCGCCATGTACGACGCGAAGCGACTGGGACGAAACCAGGTCGTCGCCGCACACCCCAGCTCGGGCGGTGGGACGCGTGCTGCGTGGTCAGAGCGTCTGCGCGCCGCGCTCGCCGAGCACCGATTCCGACTCTATGCCCAGCCGATTGTCGGGATCGCACGACCCCCAGGCGGGCGGTTTGAACTGCTAATCCGGCTGCACGAGGACGAAGAACTCATTTCGCCCGCCGCATTCATCTACGCCGCAGAACGCTTTCACCTCATCGAGGAGATTGACCGACGCGTCATCGCCCGCGCGATTGCGCTGATCAAAGCCGACCCGGCCGGCCGCACCGCCTACCACGTCAACGTGTCCGCCGTCACCCTGGTCGACCCTGACATCCTCGGCTACGTCCAGCAGCAGATCTCAGCAGCCGGCGTCGACTCGGCGAGACTGACGATCGAGATCACGGAGACCGCCGCGATCACCGACCTCGACGCCGCGCAACGGTTCGCCCGGGGATTGCGCGAGGTTGGCTGCGGGCTTGCGCTCGACGACTTCGGCTCGGGCTTCGGATCATTCTCTTACCTCAGACGCGTCGCCGTCCAGTTCATCAAGATCGACGACAGCTTCATCAACGGGCTGGCCCAAAGCGCGAGCGACCGGGTGATCGTCCAAGCGATCGTCGAGGTCGCCCACGGCCTCAACGCCGAGGTGGTGGCAGAACACGTCAGAGACGAGCCAACCCGGGCGATGCTCCAGCGCTACGGAGTCGACTACGGTCAGGGCTACCACTTCGGGCGACCCGAGCCTCTAGCCGCCAGCCCACCGTCCGCTGCACTGCAGCTCTGACAACCGGCAGCGCCTCGCATCCACGCCGTGAGCGGGCAGCCCAGCGTCATCGCACCGTGCCTCCCTTAGCCGTGAGGTGGGCGAGGCGCTTGACCCGAACCGTCGGTCGCGAGCTCGGTGACGATCGGATCAATCGATCCGATCGTGCTCGCTACGGGCCCGATACCCAGACGGCTCTCGCATTTGGTGTCGAGAACGCCAGACTCGATCTGGGCGAGGCGACCCGCCCACAGGACCAACCGCTGCGTCGGGCCGAGCGCTGGGCTTGAGGCGCTGCACTCTTGACGACGACGCGGGCGGGTTCGTCGCCGCTTCAGCGTGTGAGCAAGGCGCGCACCGTGTCCTTGAGGGCGTCGAGTGTGAACGGTTTAGACAGGTGTGCGTCGGCGCCCTGCTGGCGCCCCCAGTCGGCCTCGAGTGCCGCGCTGTCGCCGGTCACCAGCAGCACGCGGGTTCCGGCCAGGGCCGGATCGCTGCGGATGGTCTGCAGGATCGCCAGCCCGTCGATACCGGGCACGTGCAGGTCGAGGATCACCAGGTCGGCTGGGTCCTCGGCCAGGGCATTGAGGGCCGCTTGGCCGTCGGCGGCGTGGCGTAGGCGATAGCTCTCAGAGCCGAGCACCACGGCGATCAGGTCTCTGACCTGGCGGTTGTCATCGCAGATCAAAACGTTGTCGGGCACCGGTCGTACTCTCGGACGGTAAGCGCTGCGCCGCTGCACCGAGACGGCGGGCAACTGACGCATACGTCTGCCGGAGCGTACTCTGGTGCTCAATGCAGCGCGTGACCCCGCCTGACTTCCGGGCGTTGTTTGAGACCGCGCCTGGCTTGTATCTCGTGCTCGATCCCGAGTTGCGGATCGTGGCGGTCAGCGACGCGTATCTCGCGGCGACGATGACCCGCCGCAACGAGATCCTGGGCCGTGGCATCTTTGATGTGTTTCCTGACAACCCGGATGATGCCGGCGCGACTGGCGAGGGCAATCTTTCGCGGTCGCTGGCGCGGGTCGCACATGACCTCGTGCCCGACACCATGGCGGTCCAGAAGTACGACATTCGGCGCCCGCCGGAGGACGGCGGAGGCTTTGCGGTGCGCTACTGGAGCCCGGCCAACACGCCGGTGCTCGACGATCTGCGACGGCTGCGCTACATCATCCACCAGGTTTCTGACGTGACCGGGTTCGTGCACGCCCAGCAGCGCGAGGGTGAGCATGAGGCGATCGCCGGAGAGTTGCGGGCCCGTGCTGAGCAGATGCAATCCGAGATTCTGCGGCGGTCAGCCGAGCTGCAGGAGATGAACCAGCAGCTGCGTGCCGCCAACGAGGCCAAGAACGAGTTTCTGTCGCGCACCAGCCACGAACTGCGCACGCCGCTGACCGCGATCCTCGGGTTCAGCGAGCTACTGACTCTCAGCGATGAGAACGCTCAGCACCGCGAGTGGTCAACCGCGATCCTCAAGGCGGGCCAGCACCTGCTTAGTGCTGCCCGCCGTAAGTGCCGCTCCGGTTTAGGCGAGGTTTAGGCGGCGAGCGCCAGCGGAGGCGGTCGCTGGGGTTCTTGGAGTCGGTCGAGCTGCTCGGCAAGCTTTTGGTGGGTGAA